>CAVKUD010000007.1:0-38766 GCA_963659315.1 Senegalimassilia sp. | reverse complement strand
AGATTTTCAGGATATTAAAATTGTACTATAGATTTGTTAACGCATAACAATGATTAGGGTACTCTGCGCACCTTATTACAAATACAGCTCTGTAACTCATTGCTTGCTCGTTTAAGAAAATGATTGCTTTGAATGTATTATATATTAAATCATGCAGTATCTCAATACCTAATTTTACTGTTATTATCAGCTTTTATTATATACCAGCCAAATCAGTCACGGTCAACTTTTCTGGTTACATTACAAAAATCTCCCCCAGATAACCTGAGAGAGATTTTGTCTTTTCTTATCTAATATTCATTTTACAGGAATACATACTTAAGTACGAAGAGGATTGCAAGGATGTACATAAGTGGTGTGATTTTCTTTGCCTTGCCACATACAAGGTTAATTACTACATATGAGATACATCCAACAGCGATACCCTCTGAAATGCTATACATAAGTGGCATAGCGATAAGTGCAAGGTATGCTGGAACAGCCTCTGTGAGGTCGTTGAAATCAATGTCTACTACAGCAGATACCATAAGGAATCCAACGAAAATAAGGGCTGGAGCTGTTGCAAATCCAGGGATTGTTGTAAATACAGGAGCAAGGAAAATTGAAACAAGGAAAAGGAATCCTGTTACAACTGATGAAAGTCCTGTTCTACCACCCTCAGCAACACCTGCTGAGCTCTCTACGAATGTTGTTGTTGTAGATGTTCCAAGTACAGCTCCTGCTGATGTTGCAATAGCATCTGCAAGAAGTGCCTGCTTGATGTTTGGAAGCTGTCCGTCCTCATCGAGGAGCTTTGCCTTGTCAGCACATCCGATAAGTGTTCCAAGTGTATCAAACATATCTACGAACAAGAATGAACACATGATTACGATAAAGTCTACAATCTTGACACTTCCGATTGCCTTTGTATTAAAGCACTGTCCAAATGTCTCTCCAATTGCTCCAAGATTAAATGAAGACCATGATGGGATAAGTGAATAGAAACCAGCCTCTGCATCAATTACATATACGCCTGTGAGCTGGCAGATAATACCAAGTACCCATGTGATAAGGATTCCGATAAGGATAGAACCCTTAACTTTCTTTGTGTAAAGGATTGCTGTTGCTAAGAGTCCGATTACACAAAGGATTGCACTGATTCCGATTGTATGGAATGTCTCAGGGTCAGCATATGATACAACTGTTACAAGAGTTGAGTCACTGTTTACAACAAGGTATCCACCCTGTAATCCGATAAATGCTACGAAAAGTCCGATACCTACTGAAACACCCTTTTTAAGTGTCATTGGGATAGCGTTAAAGATTGCCTCACGAACATTTGTAAGTGAAAGAACGATAAATACAAGTCCTTCTACAAATACTGCAAGTAATGCGAACTGCCATGAGTAACCCATTGCTCCACATACTGTGTAAGCAAAATATGCGTTAAGTCCAAGTCCTGGTGCAAGAGCGAATGGATAATTTGCAAGCAATGCCATACACATTGTTCCGATGAATGCTGCAAGTGCTGTTGCCATAAGGACAGCCTGTGAATCCATTCCTGATGCTGAAAGAATTGATGGGTTTACAGCGAGAATATAAGCCATTGTCATGAATGTTGTAATTCCGGCAATAACTTCAGTTTTCACTGTAGTGTTGTTTTCTTTGAGTTTGAATAATTTTTCTACCATGATTATTCCCTTCCTTTTTCTTTTTGTAACTGTATAGCCTGTGTATACAATTTAAACACCTCAGTAATTATAATCTCGACAAGGGGGTATGTGCAAGACAGGCAGGGAATTTCATATATTATTTTTCCTTA
The DNA here is from genome assembly GCA_963659315.1 of Senegalimassilia sp. Lineage (GTDB taxonomy): Bacteria > Bacillota > Clostridia > Lachnospirales > Lachnospiraceae > Roseburia. The sequence continues at coordinate 36,965 of CAVKUD010000007.1, read as the reverse complement.
TTTTATTTATTAATTAGCGTGATATAATAAGCGTAACAAAATTATATTTAATCACCTATCATGTGCAAATGAACATGATATATTAAAGCACTTGAGCCACAACCTGGGTAAGCTCTGCAAAAGTTCTAATCTCTGGCACCTTTGCATCAATGGTTCCAAATCCATATGCCGCATGGATAAACTTAACTTGCGCCTTCATGCTGGAATCATAGTCACCCTGAATGTCTCCGACATATACAGCCTCATCCAGCTGGTTTCTCTTAACCACAAGTGCGATGTTGTCAGCCTTCACACAGTTATTATTGCCAAAGCACTCAATGTCCTCAAACAAGTCATTGAATCCATAGTAATCCAAAAATGCCTCTATATATCCAGCCTGGCAGTTGCTGACAATGTATACATGATAGTTTTCCTTAAGCTTTTCAACTGTCTCCCTGATTCCAGGATAGAGTTTTCCACCATGCTCCCTGAGATAATCGTTTTCAACTGTGCAGCACATTTCAAGAAGCTTTGCCCTGTCCTCTCCAGTCACTTCAGGGAAAAGAAGCTCTGCAATGACATCCATGGTCTTTCCCATTACCCTGTACATATCATCTTCTGTGATTTTTTTATCAAGTACAGCTCTGCCATCAGCCCTGCAGCTCTCATTAAATTTTGTAATAGCCACATTCCATGACTCAGCCACATTTGCTGCTGAATCCCAGAGTGTACCGTCCATATCAAATATTATACCTTTTTTCATGATTCTCCCCTTTACTCATCTGTTTCTGCTGTCGGAATATCCACCTCTGGCATAAGCTCATTTAGTGTTACATCAAGTATTCTGTCAAACACCCTGAGTTCTTCATCTGAAAACCTGTTTTCCATTCGGTGGATTATCTCATCAATATAATCCTGACTCAGATTAAAATACTTATAGTACTTATCAGTCACCTCAAGATGAAATTCTCTCTTATCTGTTTCCGACTGCACCTTCTGTATATAGCCCTTCTGTATCAGGCTGTTTACCTTATATGCCGCATTGGGGGATGAAACATGGATAAAGTTTGCAAATTCATTTACAGATGGGCTGCCAAGAGCATGGATAATCTCCACACAGAAGACTTCCACCACCGACAAAGAGGTCTCTCTTGTACTGATTTGGTTAAACACTTCCTGATAAAAATGCATTTTAAATTTCATATACACATCTGAAAATTTCTTTACAAACATAGTTCACCATCACCTAAGAATTTTTCTTTACTATATCACAGTCTATGTGCCTATTGCAAAGGAAAGTTCTGCAGTCACAGCTACCTTGCCATCTACAGTTGCCACCGCCCTGCCTATTCCCAGGGGGCCTTTCATAGTCACTAGCTCACAGGATAATTCTACCCTGTCACCAGGTACTACCTGTTTTTTGAACCTCGCATTTTTAATACCGCCAAAAAACGCAATTTTCCCCTTGTTTTCCTCCATCGTCAGAATCGCCACAGCACCTGTCTGAGCCAGTGCTTCTATTAAAAGCACCCCCGGCATGACATGCTGGTTGGGAAAATGTCCCATAAACTGCATTTCGTTTGCACTGACGCATTTTATCCCCTTTGCGTACTTTCCCGGCTCACATTCTGTTATGCGGTCTATCATCAAAAAAGGATAGCGGTGTGGAAGAATCTCCTCAATCTGGTTTGAATTAAGCTCCATGTCCATATACTCCTTGCATTATTTTTCGTATTTTCTTATGACGATGCTTGCATTGTGTCCTCCAAAGCCAAGTGTGTTCGACACAGCAGCCCTGACGACTGCCTTTCTGCCCTCATTTGGCACCACATCCAGGTCACATTCCTCATCAGGCACCCTGTAATTTATGGTTGCAGGCACAAAGTTCTCCTTTACCGCAAGTGTGGTAAATACAGCCTCTACAGCCCCTGCTCCTCCCAGCATATGCCCTGTCATTGATTTTGTAGAGCTTACCATAAGCTTATCTGCCCAATCGCCAAAAGCCTTTTTGACTGCCTTTGTCTCACAGGCATCATTCATATGTGTGGATGTGCCATGGGCGTTGATATAGTCTATATCCTCTGGCTTCATATCTGCATCAGAAAGAGCAAGGCTCATACACTTTGCCCCACCATTCCCCTCCGGGTCCGGTGCTGTGATATGGTAGGCATCGCAGTTTGCCCCATATCCACAGAGCTCTGCATATATCTTTGCCCCTCGTTTTAGGGCATGCTCCAACTCTTCTATAATAAGTATTCCAGCACCCTCTGCTATGACAAATCCGTTCCGCTCCTTATCAAATGGTATAGAAGCCCTGGTCACATCATCTGTTGTGTTAAGTGCCTTGAGGGATGCAAAGCCGCCTACACCAAGGGCTGTGATACAGCTCTCACTTCCACCACAGACCATGACATCTGAATAGCCATCCCTCACCTGACGGAAGGCATCCCCTATTGCATTATTGCCGCCAGCGCAGGCTGTGACAACACATGAGCACATGGCGTGCAGCCCATATCTGATTGCAATCTGTCCTGCTGACATATTTGAAATAGCCATAGGAATAAAAAATGGAGACACCTTGGAAAATCCCTTTTCCATTCCCTTTCTATGCTCCTCCTCAATGGTGGATAGACCACCTATTCCACTTGACACTATAACGCCACAGCGGTCTGTGTCCTCAGCCTTAAAATCCATGCCGCTGTCCCTGACCGCCTCATCAGCGGCAGCCACTGCAAGCTGGGTAAATCTCGCCATTCTTCTGGCTTCCTTTTTGCCTATTATTTCATCCGGATTAAAGTCCTTTACCTCTCCTGCCAGCTTTACAGGGAAATTGCTTGTGTCAAAGGATCTTATCTCACTTATTCCACATTCATTTGCCCTCACCCTTTTCCATGAGTCTGCTACGCTGTTGCCAAGGGGATTGACTGTTCCCATTCCAGTTATTACAACTCTTCTTTTCATCATGCACACCTTTCCTGCTTACATCTGCAAATGTCCTACATGCTCATGCCGCCATCCACAGCAATGACCTGACCTGTTATATAATCGCTCTCCTCTGCCGCCAGAAAGCATACAGCATTTGCTACATCCTCCGGCCTGCCGGCACGTTTCCTTGGAATCTGCGTCTCCCAGTACTTTTTCATATCATCAGACAGGTCTGCTGTCATATCTGTCTGGATAAAGCCCGGCGCTATGGCATTCACAGTGATTCCCTTTCCTCCAAGTTCTTTTGCAAGTGATTTGGCAAGTCCAATGACTCCCGCCTTACTGGATGCGTAATTGACCTGGCCTGCATTTCCTCTCAGCCCCACCACACTGCTGATATTTATGATTCGTCCACTTTTTTTCCTGAGCATCTGCTTTGACGCCTCCCTGCAGCACAGAAATGTTCCTGTCAGATTTGTGGAGATAACATCAGAAAAATCCGTCTGACTCATTTTAAGAATCAGACCATCCCTTGTGATTCCTGCGTTGTTTACAAGTACATCCACTCCGCCAAGCTCTTCCTTTATAGTGGCAAAAAGCCCTATGACATCTGCCTCATCTGCCACATCACAGCTATATGCCTCTGCCCTTACACCATATTCCCTGCATAGGGTTACAGTTTCCTGGGCTGCATCCCTTCCGTGGCTGAAACAGGTTACCACATCATAGCCTTTTTTAGCCAGCTCTATACAGATTACTCTTCCTATCCCCCGGCTTCCACCAGTTACCAAAGCTACTCTATTTGACATATTTTCCTCCAAGAGTTTCCACAACCTTCTTATAATCCTCTACTGTATCAATGCTCATCACTGTAATGTCCGGAGCGGTTTTCTTCACAAACCTGCTGATTGTGTTTCCCGGCCCAATCTCAATGATGGTATCCACGCCTTCATCTGCCATATATCTGATGCTGTCCTCCATAAGAACACTGCTCTGCACCTGTTTCTCGAGAAGCATTGGCAGGCTCTCCCCATTTTTCATTGGTTTTCCTGTGACATTATGGATAAGACAGGCTGTGGGACTTTTAAATTCTATGCTTTTAAATCTCTCCCTTAATTTGTCTCCCGCAGGCTTCATCAGCGAGGTATGAAATGGCCCGCTGACTGCAAGCGGCACTATCTTTCTGGCTCCTGCCTCTTTGAGCAGGGTTATTGCCTCATCCACAGCACAGGCATCCCCAGATATGACAATCTGTCCCTTGCAGTTGTAATTGGCAATCTCTGCAACATATTTTTCTGCACCCTTTACTCTTTCTACTGCCTTTTCACAGCACTCTCTAATCACTTCCCTGTCCATCATAAGGACTGCTGCCATCTTCACTTCTCTGCCAGTGACCGCTTCCTCCATGACTTTTCCCCGATAAGCAGCCAGATTTATAAGCTCCCCTTCATCAAGGACATCTGCTGCATACAAGGCTGAGTATTCGCCAAGACTTAAACCGCATACATACTTCGGTGCCATTCCTGCTTTTTTTAAAAGCTTTGTAACCCCAACCGCAAAGCTCACCATACATGGCTGGGTATATCTTGTCTGGCTAAGCTTTTCAAGTGGGCCATTGAAACACAGGTCTTTTACATCAAACTCTGTAACATCACTGACGTATTGGGCTGCCCTGTCCATTGTCTCTGCAAACTCGCTGTAACTGTCATAAAAGTCTTTACCCATTCCCACATGCTGGCTTCCCTGTCCTGCATATACAAATCCTAATTTCATATCTCTTTCCTCCCCATCTCTGAGAGGCAGCGCTTTGCGCCCTCATACAGGTCTGACAAAATATCTGCAACTGGTCTGATTTCCTTAAGCTGCCCACATACCTGTCCTGCCATAACAGAGCCTGTCGTCATATCTCCATCAATCACCGCTCTTCTTAAACCGCCCAGTGTAATTTTTTCAAGTTCCATCTTGTCAGCCCCCTCTTTTTCAAGTCTAAGATACTGGCGTGCCATACGGTTTTTAAGGATTCTTACGGGTGCCCCCTGGGAACGGCCTGTCACTGTTGTGGCATTGTCCTTTGCTGCTATAAGAGCCTGCTTGTAATTGATATGGATTGGGCACTCCTCGCTTACCAGAAGGCATGTGCCTATCTGCACACCACAGGCTCCAAGGGCATAGGCTGCTGCCATCTGCCTGCCATCTGCGATTCCTCCTGCCGCTATTACTGGTACATCTACTGCATCTACCATCTGGGGAAGCAGCGTCATAGTGGTCATATCGCCTACATGACCGCCGCTTTCACCGCCCTCTGCTATGATGGCATCTGCACCTGCCTCCACCATTTTTCTGGCGAGAAGGACACTTGCCACCACCGGTATGACAATGCTTCCATTTTCCTTCCACATAGCCATATATTTTCCCGAATTTCCAGCTCCTGTTGTGATTACTCTGATTTTTTCATCATGCAAAAGCTCTGCTATGGCATCCACATCCGGATTCATAAGCATAAGATTCACCCCAAATGGTTTATCTGTCAGAGCCCTGCACTTATCGATTTCTGCCTTGAGCTCTTCGTGGTTCATTCCTCCTGAAGCAATCAGGCCTAATGCGCCTGCATTTGATACTGCTGCTGCAAACTCGCCTGTAGCTATATTTGCCATTCCTCCCTGTATAATCGGGTATTTTATATGTAAAAGTTCCTGTAAATTCATGTCGACCTCCTATAAATCTATCACGACTGCTCCCCATGTTTTTCCTGCTCCAAAACCAGCTAAAAGAAGCTTTTGTCCTCTTTTGCAAAAGCCACTGTCAATGGCATCACTTAGTGCTATTGCAAGACTTGCGGCTGAAGTATTGGCATATTCCTGGAGATTCATAAAAAACTTTTCTTTGGGCTGCTTTAAGTGTCTTGCCACTGCATCCACAATTCTTGCATTTGCCTGATGACATATGAACACATCTATATCTTCCAGGGTAAGTCCTGCCTTTTTTACCACTCTTTCAATGAGCTTGGGCACTGTGGTCACTGCAAACTTGTAGGTTGCCTGCCCCTCCATATGAACGAGGCTTTGCTCCCCCACCTTGTTGGTGCAGTTTATTACATCCAAATCGCCATGACAGCCAAACAGACTGGTGTATGTCCTGCTGTCGTCAAGCTCCACCAGGGCAGCCCCTGCCCCATCTCCAAATAGTATGCACGAACTTCGGTCAGTCATATCTAAGTGCCTTGATATACACTCGCTTCCAACCAGAAGCCCGTATTTTTTCTCGCTCTGCATGAGAAGTCCTCTCATGGTCTCAAGACCAAATACAAAGCCTGAGCATGCCGCATTTAAGTCAAAGCATATTATGTCATCTGACAGCTCCAGCTCTTTTTGCAGGAGACATGCCGCAGATGGTACCAGATAATCCCCCGAAAATGTGGCAGCCACCACTGCTCCTATTTCGTTTACATCAATATCTGTTTTTGCGATTGCCCGGATTGCCGCCGCTGCAGCAAGCGTCACATTACTGTCATTCTCACTGCAAAAATGCCTTTTTTTCATCCCGGTTCTTGTAGTAATCCATTCATCCGTGGTATCAACAATTTTGCTCAAATCATCATTTGTCACTATCCTGTCCGGCGCATAATGACCTGTCGCAATAATGTGTAATCCCTTCATTTATCTATTTCCTCCAAGCGTCAGAAACCTCTCGTCAATCTTTCTGAATTTCTTATATCTCATGCGCTCCAGTTCTGTTCCGCTTTTATTTTCCAATGCCTTTAATTCACTGACCAGAAGCTTATCCAGATTTGCATACAAGTCTGCCTCTTCTACTATTCCATCAATCACACCAAGCTCTTTTAAGTCCTGGGCAGTAAGTTTCATTATCTCGCTCGCCTCTGCCTTCCTTGTTGAATCCTTCCAGAGTATTGTGGCAAAACCCTCCGGCGACAGGATTGAATAGATTGCATTTTCAAGCATAAATACCCGGTTTGCCACCCCTATTGCCAGTGCGCCTCCACTGCTGCCCTCCCCTGTAACTATGGATATGACAGGAACCGTCAGGCTGCTCATTCTGGCAAGATTATCTGCAATTGCCTGGCTCTGGCCAGACTCCTCTGCTTCCACTCCTGGATATGCTCCCGGTGTATCTATAAATGTAATGACAGGGCGGTTAAATCTCTCTGCCTGTTCCATCATCCTCAGGGCTTTTCTATAGCCCTCCGGCCCCGGCATGCCAAAGTTACATGCCAGGTTCTCCTCAAGGTTTTTCCCCTTTCTGTGTCCCAGTACAGTGACAGGTCTGCCGTGGAAAAGAGCGATACCTCCATAGATACTGCCATCCTCTTTTCCAAGCATATCCCCCTTCTGTTCAAAAAAATCCGTAAAAAGATTATCGATATAGTCTGTTATTTTTGGCCGGCTGGCATCTCTTGCCAGCATCACCTTTTCCATTGCTGAATACATTTTTCTACCCTTTGATTCTTGGAATATCATGCAGCATAAGTATCTGGCTTATGGTTTCCCGCATCTTATCCCTGCTTACAACCTTATCCACAAAACCATGTTTTTCCAGATATTCTGCCCTTTGAAAGCCTTCTGGAAGCTTCTGGCCTATGGTCTGTTCTATAACCTTTGGTCCTGCAAAGCCCACAAGAGCATTGGGCTCTGCCAGATTAATATCCCCAAGTCCCGCAAAGCTTGCACTCACTCCGCCAGTAGTGGGATGGGTAAAGCAGACGATATAGAGACCGCCCTTTTTCTTATACCGCTCCAGTGCTGCTGAGGTCTTTGCCATCTGCATAAGGGCTACAATTCCCTCCTGCATTCTGGCTCCGCCACTTGCACAGAAGATAATCAGTGGAAGCCTGAAACGGTATGCATGTTCTATTGCCCTGGTCACAGTCTCCCCGACCTCGACTCCCATGCTGCCCATCATAAACCTGCTGTTCATCACAACCACAACGGCTTTTCTGCCATCAATTGTTCCAACTCCGCCAAGCACAGCTTCCCTTGTGTGAAGCCTTTCCCTTAGCTCTTCTTTCTTCTCCACATATCCCTCAAAGTCCAGAGGATCGATTTCAGGAAATTCAAAATTAAATACCTTAAATGAATTTTCATCCATCAGTGTCATGATTCTTTTCTCCGGCGGCATGGCATAGTGGTGCCCACAGCCAGGGCAGACATACAGAGCTTCCTTTATCTGCTCCCTGCTAAACTCCTGTCCACACTCGTTGCAGCTTATGCAGGCAGTGCTCTTCCTCAGCCTTCCAAAGCGTTCAAATTTTCCTCTTCTTCTTTCTATTACCTTATTCATTGCCCTCTCCAAAAGCATCCCATGTCAGGATTTCATCCATATGTTCTTCTATAAAGCCCACATTATACCTGCCTTTGACGAAATCGGGATGAAAAAGCACCAGATACTCAAAATCACTGGTAGTGGTAATGCCCTCTGTGGACAGCTCCATAAGTGCCCGTCTCATTTTCCTTATCATCTCAAGCCTTGTAGGGGCATGGACTATAATCTTTGCCATCATGGAATCATAAAATGGACTGGTCTCATAGCCGTTATAAAGCATGGTATCCACACGCACTCCCTGACCTCCCGGCAGGTTCAAAAATGTAATTCTGCCTGAGTTTGGCATAAAGCCCTTAGTCGGGTCCTCTGCATTGATTCTGCACTCCATAGCATGACCACTAAACCTTATATCCTTCTGGGCAAAGCCAAGGGGTTCATGGAAGGCAATCCTTATCTGTTCCTTAATCAGGTCAATTCCAGTGACCATTTCTGTGACACCATGCTCAACCTGTATTCTGGTATTCATCTCGATAAAATAAAAATTATTGTCTCCATCCAGCACAAACTCAACAGTTCCTGCATTGGTATAGCCCGAAGCCTTTGCCGCATTCACTGCGGCAGCTCCCATTTTATCTCTCAGTTCATCTGACAGGAGCATACATGGGCTTTCCTCTATGAGCTTTTGATTTTTTCTCTGGATTGAGCAGTCCCTCTCTCCAAGATGTACCACATTGCCCATCTCATCAGCTAAAATCTGAAACTCTATGTGTCTTGGATTGACTATGAGCTTTTCTATGTACATCTCATCATTTCCAAAACAGGCTCTGGCTTCTGCCTTTGCCTCATCATAGGCTTTTTTCAGTTCGTCCACAGAATAGGCTCTCCTCATTCCTCTGCCGCCGCCACCAGCCGATGCCTTAAGGAGAACCGGATAGCCAATTTTGTCTGCTATCTCTTTAGCCTCATCATAATCTCTAAGGGCCCCATCCGACCCTGGCACAACTGGCACATTGCCTTTTTTCATCATGGTCTTAGCCATCGCTTTATTTCCCATGGCATCAATCACATCTGCCCTGGGGCCTATGAACTTGATATTGTTTTCCTCGCACAGTCTGGCAAAATCGCTGTTCTCTGACAAAAAGCCAAATCCCGGATGGATTGCATCACAGTGATTATCAAGTGCAGCTGTCAATATGCTGTTCATGTTCAGATAGCTTTGGCTGGCTTTTGCCGGGCCTATACACACAGCCCTGGTTGCGAGCTTGACGTGAAGTGAGTCCTTATCCGCTGTAGAATACACAGCAACCGTATCAATATTCATTTCTATGCAGGTACGAATAATTCTTACTGCTATTTCGCCCCTGTTTGCGATTAAAATTCTCCGAAACACTTTCTACTCCTGAATCACGAAAAGTGGTGTATCATACTCCACCATATCCTCATTTTCTACTAACACAGACTTAATTACTCCTGATTTATGAGCTACAACCTCATTCATCATTTTCATTGCTTCTATCAGACAGACCACATCGCCCTTGTTCACATAATCTCCTACAGATACATACGCAGGCTCTTCTGGTGAAGGAGCTGAGTAAAATACACCAACCAATGGTGCCTTGATGTAATCCTCCTCCCTGACAGTCTCCTGTACATCTGTAGCGAATACACCAGTATCAGCACTGGCTTCATTCTCTCTGTAGTCTGTATAAGCACTATCAGCGACTGCCTCTTTCTGCCTGTTTTTTAATTTCACTTTACAGCCAGCCATATCCGCTTTTTTCAGGACAAGGCTTACATCATCCTTGCTGAGCTTTAAATATGAGCTTTCTGATGCGTCAAATTTATTCATGAGCTCATAAATCTCATTCATCTCCATAAGAACATTCCTCTCTTACAGCTTAGTTATCCTGCTCCAGAATCTTTACAATGTCTCCAACTGTTTTTATTTCAGCCATCTGTTCATCGCTTATTGTCTTGCCAAGCTTTTCCTCAAGCGCAAGGTTTAACTCCATGGCATCCAGTGAGTCTGCACCAAGATCATCAAAAATATTTGCTTCAAGTGTCACCTTGTCTTCCTCACAGTTTAATGTGTCTACGATAATTGCTTTTACTTCTTCAAACATAATTTTCCCTCTCAAATATCTAATTTATTTTAGTTAAAATTTCTTAATTAAATCATATTTTACACAAGACTTATATTTTGTCAATATTTTTACATAAATTTTTTGAGGTATTTTTAAATTACATGATGTGTAAATAGACAGTACAGAAACCCCGATAGCTTTTCTTGCATACTTTGGCATACAGATAACCTGCCACTGGCAGCTTCTCTTGCATACTTGGGTATAAAAAGTCCCCCGAAGCGATTCTCTCAAATCTCCCCGGGGGATTTTATATATAATGATTTATAAATTTATTCCTTGCCATCCCAGCAATATGTACAGAGCTTGCAATGGTCAATCCCAACAGCGTCAAGCATGTCATCCAGACGGTTAAATCTGAGTGTTGTAAAGTGAAGCTCTTTTCTGATTTCCTCCACCATCTGCTCATATTTTGGCGAGTCAGGATTTGCGTACTCTTTAAGCACCTCATCTGTCACATTGCCGTTTTCAAGCCTTGCTATCACCCTTCTTGTAATCAAATCCATCTCTGAATTAGAACGGGAAAAGTTTAAGTACTTACAGCCATATAAGAGTGGTGGGCAGGCTGGTCTGATATGTACTTCCTTAGCACCACTCTCGTACAAAAATTCTGTTGTCTCACGAAGCTGTGTGCCCCTGACAATAGAATCGTCTATAAGAAGCAGGCTCTTGTCCTTGATTAAATCCTCTACAGCAATAAGCTTCATCTTGGCAATGAGGTTACGCTGTGACTGCATGGTTGGCATAAAGGATCTAGGCCAGGTTGGTGTATATTTGATAAATGGTCTTGAGAATGGAACCCCGGACTCGTTTGAATATCCAACTGCATGGGCAGTTCCAGAGTCTGGCACTCCCGCTACAATATCTGGCTTTACATTATCCCTCTTTGCCATGGCAGCTCCACAGTTATAGCGCATCTTCTCCACGCTGATTCCCTCGTATGAGCTTGATGGATAGCCATAATATACCCAGAGAAAGGTACAAATCTTCATATCTGAATTTGGATTAACCAGTGTCACACAGTTTGAATCTGTTATTACGCAGATTTCTCCTGGTCCCAGCTCCTTGTAGTCCTTATATCCAAGGTTCTTATAAGAAAAGCTCTCAAAAGCAGCACAAAAAGCGTCATGCTTCTTTCCAATCTGGATTGGTGTCCTGCCGTATTTATCTCTGGCACAATAGATTCCTGCTGGTGTCAAAAGAAGAAGCGACAATGAGCCATCAACCGAGTCGAGAGCATACTGTATTCCTTCTATCAAATTTTCCTTCTGATTGATAAGGGCAGCCACAAGCTCTGTCGCATTGATTTCACCACTGCTCATCTCTCCAAACTGGGAAAATCCATTTGTAAATAAATCATTCACAAGCTCATCAATATTATTGATTTTACTAACTGTTGTAAGTGCAAACGAACCATGATGCGAACGGAACAAAAGCGGCTGTGGCTCATAGTCTGAGATACATCCGATGCCTATGCGTCCGTGCATTTCCTGTACGTCCTTGTCAAATTTGGTTCTGAATGGCGCATTAGATATGTTATGAATTGCCCTGTTGTACCCGTCCTCGTCACCATATACAACCATTCCACCTCGTCTGGTTCCAAGATGAGAGTGATAATCTACTCCAAAAAATAAATCAAATACGCAGTCTTCCTTTGCTGCTACACCAAAAAATCCACTCATAAGAACTCCTTATCAAAATGTTATTATATATTAAAAATAATAACGAGTCCCAAATGAAAATGCAAGTACTATTTCGATATCCAATGCCACAGCATAAGTCCTGCTCTCATACTGAAAGGCTCTGTCTGAAGCAAAGACCTGGCCTCATCCTTTGTGACAAAGCAGACTTTAATATCCTCGCTGTCCTCCTGCTCGTCATATGTGACATCACCAGCTGCAGTTCCACATATAATCACACCGCTCTCATCCGTCAGCCCCTGAGCCAGATAAAAAGGATTTTTAGCCAGAATATCAAAGTCCAAATCCTGAGTTACATTTAAAGTCAGACCAGTCTCCTCCTTCATCTCCCTGATAGCAGCCTCTTCTGGAGACTCCCCCTCCTCAATAAGCCCTGCCGGCAATTCATACAAATAAGCATCCAGAGGGTATCTGTACTGCCTTATCAAAACCACCCTTTCCGACTGGCTTTCATTCTTCACAAGAGCAAAAACAGCCATCCCTTCTGGTCTGTTCTTGTGAGAAACCGGCTTGATATCTTCAATAGGATTTCTGGATGCCATAAAATAGTCAAAAGGCTTCTTAGATTTCGTCAAGGCATTTATATGGTAGAGGTTCAGAAATTTGTTGTCTGTCTGCTGCTCGATACCTGAGTATCTGTCATATTTTCCTGAATATTTACTATAGTCGTTGTTTCTCATCGCCAAATCTCCTTGTATTTCACATCTGTAATAGAGTTTCATTGCACCTTTATTATACACTTTATTGTATCTCTATTATATACAGTACTTTTGTGTCCTATATACCCCTCCTAAATTTGCGAGGCTTCCCACCCTATATGTTTTGAAGATGTATTACATTCATTTACATACCTACGACAAACTTCCCACTCGAAACCCTCCGATAATCGAATGGCATACAGTTGTTTTACCAATCGAACCTGCCACTGGCAGCTTCTCTGGATGCATGGCAGCAGAACAAAATATGAACTGCACCGAGGTTCCATAATCCCCGCAACGGATAAAACCATACAAATTTGTACACCCTACCCTCGATTAAGTCTCGGTGCTGACTTCATATTTTTTCTGCAAAACACACTGTATGCCAGTAGATTAACACAACCTCCAAGTGGGAAGTTTCCACCACCTATAAAAATGAACGTCAAAAAACTTTAAAAAGGAAGCCCCTCACAAATCCCCTTTTCAATCCTCTTTGCCTCATCCTCAGACTCCGCACTGATTGATATATAAATCTTAAGCTTAGGCTCTGTTCCCGACGGTCTCACAACCAGCGAACAGTTCCCCTCCAGGTAAAATTTTAACACATCCGACTTTGGCAGACCATCTATTCCCTCTGAATAATCCAGACACTTTTCAATCTTTAAGCCGCAAAGCTCCCGTTTCTGGCTTCTAAAGTCTTTCATTATAGCCTGCATTTTTTCGGAGCCCTGTGCTCCTTCAAACTCATAAGAATGAAGAGTGTTCAGACAATAGCCGTATCTGCTGTACAGCTCATTAAGCTTATCCAGAAGAGATATACCCTTAGTCTTATAATAGGCAAACATCTCACAGATAAGAAATGCTCCATCTACCGCATCCTTATCTCTCACATATGAACCACTCAGATAACCATAGCTTTCTTCAAACCCAAAGATATAGTCCTTCTCCCTGCCCTGCTTCTCCATAAATCCAATCTGCTCGCCGATAAACTTAAAGCCTGTGAGGACATTTATGGTCTTTACTCCGTAGCTGTCTGCAATCTGCTGTCCCAAATCAGTTGTCACAATAGTTTTAACCATTACAGGCTCTGCCGGCATAGTGCCCTGGGCTATCCTGCGCTCACAGATAAAGTTAAGGAGCAGGCAGCCAGTCTGGTTGCCTGACAGCAGTACATAGTCTCCCTTTTCATCCTTTACTGCGATTCCAACTCTGTCGCAGTCAGGGTCTGTGGCAAGGAGCAAATCCGCATTGGTTTTCTTTGCATATTCAATTCCAAGAGCCATAGCTTCCCTTATCTCAGGATTAGGATATGGGCAGGTCGGGAAATTTCCGTCTGGCTGCTCCTGCTCCTTTACGATAGTGATATTGCCAAAGCCAGTCTCCTTTAAGGCTCTTGTAACAGGCTTTAAACCTGTACCATTCAGGGGCGAATAAACTATGGCAACATTCCTGTCAACCTCCTCACCCTTTAAGACAGACTGTGCTTTCACCTCATTTATAAAAGCGTCAAGCACCCTGTCTTCTATATATTTAATCTTAGAAGCCTTCACTCCATCATCAAAGCCACACCTTGAGACACCCTCAAAAATATCTACTTTCTCAATTTTCTCAAGAATCTCCGCAGCAGCCTCAGTTGTAATCTGACAGCCATCACTGCCATATACCTTGTAGCCATTGTACTTTGAAGGGTTATGTGAGGCGGTAATCATGACACCGGCACTGGCATGTAAATACCTGACAGCAAAGGACACAGTAGGCACTGGAAGAAGCTCAGGCCAGATATTAACCGCAATATTGTTAGCAGCAAAAACCTCAGCCGCAACCCTGGCAAAGCTGTCCGACTTAATCCTGCTGTCATATCCAATCACAACAGAAGGCTTATCATAGTTTTTACTTAGATAATCAGCAAGCCCCTGAGAAGCCTTGGCAACAGTATATATGTTCATCCTGTTTGTCCCTGCACCAATCACGCCCCTGAGTCCCCCTGTACCAAAAGCCAGATTTCTGTAGAAGGCATCCTCTTTTTTAGCATCATCATCTGCCATGCCAGAAAGCTCTGCCACCAAATCAGGGTCTCCGACAGCCTTTTCAAGCCAGATTTCATATTCCTTATTCCAGTCTTTCTCCATTTTCTCTTCCTCCACAATCTCCTTATTCTATACTTACTCTAACATATCTTATGAAATTTATTTTTATACTTTATCTCACATATCTTAATGAATTTCAAGCTTCCCACCTCATAACCTAAAGTAACCGAATGGCATACAGTTGTTTTACAGAACAAAATATGAACTGCACCGAGGTTCCATAATCCCCGCAACGGATAAAACCATACAAATTTGTACACCCTATCCTCGATTAAGTCTCGGTGCTGACTTCATATTTTTTCTGCAAAATACACTGTATGCCAGTAGGTTTCACAACCCCAAAAGTGGGAAGCCCCCAAAAAAATGATGATACTAATACTCTATATTGTGGAGAGCACCGCTTCCAGCTCCCCCACAATCTCAACCTTTCCAAACTGATTAGGAATAATAAAATTATCCCCCTTCTTAATAGGCTGTCCATTTATTATTCCACTTCCATCTGTAACAGTCACATTGAGGAATGGATATTCCTGCTCAAACTCCACCTTACCCTCAAGCTTCAGATGAAATACCCGATAAAAATCACAGCTGTAGAGCGGCACTATCTCATTCTTTATCTGATTAGTTGTATGGAAAATGCAATTTTCTGCTGATTTTGCCGGAACAGTGATTACATCAATGCTCTGCCTGATGTGAAGCTCTCTCGGTTTACCGTTTGACAGCCTGTCATAATCATAAACCCTGTAGGTTATATCACTATTCTGCTGGATCTCAAGAATCAATAAGCCCCCCTTAATTGCATGGACTGTTCCCGGGTCAATCTGGATAAAATCGCCCTTTTTCACAGGGATTTCCCTGATTAGTTCAGACCATTTTCCCTCTTTTATATCCTCCTTAAGCTCATCCCTGGTCTTTGCATTGTGTCCTACCACGAGAGATGCGTTTTCTGGACAATCAAGTACATACCAACACTCCGTCTTGCCTAATGAACCGTGTTCATGTTCCCTGGCATAAGCATCATCAGGGTGTACCTGTATACTCAAATCGCTCTTTGCATCAATTATTTTTACCAGAAGAGGAAATCTGTCTGTATCTGGATTTCCGAAAACTTCCGGATGCTTATTCCAGAGCTTTGACAGGTTCCAGCCCTCATATCTGCCGTACTTTGTCCTGCCATCCCCATTTGGATGGGCTGAGATACCCCAACACTCACCTATATCATCTCCAGCCACATTGTAGCCGAACTGGTCTCGTATTCTGGTGCCTCCCCAGATATTATGGGTACATACAGGCTCCAGAAATACTATCTCCCTGCTTATCTGGTTCCTTGAAAGCGACCTGCCATTTGTCTTTATGACATCACTGTACCAGTAGGCAGAATCCTTTACTATTCGTCTCTGGTTATGGTAATCTACATATACTATTCCAAATCTTTCTCTGTAGCCCTTTTCCCATTCCAGATTATCGAGAAATGTCCAGACAAAATATCCTCTTACATCTGCCCCTTCATCAATGGCATGCTCCATCTCGCCAATGTACTCATCCAGGAAAGTGATTCTGTCATAATCATGAACCCTGCCATCTGGTGCAATATTGTCGTGACATCCCATTCCATTTTCTGTTATGAAAAGTGGCAGTGGGTATCTCTCTGTCAGAAATTTTATGCCATAATAAAATGCCCTTGGTGTGACAGGCCAGTCAACTGCTGTAACAGGACTGCCCGGCTCTCTCTCCACATATTCAGGCTTGCCATTTTCCCCAGCCCTTATGTAGTAGCCATTGTAGATATTCTGTCCCATAAAGTCCAAAGGCTGGTGTATCAGTTCCATATCCTCCTCAGTGATTTCAGGTAGATATGCCGCATACTTTTTAAGCCCCTCCTCTGGATAGTGTCCTAAAAATACCGGATCAGAAAACCATGACACGTTCCATGCCCAGCGCTCAATTGGGTTTTCAAATCCAAAGTAGACCCTCTTGGCTGCCTCTATATCCTCTTTGGAATCTGTGTATGGGTATGCCACTCCACCTGTAGGAGCGTAACCTATTCTTATCTTCTGCTTTGCATATTTTCTCAGATTTATGACAGCCTGCCCATGCGCCTTAAGTAAATTGTGGGCAATCAGAAATGAGTCCTTAATTGACACATGATTTCCCGGTGCATGCTCACCAGTCATATGACCAAGCAGTACTACGCACTGAGGCTCGTTAAAGGTGATAAAATCCTCGCATATATCTGAAAAATTTTCTGCTACGACCCTTGCATACTCTCCAAACCAGTCCACCACGTCCGGGTTCATCCAGCCGCCCTTATGGTAGAGTGCCTTGGGAAACTCCCAATGAAACAGGGTGATATATGGCTTTATGCCATTCTGTTTCATGGTGCATATCATATCCCTGTACATCTCTATAGCCTTGGTGTTTACTTTTCCAGTTCCCTCTGGCAGGATTCTTGACCAGTTTAAGGAAAATCTATATGCCTTGATTCCTATATTTTTCATCAGGCTGTAGTCATCCTTATACCTGTGCATGTGGTCACAGGCAACCTCGCCTGTCTGATTTTCATAGCCATGACCTTCTGCTAAAAAGTCATCCCATATCATCTCTCCCCTGCCATCCTGGGGGTCTGTTCCTTCTATCTGATATGCGCTGCTTGCAACGCCCCATACAAAATCATCTCGAAACATAATTAACTCCTTGCCTCTATAATTGAAGCTATATAAAATGGTACCTGACAATCATTTGACTCAGTTATCTCGATTTGAACCTTGTGTCTGCCATACGCTGTATGTTCTGTTATAGTCTGAAGCTCCAGCTTATCGCCCCAGTCCTCATCAAAGTTTGCATCCAAATCGACACTGTGTTCATAATCTCCATCTACAGTAACCCTCGCTATGGGTGCAGGCTTTAAAACTGACCGCCTGTATTGTACAGAAACTCCCTGTCCCTCCACCTCAAAGCTTATTGAGTCACCCTTTTTTATTGCATACCAGCCATTCTTAAAACAATCCCTTATGCCATTTTGGGCAGCAGTGTCCTTGGCAAAACCATTTAGGACAGGAATACAGTTTCTGTTATCATACCTGAAGGAATGTTCATAACTGTCAGCTGTCTCAGGCGCAGGAAAATCTCCTGTGTCATCAAAAGACTGGCTGTCAGGCTCATCTATCCCAGCTAAAACCCTGTTCAGGAAAAAGCTTATAACCGATGCCACCAGCTCATGTCCCTTATCATTCGGATGCAAATCGTCCGGTGTAATATCCCTGTTTTCTATCCTTCCAGCGAGAAGCTCAGGGTATATGCTGCTTTGCATACTGATACATGGCAGCTCATATCTCCTGCCGATTTTTGCATGGACAAGCTGGGCATTGGCTCCATTGTCATAGCGGACATTGTGGGCTATTAACATGGCTGGTTTTGTCTCCGACATATAGATTCTCCTGATAAGCCCCTCATAGGTTTCCATAAAGTGCTCATCGCTCTCGTCATTTACCGAAAACTCAACAAGCACAAAATCAGGCTTATACTTTAACAAATCATCCTCCACTCTGGCTGCCCCAAACTGTGATGTGGTGCCTCCTATACCGGCATTCACATATGTAAAAGCGGCTTCAGGGAAGGTCTTTTCCCACCAGCTAAAGACCCTGTAGGCATAGCATAGCTTTGGCGATGAGGATAAAGAGCCCTGGGTAATGGAGCCTCCGATAAAACCTATGACAAGGTTTTCTCCTGCCTGTGCTCTCTTCATAAGAGCCTTTAACCTTTTGAGATTTCCTGTATTTGTTATTCCTTTTTCATAATCTATAACATAGGTCATATCGTCACCTCTTTTATTCCTATTCCACTTCAGGGTTTCTCAAGTCCACACCTCACTGCCAAGGGAATCTATGTAGGCACACAGCTCATCTGCCATTTGCTCTGCCTCTGCCCGTCTGATATGCCCCGGCGTGCCCTTTCCGTTTTTTGTATACATAAAATGATGTATTTTTTTATCCTTAAGCTCATCCACAAGTCTGTGACAGACCTCATCGATTGCCCTGTCCCAGTTCTCATCATGCTCAAGAATTGTAGTCTGTAATATAATATGGGCATCTGAATATATTTTTCTAAGCCTGCAGATAAAGCTAAAATAATGCTCCCTCCAGTTCTTTGACTTTTGGGAATTATAATCCATCTTCATATAATCCTCTGGATTGCTGTCATTCTGCCCTATTGCGACTATGACTACATGGGGTATATATCTCTTAAAATCCCATTTCTTTACTATTCCAAAGGCTGGATTATACTGGAGCTTGTCGTATACCGACTCCATGCCCACATAATCGGGAGCGTTAAACCAGCCTGTATTATCAAGTAAGGCCATGCCTCCCTGGGCTATATCGTGAAGCCTTGCATCAAGCCTTCTTGCGGCTGTCCAGGCATATGAGTAATAGCTGTTTGACAACTCGCCCCTATGCCAATCAGGGTCTGCCTTTCCTGCATAATCATATGCCTCTGACACTTCGCCTGCCGATACGCTGTCTCCGTATACTTCTATCCTTCTTAAGCTTATTGGCGGTAATGCACAAAGCCTTGCATCATCCGCCAATATAAATCCCTGGAGTTTAAACATGTGACAGGAATCCTGTCTCTTGAACAGAGTCACATCATGCTCACCCTTATCCAGGTTCTCTGCCAGCAATATTATCTGCTCCTCATTTTCATCATTTGAGAGCTTTACTTTACTCTGCACTCCATCCACAATCACACCCAGATAATTATCCCAGTAGTTGTTTTTATTTGTGACAACTGCTTTGATTTGACTGCCTGTAAATCTAAGCCTCACATAACTGCATGGGAATATAAATTCTGGTGCCTTTGGATTGTCAAAATCAATTCGTCCACAGTAGTCAAGTAAATCATTATCCGGCTCTATAATCATTATCTCCTGCCAATCTCAGTGTCCTCTGCTGACACGACACTGTTGTCCTTAATGTAATCAATAATGTCATCAAGCTCTGTAAAGGCAAGACCTACATAGCTGTCTGCCGCACCGTAATACACAGCGATTTTTCCTGTCTTTGAATCATGGATTGTGGCACATGGGAAGCATACGTTAGGCACAAAGCCTCTCTCCTCATACCACTCCTCCGGTGTTAATAAGAAGTTCTCACAGCGGTATTTCACAATTGAAGGATTATCAATATCAAGGATTGCTCCTCCGATTGAATACACATATCCGTTACATGTACCACTTACTCCATGGTAGAATAAGAGCCAGCCCTCAGATGTCTCGATTGGTGCAGCTCCTCCACCGATTTTAAGTGACTCCCACCACTCTGAGCCCTTGCCCATGACATGGCGGTGTTTTCCCCAGTAGGTCATATCAGGGCTTTCGCTCAAGAAAATATCTCCAAATGGTGTGTGTCCGCTGTCCGATGGGCGGGAGAGCATCACATAGTTACCATTAATCTTGCGTGGGAACAATACTGCATTACGGTTAAATGGAATAAACGGGTTCTCAAGTCTCACAAACTTCTTGAAGTCTGTCGTCTTTGCAATACCGATTGCAGCCCCGTAAAAGTCCTGGCACCAGATTATGTAGTAGGTGTCCTCCACCTTTACAAGACGAGGGTCATAGGCATATCTAGGCATAAATGGATTGCCATTCTCATCCTCAAACTGGATTTTTTCCTTATCAAACTCCCAGTGGATTGCATCTGTACTTCTTCCTAAATATATATAAGGGATTCCGTTTGTCTGCTCGCCTCTGAATACGCCGATAAAAGCTCCCTCATATGGCATAACTGCACTGTTAAAAATTCTTGCAACTCCCTCCACTGGATTTCTTCCAATAATTGGGTTCTCACTGTATCTCCAGATAGGTGCTCCTGTCAGCTTTGCAGGTCTCTCCTGCCATGGTACATTAGCCACCTCAGGACTAATCATCTTATACTTGCTCATATTCATACTCCTTATTCTCTATCCAATATTTCCAGATTTTTCTTAATCAGCTCACATCTCTGAGTCACACATTCAACAGACCTGCCCGGGTCTTCTGGTGTATTAAAGACATAGTCCACAAGCTTATCTATTGTTGTTGCTGCTACGTGCATCCTGGTGTCAGATGATGCATAATATATAAATACTTCGTTTTTGTCATTCACTATTGCGCCATTTGTAAAGACTACATTTGACACGTCTCCGACCCTCTCACCCTCACGAGGTCCGATTAAGAGTCCTGATGGCTCCGCAATCACCTTTGAAGGGTCCTTTAAGTCTGTGGCAAAGGCATAGATTACATAGCGCAGTCCTGCCGCTGTGTTTCTGACACCATGGGCTATATGTATCCAGCCCCTGTCTGTCTTTATAGGAGTTGCGCCAGCACCGTTTTTAGCCTCTGTAATAGTGTGATATTTTCTGATGCTGGTCATCTTTTCCTCATCAATCACAGCGTGAGTAATATCATCGCAGAGTCCAAAGCCTATACCGCTTCCACTTCCTGTATCTATGAAATCGTCCATAGGTCTGGTGTAAAAAGCATATTTGCCATCTACAAACTCCGGATGAAGCACCACATTTCTCTGCTGTGGAGAGTTAAGTGTTACCAGATTGTCAAGTCTCTCCCAGTGCTTTAAGTCCTTTGTCCTCACGATTCCTGCTGCTGCAACTGCGGCTGATAAATCATTCACTGTCTTGTCCTTGCTCTCTGAGCAGAAGACTCCATATATATAGCCATCCTCATGCTGGGTCAGTCTCATGTCGTATACATTGGTTTCTTCAGGACAGGTATCATCCAGCAAAATCGGATAATCCCAGAATTTAAAACCATCCACGCCATTGTCACTTTCTGCCACTCCAAAGAAGGATTTTCTGTCATTTCCCTCTATTCTTGCCACCAGATAGTATTTGCCATTTAAGTATATGGCTCCTGAGTTCATCACAGCATTTACGCCCAGCCTCTCCATAAAATATGGATTGGTTTCAGGGTTTAAGTCATATCTCCATGTCAGTGGAATATGCTCTCTTGTGAGTACGGGATATACATATCTGTCATATACTCCGTTATAAAAATCCGCCTTTACATTTTTGCGGTTTAAGAGCTTCTCAAGCTTTGCTTTTTCTATATAATACTGTTCATGCAACATCATGCTTTTCCTCTCAGTCTGCTTATTACTTCTATACACATGCGTCCGTTGTGGTATGGGCATTTCCACGGTTCCACGATAGGTCTGCCCTCATAAGGCTTTCCTGTTTTGTCAACCTCCCAGAACCACTCTGAGCCAGGTCTCTTGTCTATTACATGTTCCTTTATAAATTCCCACTCACGCTTTGCAGCTTCCAGATACTCACGCTTCTCACGATTTCTCTCAAAGGCATTCACAAAGCCTACCACTGTTTCTGCCTGAACCCACCATATACGGTGCTCGTTGACCACGCCCTTTTCACATTCGTTTGCAAGGGAATGTCCATCAAAGGCCTCCTCATAGACCTTTCTGGTAAGCTCCTCCGTAATCGGATAGATTTCCTTTGCCAGATTTATGTCATCAAGTACCTCGATTGTCCTGTCCATAAGCCATGAGGTCTCAATATCGTGTCCGTAGGAATGTAAGTCAATCAGGCTATTGTATTCCCTGTCGAAAAATACCTCCTGCCTGCTGAGCTCAGGATTATAAACCTTATCCTTAAAGGTCTTAACTATCCAGAGCAGCCTGTCTCTAACAGCCTCATCCTTTGATACCTTATAAAGCTCTGTGTAGGCTTCCAGTACATGAAGCAGGGTGTTCATCGTCTTTTCTGCCATCACGCCATTCTCTGAAAGCTTCTCATTGGACTCTGGCTTAAAATCAATGGTAAAAGCCTCCATATATCCAAGCTCATCCATGCACTTTGTCTCAATGACCTTAAATAGCTCCTTAGCAAGCTTAAGTGCTTCATCATCCTTTGAAGCCTCATAATATGCAGATAATGCGTATACTGAAAATGCCTGATTGTAAGTGTGCTTGGTTGTATCTAAGGGCTTGCCGTCATAGCTTAATGACCAGTAGACACCGCCATTTTCCTTGTCTATACAATAATTTTTCAAAAATTCATAGCCATGTCTGGCTTCATCTAAAAGACTTTCGTCTCCCAGAAGCATATAGGCATTTGAAAAGAACCAGGTTATACGGCTGTTTAATATACAGCCCTTCTCAGCTCTTTTGTCTGTAGCCAAATCATATCCGACCCAGCCATAATAGCCGCCAAATTCGTCGTCTCTTAATTTTTCCCAAAAAGGAATAATGCAATCTGTAAGATGCTCCCTGATTTCTTCTACAAACATATCAAACACCTATCCTTTCACAGCGCCAGATGTAATTCCGCTGTATATCTGCTTCTGGCATAATATAAATACGATAAGTGCAGGCAGGAGAGAAATAATAACACCTGCACAAATCAGATTATATTTGCTTCCCATTGGTCCTACGAAGGTGTAGAGACTGGTTGCAATTGTATGTAACTTCTTATCCTGCAGATACAGGTTTGCTGCATAGTACTCGTTGTATACACCTACACCCTTTAATATGCAGGATGTAATAATTGCAGGCTTAAGAAGAGGAAGCATGATTTTCCAGTAAATTGTCCAGTAGGATGCTCCATCAATAATGGCTGATTCATCAAGCGATACTGGTATATTTTCCATAAACTGTATGAAAATATATACTGATATGACATCAGTTCCACACATCATGATTATGTAGCCATACAGATGATTTACAAAATGAAGGCTGGACATAATGTTGTATACAGTAACCTGCATTGCAACTCCCGGTAAGAGGGCTGCAAAGAGGAAGAGGTTTCTGATAAGTCCATTTCCCGGGAAGGAAAATCTATTGAGGATATATGCCAGCTGGGTACCGATAATGATTGATACTAAAAGCACACATACCATGACAATCATGGAGTTTAAAAATGCCCTTCCCATGTCTGCTGTCTTAAAGGCTGTTATAAAATTATCAAAATTTAACCAGCTCTCTGGAAGTGTCATAACACTTGTCTGCCTGTATTCTTCATCTGTCTTAAATGCAGTAATAACGCAGGATACGATTGGAACAACCGCAACCAGTCCAAAGAAAATCAGTGAAGCATATTTGACAATAGTCCATATAAAGGTTCCAACTGAACGTTTCTGCTCATTTCTTATATTCTCAGCAAAATTGCTCATTATACCGCACCTCCTATAGCTTTCTTTTTAGCCTTTTCTTCCTTGAGTCGTTTCTTCTTTGCCTTGTATGACTCATCCTCACAGTCTGCATCCCTGAATACAAATTTAAAGAATAGCTTCTGTAAGATTGTGCAGGCAAATATAATAAGTAAGAGAACAACCGCCATAGCACTTGCAAGACCTACCTTCTGGCTTACATGTGCGATTTCATTCATTACAACAAAGTATGTTCCTGTGCCGTTTGCACCACTTGTTATTACATATGGCTGCTCGAAGGCACTGAGTGAACCAGTGATTGATAAAATCACATTTAATGTAATGATTGTCTTAATGCTTGGCATGATAATATGCACAAACTGTTGAAATTTATTTGCACCATCCAGTTCTGCCGCCTCGTAAAGCTCTGCGTCAACAGACATTATGGCTCCAATAAAAAGCACCATGTTCTGTCCGAAGTAACGCCATACAGAGGTAGCAACCAAAGACCAGTTATTTACACTTCTGTCTTTTAACCAGTATGGAAGATTTTCCAGATTAAATCCTATCGATTGAAGGATTGTGTCAAACACAAAACCTCTTGTGTAGAAAAATTTGAATATGAATCCGATTGCAATTCCGCTAATCAGATACGGGAAAAACATAAGTCCCTTAAAGAAGTTTCCTCCCTTTACCTTGAAGCTTAAGATTGTAGCAAGATAGAGAGCAATTACAAGCTGTAAGAGTGCTCCTACGCAGTAATATAAGCTGAGCTTTAAAGCTCCAAAACAGTCATCTCGTCTGAATACATCTATGTAATTCTGCCAGCCCACAAATTTTCTGGCATCTACCGGGGTTGTATATTTCATTTTGTAAAAACTGAACTGAACCATTTTTCCAAATGGCAGGTAGGTAAATACAAATAATAGTAAGAGAGGGATAAAGGTAAAACCAACGCATATAAGTACCTGTTGACCTTTTCTGCTTTTTATCCATTTTTTTGCCTTTGCAACTGCTCCCATGTGTCTGTCCTCCCTATTTGGTAACACTAACATTAAACCTTGTATGTTACAGGCCAAAGCTATGTTTAGCCTGTAACAATTTTTAATTAGTACAGAATCTCAACTCCTGCTAATTCCTGTGCATTTGTCCATGCAGTATTCCAATCTGCCATGATTTCATCAAATGTCTTGTCTCCATTTGCTGCATGCTCGATAATCTCCATAATCTTTGAGTTTCCACCATTGTTGATGTTAAGCTCTGAGTCAGAGTTCAATTCGTTTAAGTAGTCCTCTTCACCCTCAAGTGCTGGCTCATCTTCTAAGAATGTAACACCATCAAAGGAAAGCTTTGTCTCTGTGCTTCCTGCCTGAACTGGAAGTCCATCCTCGTTGTATGAATAGCCAGACTCTTCTGTAAGCCATTTAACAAAGATTAAAGCAGCCTGCTTCTCGTCATCAGATGCATTTACGTTGATACCATAGCTATAATCAGCTCCTGCTGACGCATACTGCTTGCCGTCAATAGAAATTGGAAATGCCATGTAACCGATGTCTGCTCCGTTGTCTCCTGCTGCTTCCATCTGTGGATATGCCCATGAGCCAAGTACCATACATCCGATTTCACCGTTGTTAATCATGCCCTTGCAGCCTTCCCAGTCTGTTGTTGTGTAGTCATCCTCAATAAGTCCGTCTGCAACTGCATCATAGAGGATTTTGTATACTGCATATGCATGTGTCTCATCACCGTAATCCTGGAATGGATCCTGTGTATGGATGAGTTTCTGGTTCATATATGTAACATCACCTGTTGCATTGTTGCCGATGTAAGCATCCCATGCTCCCATTGTCCACTCTGCTGCATAGTTTGTATAAAGTGGAATGGCATCTGTGTTATCCTTAATCTTCTGTAATGCTGCGATAAACTCATCTGGTGTCTTTGGCAGCTCTGTGATTCCAGCCTCCTCAAATACCTTCTTGTTATATACAATTCCCTGAGTTGTGGCTGTTGAAGGTACTCCATATACCTCCTTGCCATACTCCCATGTAGTTGCATAATTAACCTGGTCTTTCATTGTGTCCAAGTCTCCATATGACATGAAGTATGTACTCAAATCAGCTTTATCAACTGCCGGAATACCCATGATTGTTTCGTAGTCACCTGACTGTAAATGTGTAAGAGCATCATCAGCGTAATTTGTATCAGTTGTAATCTCTACTGTGATATTTGGATACATCTCATTGAAATCACTTAAATACTCGCTCCATGTCTTGCCGTTATAATCAGCAGAATCAAGGTCTGTTCTGTGGTTAAACATTGTGATTGTAGCTGTAAGGTCTGTGAAATCTTCGCCAAGATTAATGTCAGCATATGATTTCAGGCTTACATCTGCCTTTTCAGTACCTTCATTATTGTCTGTCTTTCCCCCACATGCTGTAGCAGATAACGCCATTGCTGCCACAAGCGCTAAAGCTAAAACTTTCTTCTTTTTCATTATAATTTTCCTCCTTATTTGTTAGCTCGTTTTGTAGCTTAATTTAATTATATTTACTTTAATTTTTTAATCATCATTTATTATTGACCTTTATATATCATTATTGACATTTACTGGTAATTTTGCTATTATTAACAAGAATTAAGATATTTTTTAGTTATTTTGTCTAGTAATTAAAGACTATTTTTCTTGTTTTTATTCTATAAATTAGCTAAATTAATCTTTTTTTACTTTAATTATATTTTAAAACTGCTATTTGCACGTTTTGTCAACCAGACTAACCAGCTCCCGACAGCTTATCTGGGTACATAGCAGCTTAAACAAACCTGAGGGGAGGTTTAAAATATGGCTAAATTATTTAATTTTGATAACTTTACCAACTATGTAGATATATTAAAACCAGTCTGTCATGGCGGTCATCTGCCCTCTACCATAGATGTGAGTAATTTTATGGCAAACAGCAAGCCCGCAAGGGGCAGGCTCCTGCCATATCTTAGTTATGGAGGCAGAGTGAGCTTTGACACTACATGCCTTTTTAAAATTCATAATCCTAACCACTATATCCTGCTTTATATAGAAAGCGGGCAGTGCCGTATATCAGGTGATGTCAATGTAGATGATGCCCAGGCTGGTTCCATAATCATGATTAAAAGCCAGACTGATTTTGTCTTTGAATCACTGACTGCGCATTTTGCCTACAGCATGTATATCCTGACTGGTGCTACGCTTGATGAATATTGGGGCTTCCTCTGTAGTAATTATGACTATAAAAATTCCGTGTATACAAGACCTGATTGTGATAGTTCCAGCTTCAATGTATCCGATTTGGGTAAGCCGGATAGCAATATAAACAGCCCAGCTGTTCACATACATATTCCGTCCTTAAATCAGGAATATGTCCTTAATATGACAGCAAACCTGAACCAACTGTTGTCCTGCGATAATCAAAAGGCTGTGTTTTCTGAGTCTCTGCTTATTCAGACCCTCCTGACCACCCTTATCGCTGTATATAATAAATATGATGTATTTCCAGGCATATCTTCTGCCGATGTTCCATCAGTGGATAAGCTCCCAAAGCATGTAGCCCTGGCTAAAAACATTATCGAAAACCGCTATTATGAACCACTATCTCTTGATGAATTGCAGAGCCAGGTAAAAATCAACAAGCACCAGCTGTGCAGGGATTTCACAAAATATCTGGGACAGCCACCTCTTAAATACCTAAATCATTACCGTATTGAAAAGGCTGTCAGTCTGCTTCTCATGACAGATGATACAGTCCACTCCATAGGCGACACTGTGGGCATAGCAAACACAACGCATTTTATCAATCTGTTTAAGGCACAGACAGGGCTTACTCCCCAGCAATACCGCAGTATACACTCCATAGCTTCAAACCAGATTGTAAAGCTGTAATAAACAAAACGACCTCCATCTGCCAGACTGCAAGGTCCGACTTCTGGAGGTCAGAATCATTATCCTATCTTTTTTACGCTATCCTTTATAACAAGCCGCCCCTCAACTATGCTCATTCCCTTTTTGTACTTCTCATTTGATATTTTCTTCACAATCCTGCTGGTTGCCCTCTTTGCCATCTCCTTTATATCAACCTCATATGTCGTAATCTCCACATCACAAAGCCCTGGATACAGATAATTGTCATATCCTACAACTGATATGTCATCTGGCACCTTATATCCGTCCTCCTCCAGACGTTTTATAAGCACACTGGCTGCCAGATCACAGTTGCACACAAAGGCTGTGGGCATATTCTGCGGAAGCTTAAGTTCCTCTGGTGCAAGCAGCTTGCCTGTTGCTTCATTCCTATCCTTAAGTACCCAATCCTTCTTTTCCTCTATTTCATGCTCCATAAGAGACTTGATATACCCAAAATACCGGTCTGTAATCGAGCCTGTAGCCAGCACACTTCCCAAAAATCCTATATCCCTATGCCCCATCTCTATGAGATAATTGGTCAGTGAATACGCCCCATAAAAGCTGTCAGAAATCACAGCGTCCGTATTCTGCTTCATATCGCAGTAATCCAGATAGATATATGGAAGTGTTGACAGCTTCTTATCAAGAAAATCTGTGTATTTCTTTGCAAATCTGCCTACAATAATGACTCCATCTGCCTTTTTCTCCTGAACCACCATAGGAGTCTCACAGTTTTCCTCTGCTGTCTGTGACACAGTCTCAAGGAGAGTAAAGCAGCCCATGCTTATGGCTCTCTGTGCCAGCTGCTGGTACAGCTGTAAATAAAACGAATCATACTTATCAAAATATCTCTCATGTATTAAAACCGCTATGTTATAGCTCTTCTTCTCTTCTGCCTGCCGTTTGATAGCAGATGGCTGCTTGTATCCCAGTTCATCAGCCAGCTCCACTATCTTCTGTCTCATCTCCTCGCTGACACCCTTTTGTCCTGAAAGGGCTTTAGAGACAGTTACTGTACTGACCCCTAACTGCTCAGCAATATCTGAAAGTTTAACCGCTTTTGCCATTTATTTATGTTCCTCCTTAATATGCACAAGCTTAGACTTATAATCTCCCCAGAGACACTCCATCATTATTCCAGCCTTTTTAAGAGTGGCTCCCCTGTATGTCCTGTCATCGCCATCAATTCTATAGATTTTATCATCATCCAGTCCCTGAAGCTTAATACATCTGCTGTGATGATTTGGACGGTTTAATACAGACACATATGTAAGCAATGCCTCTGATTTATCCTTTGATACCACCATGAAGCAGTCATATGAATGGTTTTCTCTGTATGAGGCAATCCTGTAATAATCTCCCTTTCTCACAAGTCCACTGTATTTGTGGTATGTATCTATCTGTGCCGGTATCAGTGCCCTGTCCTCCTCAGGTATCTTAGTTACATCTAACTCATAACCAAAGGTACCAGCCAGCGCAACATCCCCTCTGGTCTCAAAAGGAGTGCTTCGCCCAACAGTATGGTTCGGACAGTCTGACACATGGGCTCCCATTGTGGAAAGTGGATATACAAGGGCTGTTCCCTCCTGAATCAAAAGACGCTCTATAGCATCTGTATCATCAGAGCACCAGATTTGTGGACTGTAATAAAGCATGCCTGCATCAAATCTCGCCCCACCGCCAGAGCAGTTTTCAAGCAGCAGGTCTGGGAAATCCCTTATCAGCCTCTCCTGCAGCTCATAGACCGCAAGTGTGTATCTGTGCATAAGCTCGCCCTGATGTCTGCCATCAAGATGTGTGCTTCCTATATCTGAGAGCTGTCTGTTCATATCCCACTTTACATACTCAATATTTGCGCTTTTTAATATATCTGAAAGGCAGCCGTACACATAATCAACCACCTCTGGTCTGGTCAAGTCCAGCACATACTGGTTTCTCATAAGGCATGGCTTTCTGTCTGGTACAGCTATAGCCCAGTCTGGATGTGCCTTATATAAATCAGATTCAGGCGATATCATCTCAGGCTCAAACCATATTCCAAACTTAAGCCCGATTTCATTTACATCATCAACAAGTTTTTTTAATCCACCCTTTATCTTGCTTTCATTTACACGCCAGTCTCCAAGGCTTGTATTGTCATCATTTCTATTTCCAAACCAGCCATCATCCATGACAAGCATTTCTATTCTACACTTTTTTGCCTCTCTGGCAATAGCTAAAAGCTTTTCGGAATCGAAATCAAAATATGTAGCCTCCCAGTTATTAATAAGCACCGGTCTTGGCTTATCCACATACTTACTCCTAATCAGGTGGTTTCTGTACAGGTCATGGTATGTTCTTGTCATCCTGCCAAGTCCCTCATCAGAGTAAACCATAACCACCTCTGGCGCATTAAAGGTCTCACCCGGCTCAATGACAAAGCAGAATTCCTTGGGGTTAATGCCCATCACAAGTCTCAGTGAATCAAACTGGTTTTTCTCCACCTGGGCAGTGAAATTGCCTGAGTAGACAAAATTAAAGCCATAGACCTGTCCATGTTCCTGGTTTGTCTGACTCTGAACCAGAGCTATGAATGGGTTTTCCTGATGTGAGGATTCTCCCCTGACAGAAGATATTCCCTGTACTCCGTGGCCTATATCCCTGTACTCCATGTGCCGCTCTCTTGCCCATGAGCCGTGAAGAGTCAAAATCTTATAGTCCTCATCATCCATATCCATACATACAGACATTATTTTGTTAAGCTTAAGGGTCTTGTCAGAAATGTTCTCAAATCTCACACTTCTCACTATGGCATCGCTGTCTGCAAAAATGCTGTAGCTTAATATCAGCTTAACTCCTGCGGTTTTATCTACCGCATCTATCTCAAGGGTCATGCACTCATCTTCATCTGCAAATGTAGCAGGAAGCCCAGGAAGTGGCTTTTTCCCCTTAAATATCCTGTATCCGTCATAGAGTGGCTGGATGGCGGAATGTCCATTTTCATCTTCAATTTCTATAGAGCTCAGTCTGTAATCACCTACGCCATTTCCTGAATACTCTGTAGGAAAGGTATCAAGAAATGAGCCTCTATCTCTGGCATTTGCCGATGGTACAAAGGGTGGCTCTGCAATCCTCAGCCTGTAGCTTACGTCCTCGTCCTTAAGCCTTGCACCGTAATATGTATGACCTATAAAACCCTCTGTGTCGACGATTTGCATTATATAACTGCAATTTTGTGTGTCTAACTTGAAAATTCTTTTTTCTTTGTTATGTGTTATGTTCATAGTAACCTACCTTGCTCCCTTTAAATATTTAAGTAAAGTTTAGCACAATTGTGGGGGGCAGTAAATATTTTTTAGGTTTTTTTAGCTAAATATTGCTTTTGGGGTGGTGGCTGGAATATAGCGATAAGCCATGCGGGAATTTGTGACGGGTTACGGATATAAGATTTTCTAAATGTTCTGGTTTGCTTGGTTTATGCTTGACGCAACCGCTCGACATTCGCCATCCATGGCTCAGGTCTCGCTCTCGGCAACGTCCTGTTGCCGAGCTGCTGGGTAACGTACAGAACATTAAGAAAATCTAACATCCTCCACAAGTCACAAATTCCCGCATGACTTATCGCTATATTCCAAATTCACGTTGTGCAGTATATATTGTGTTATTTATTGCATTTGGCTAATTAAGAATTTATATTCAAATACCCTCTTTGTTATGGTCAGCGAATCTGCCGTTGGCAGATTTGGCTGTTCGATATGTATAAAAAGACAGTTTCTGGTCACATATTTTATGCTATGTTCAGAAACTGCCTTTTCGTCTTTTTCTCTGCGGTCACAGATTTATTACGATATTATTGATATATCACTCTATTTACTAGACACCCCCACTTGCTACGCCTCATCAATAGCCTTTCCAATATCGTGTCTCATGTACTTGTTCTCAAACTGCACCCATTCTGTTGCCTCATATGCCTTGGCACGAGCCTCTTTTAAGGTGTCTGCTGTGGCTGTGATTCCCAGTACACGGCCTCCGTTTGTGACTATATCGCCATTTTCATCAAATTTGGTGCCAGCATGGAAACAGTAGTAGTCTTTTTCACCTTCAAAATTCTCAAGTCCTGTTATCTTCTTGCCTTTTTCGTAAGATACTGGGTAGCCGTCTGATGCAAGGACTACACACACTGTTGCCCTGTCCTCAAACTGCAGGTCTATTGTATCAAGCTTGCCATCTACGCAGACTTCCATTACATCTATGATGTCATTCTTAAGTCTTGGAAGTACTACCTGTGCCTCCGGGTCTCCAAATCTGGCATTGTACTCAAGCACCTTTGGTCCGTCCTCTGTCAGCATCAGTCCAAAGAAGATAACTCCTGTAAATGGTCTGCCCTCTGCTGCCATGGCATCTACTGTTGCCTGGTATATATGCTTCTTGCAGAAGTCGTCTACCTCTGCTGTGTAGAATGGGCTTGGAGAGAAATTTCCCATTCCTCCTGTATTTAAGCCTGTATCTCCGTCTCCTGCCCTCTTGTGATCCTGGGCTGAATCCATTATCTGAATTGTCTTACCGTCTACAAATGAGAGTACAGAAACCTCACGTCCAGTCATAAACTCCTCGATAACCATAGTGTTACCAGCAGTTCCAAACTTTTTATCCTCCATAATCTCTTTTACGCCAGCCTTAGCTTCCTCAAGTGTATTACAGATAAGCACTCCCTTACCAAGCGCAAGACCATCTGCCTTTAATACGATTGGAAGCTTTGCTGTCTCAAGATATTTAAGAGCCTCCTCTGGGTCTGTGAAATTTTCATATGCTGCTGTAGGAATATTGTACTTCTTCATCAAATCCTTTGAGAAAGCCTTTGAACCTTCAAGGATTGCTGCGTTTTTCTTTGGTCCAAAGCACTTAAGTCCAGCCTTTTCAAACTCATCTACAATTCCGCCTACAAGCGGGTCATCCATTCCGATTATTGTAAAATCAATAGCATTGTCCTTTGCAAAGGCAACCAGCTTATCAAATTCCATAGCACCGATTGCAACGCACTCTGCGATTGATGCAATACCTGCATTACCTGGTGCGCAGTATATTTTATCTACTCGTGGACTTTTGGCAACTGCTGTACAGATTGCATGCTCTCTTCCGCCACTACCTACAACTAATACTTTCATCTTGTTTCCTCCCGATTTTTCTACATTGCCAGCCTTTATATGCAGGACAGACAATTATTTTTCATCTATAACAGCCTTGCCATCCACGACTCTGACCTTACCATTTGCAATAAGGTCGATTGCCTTTGGCATGATAATCCACTCAGCCTGCTCCATGACTCTTCTCTGAAGCTGCTCCGGTGTATCTCCCTGCTGCACTTCGACTGCCTTCTGCAAGATAATAGGACCGGTATCTGTGCCCTCATCTACAAAATGGCAGGTGGCACCTGTGACCTTTACTCCTCTTGCCAGCACTCCCTCATGCACCTTGAGTCCATAATATCCCTTGCCACAAAATGATGGGATAAGCGATGGATGAATATTGATGATCCTGTTTCTGTACTCCGCAATCATCTGTGGTGGAATAACCACCAGAAATCCTGCAAGTACCACAAGGTCTACATTATAAGAGTTAAGCTGCTTCAAAAAATCCTCATTAAAGGCTTCCCTTGTCTCATAGCTCTTTGGAGAAATACATATGCCCTTTATGCCAGCCTTTTTTGCCCTCTCCAGGGCATAAGCATCTGCGTTATTACTTATTACCACTGCTATCTCTGTGTTGGTAATTGTTCCGTTATTTATTGCATCTATGATAGCCTGAAGATTGGTTCCGCCACCTGATACGCATACAGCAATTTTCATCTGTTTTCCTCTCATATCCTGATATATCCACTTCCTGTGGTCATAATACAATAATATATGTACCTTAAACCGTACACTTATATGTCATAGTCCGACAATTATACCAGATCTACACCCTTCTCGCCGTCAATGATTTTTCCTACCACATAAGGTGTGTCTCCTGCTGCCCTCATAGCTTCCATTGTCTTATCCACATCTGCAGGGTCTACTGCTACAATCATGCCAAGTCCCATGTTGTATGTGTTGTACATCATATGCTCCTCAACCTGTCCCTCACGAGCCATCATTGTGAAGATTGGAGGAATAGGATAGCTGTTTTTCTCTACTACAGCACGCTTTCCCTCTGGAAGCATACGTGGGATGTTCTCATAGAAGCCGCCGCCTGTGATGTGGCTGCATGCCTTTACCTTAACTCCAGCATCCTTTACTGACTTAAGAGCCTTTACATAGATTCTTGTTGGGGCGATAAGTGCCTCTCCAAGTGTTGTGCCAAGCTCCTCATGGTATGTATTTAAGGTCTCCTTATCCATCTTGAAAATCTTGCGGACAAGTGAAAATCCGTTTGAGTGTACTCCTGTTGAAGCCATTCCAATCAGGACATCTCCATCCTTTAAGTTCTCACCTGTGATAATGTCTTTTCTGTCAACCACACCTACTGCAAATCCAGCAAGGTCGTACTCGTCCTCTGGCATAAGTCCTGGATGCTCTGCTGTCTCCCCACCTACAAGAGCACAGCCAGACTGCTTACAGCCCTCAGCCACACCACTTACGATTGTAGCGATTTTCTCAGGATAATTTTTGCCACATGCTATATAATCAAGGAAAAATAATGGTTCTCCACCAGCACAGGCAACGTCATTTACACACATTGCGACAGCGTCGATTCCGATTGTGTCATGCTTATCAAGAATGAAAGCAAGCTTTACCTTTGTTCCGCATCCATCTGTTCCAGATAAGAGAACCGGGTCTTCCATATCCTTGATAGAGGCAAGTGAGAACGCACCTGAGAAGCCGCCGAGACCTCCAAGTACCTCTGGACGCATTGTTCCTTTGACATATTTTTTCATGAGCTCTACTGACTCATATCCTGCCTCGATATCAACACCAGAATTCTTGTAATCCATTATTGTTCCTCCTGTAATCAAATAAAAATAATTTGTTCTTTTGATTCTGACAACACAAAAAAGCGAAGTCATACTAACAATAGTATAACTTCGCCCAGTGCCTTTTTCCAATTATATATTATTAACTTATCTATTAGTTCTACTAATATAAATTGTGACAATCTATCGAATTACTTATAAATCATTAGCCCTTCATCATAAAGTTCATAAGTCTCTTTACGTCCTCAGCCTCATGAGCAACAATCTCAAGCTCTGGAATCTTTGCAGCTGAATCAAAAATGCTTGTGAGTGTTATGTACTGGCAGAGCTTAGACTTTAAGTTAAGTCTGTCTCCTTCTGGTGTGACAAGCTCTACAGTTCCTGTACACTGGTCTACTACATCAAGTAAATCCTGTGGATTATCAATATTTGCAAGTTTCATAAATGTGCCTCCTTGTTATTTCGTTTTCTTTATATATCTTCTTAATTTATATCATATTTTCGACAAAAAATATAGTGCATTTTATAGTTTTAAATCGCAATAATAGGGTATAATTAAGAAAAGATATTGTAAGGGAGGAAACGCCTATGCTCTTTGCAATAATTTATCTCATTCTGGTAGCAGTCCTGATACTGATTGCCATGTCTGAGCCGGATAAAAAACACTATATTCCATGTAAAATGCTGTGTTCTGCCCTCTTTGTCATCATGGGTTTACTACATGGTCTGTCTCTTGCTATAATCGGCTTTTGCTTCTGCTTTACAGGAGATTTGTTCATGGGCTTGTACAACAGGTACCGCAGGAAAAAATTCATGGGACTTGGCATACTTCTTTTTCTGTTTGCCCATGTTGTTTTCCTTATATACTTATTTGCACTTTATCCTGACTTTAGCTATATGCAGGCTATTATTCCGCTTTTACTCTGTCTGCTGGGACTGGTACTTATAAACTTTTTCCATCTGCACCTGGGCAGGCTCAGATATGCAGCACTGGTGTATTCTGTTTTTGTGAGCGCCTTTATGGTCAAGGCTGTGAGCATCATGCTTGCGGATGGAATGCTAAAAATAGGATGCGCCGGCATTCTCTTCTGGCTGTCTGATTTTTCCCTGCTCTTTTATTACTTTTATCATTTCAGGAGCAAGAGCATGGAAAAGGCTGTGCAGGGCTTTAATCTGGGTACCTATTATGTGGCTATGCTGCTTTTGGCACTTGGATGACAAAAGCCTCTTGACAGCCACAGATAATCGTGCTAAATTCGTTCACAGAGAAGAGCGGATGCGTATTATATTTTTATAATACGTGTCCTTTTTTTGTTTTTAAATAAATTTGCTGACAGGAGGTTTCAAAATGAAGCATTACAAAAATAAATTTCACGAACTAATAATACAGCTTCTCTGGGAGCTTGGTGGAAGCGTATTGATTGCAATCGGAATATATAACTTTGCCGTGCAGGCGGCCTTTCCTATGACAGGCTTTTCTGGAATATCCATTATTTTGTACCAGTT
Organism: Senegalimassilia sp.; assembly: GCA_963659315.1. Taxonomy (GTDB): domain Bacteria; phylum Bacillota; class Clostridia; order Lachnospirales; family Lachnospiraceae; genus Roseburia. The sequence continues at coordinate 636 of CAVKUD010000007.1, read as the reverse complement.
ATTTAATATTCCAATTGGTTTATCCACAATCCTTATGAACATTCCCCTGGCTGCTATCTGCTATAAGCTTCTGGGCAGGAAATTTTTCATAAGCTCCCTGAGATGCATGCTTATCTCATCTGTAGTTATCGACTATGTGGCGCCACTCTTTCCTGTATACACAGGAAGCAGGCTTCTGGCAGCCCTCTGTACTGGAATTTTTGCAGGAGCAGGCTATGCCCTCATATATACCAGAAACTCATCGACAGGCGGCTCTGACTTTATCATCATGGCGGTAAAGGCCTTAAAACCTCACCTGTCAGTGGGCAAGATAGCCTTCTGCTCAGATATCTTAATCATCCTGGTGGGTGGTATTCTTTTCAAGGATGTGGACGGCATCATCTATGGTATGATTGTAAATTATATAATCGCAATCGTTGCGGATAAAATCATGTATGGTATGAATTCTGGAAAAATGACCCTGATTGTCACAGAGCAGGGACAAAAGGTCTGTCAGGTCATTGACGACTGCTGCCAGCGTGGAAGCACTATCCTCCATGCAGAGGGTGGTTATCAGGGAGATAAAAAGCAGGTTGTAATGTGCGCCTGCAGCAACAAGGAAATGTATGCAGTCCAGCAGGCTGTAAAGGATATAGA
>CAVKUD010000006.1:0-38800 GCA_963659315.1 Senegalimassilia sp. | reverse complement strand
CTAATATGCAAATACTTACACATCATATTGAGATATTTATTTCATTTTCTTACGATACTCAAGTATTACATCCACACAATCATCTACAGAGATTTTAGATGTGTTCAGACACAAATCGTAGCTTCGTGCGTCTCCCCATTTCTTACTTGTATAATAGTTGTAATAGCTTGCACGCTGTTTATCCTGCTTGATACACATATCCTTGGCCTTAGCCTCAGTAATGTCGAGACGCTTGCTGATTCTTTTAGCTCTGTCATCCATTTCAGCTCTGACAAACACATTCAGGCACTTTGGATTATCAGCTAAAGCATAATCTGCACATCTGCCTACAATAACACATGATTCGCTTTCTGCAATTTTCTTGATTGCATCAAACTGAGCTAAGAATACCTTGTGATTGAGCGGCATATCCATAAATGGTGCTGCCGAATAGCTTCCAGCAGAATATGTATCCATTACGAGGGAATACAAGAAGCTGTTTGTAGGACGCTCATCATGATTTTCAAATATTTCTTCACAAAAGCCTGATTCCTTAGCTGCCTTTTGCAGTAACTCTTTATCGTATATGGCAATTCCAAGTCTTTCTGCGAGCTTCTCGCCAACCTGTTTACCATAACTTCCAAATTCTCTACCAATCGTGTAAATTTCATTATAAGCCATAATATTCAACCCCTTTAACACTTTATTTGATAATTAAATTATACCCAAATTGCGCTACAATTTCAACTGATTAAGTAATTTTTCAAAATAATTTGGTAATGGTGCCGAAAATTCAACATATTCATTGGTTCTGGGATGGATAAAGCCAATAGTCTTAGCATGAAGAGTCTGTCCCTGCAAATTCTTAAACTGGGATTTTCCTGATGAATACAGCTGATCTCCCAGCAAGGGATGTCCTATGCTTGACATATGAACTCTTATCTGATGGGTTCTGCCTGTCTCAAGCTTAAACTGGGCATAGGTATAGTTTCCAAAACGCTCAAGTACCTTGTAATGTGTTATGGCAGGCTTTCCGTTTTTCTCATTAATGCACATCTTTTTTCTGTCAATAGGATGTCTGCCTATAGGCCCCTCGATTGTGCCCTCATCATCCTTCAGATTGCCTATTACAATACCCTCATATATTCTGTTTACAGTATGTTCCTTAATCTGCTTTGCAATATTAATATGGCTTTCATCATTTTTGCACACGATAAGTGAGCCTGTTGTATCCATATCTATACGATGGACTATTCCTGGTCGGATTTCACCATTTATGCCACTCAGAGAATCCTTACAGTGATACATTATGGCATTTACCAGGGTGCCTGTGTAGTGACCTGCAGATGGATGTACCACCATTCCCTTTGGCTTATTTACGATAAGTACATCTTCATCCTCATATAATATGTCAATAGGTATGTTTTCTGGCACGATCTGGGTCTCCACAGCATCTGGAATAGTGATATTTATTATATCATCACATTTAACCCTGTAATTTGCCTTTTCAGGCTTATCATTTACCAGTATTTTATTGTCTTTGATTAATTTTTGAAAAAAAGAGCGAGACTGATCTGGATAAATAATGCTCAAAAATTTATCCAGCCTTTCTCCCTCCTGTTCATTCAAAACTTCGTACAGTTCTGTTTTCATGCTTATCTCTTTACTTTTTGTTTTCCTTTTTTCCGAATATCATTTCAAAATCTTCCTCTTTATAATAGAAGATTCCAAGTATAATAAATGCAAAGGCTGCAACAGTTACATAAATATCTGCCACATTAAATATAGGAAAATTAATCAATCTAAAATAGAAAAAATCTACTACATAATTATTTACAATCCTGTCAATCAAATTTCCAATTGCACCAGCCACAAAGAAAATCATGATTATATTAATCCAGAAAAACCTCTTTGTCTGCGGGATTCTCCGATACAGCAGCATAAGCAGTATAATAACTGCAATCGTGACAATAGCAAAAATAATCATCTTAGCTGTCAGAAATGCATCAGGATTCTCCGTAAAATATTTTATTTTAAATATTTTCTGGAATAATGATACCAGGTCAAAGCCGAATGCAGCACTCTGATTCTCAAGATACCTTAACTCAAACACTCCATCTATGATGACAAAGGGAGAGCCATTTTTTAATTTTATAACTGCCAGAAACTTAGTCAGCTGATCCAGTATAACAAGCATTATAATGGTCAGAATACTAAGTCCCATAAATTTATTAGTCTTTTTCATAGCTTAAACCGTAAATCCTGTAGACATTGAATCCATAAGATTCTGTATGTCTCCTGATATATCAACCCCATTTGGAGTTGCAAGGAAAATATAGTTTGATATTTTCTGAAGATTTCCGTGCATAGCATATGTGGCTCCAGATGTAAAATCAATAATTCTCTGTGCCAGCTCTAAATTGAGACCTTCCATATTTAAAATAACAGTTGTTCCATTTAAGAGTGTGTCTGTTATCTCGATTTCATCTTCCATTGATATAGGTTTAATTACACATACTTCCATTCCCAGTGCCTGCTTTCTTGTTGACTTAGTAATTGGTGTAATCTTTGGATTTGATTTAACCACCTTTTCCTTCTGTGGCTGTGGCTCAAAAGTCTCTTCCTTCTGTTTCTTCTCTTTTCTGGAGAGTCTAGGCTTTTGTTCCTCTTCTTCCTCTTCTATATCGTAATCCTCATTATCAAAATCATAGTCCTCATCTGGGTTAAGTCGCATAACGTCTAAAAACTTATCCATAACGCTCATGATTGCTCTACCTGCCTTTTATATTAAATATTGTAATTTCTCTCGCCAAATATACCAGTTCCTACCCTGACCATTGTAGCACCCTCTTCAATAGCCACCATGTAATCACCAGTCATACCCATTGACAGAATATCCATACTGACATTATCTATGTTTTGATTATTGATGTCAACTGATAATTGCTTGATTTCTCTAAAGTACAATCTGTTGTCCTCTGGATTTTCTACAAATGGTGCAATTGTCATGAGTCCTTTTATTCTCAAATGGTCAAGCTTTGCAATATCCTTTACCATCTGTATTGTCTCATCCTTTGATATGCCAAATTTAGACTCTTCATTTGCGATATTTACTTCCACCAGTATATCAGCAATGACATCATGCTTTACAGCCTGCTTCTGGATTTCCTCTGCAAGCTTTAAGCTGTCAACTGAATGAATCAAGGATGTCTTGCCTATGATATACTTAACCTTATTGGTCTGCAGGTGTCCTATCATGTTCCACTTTATATCATCTGGCAAAAGTTCCATCTTCTCGCACATTTCCTGTACCTTATTTTCACCAAATTCCCTGATGCCCTCATCATATATCTCCTTAAGCATCTCAACCGGCTTAGTCTTGCTTACAGCTATAAGTGTGACCTCAGAGCGGTCTCTGCCTGCCTTGTCACAGGCTTTTTGAATATTTTCTTCAACTTTTGTTAAATTTTCTTTTAACATTTATCTTTTTCCTCTTTTCTGCTATATATTAATTATTTGTTTATTATATCATTCTCCTGTACAGAATCCCCATTAAGGGCTATATGGTCATAAAGTGATATACCATAAGCAGTCTTTGGATCCACAATCGCATAATCGTCATTTTGTGAAATAATACTAATCTGTTTAAATACAGCATATCCCTTATTAATATTATACACCCCTGTCAAGGCTTCCTTGTCTGTGCCTATTGTGTAGGTTGAAGATGAGTCATTGAGCATAACCACATCCCCTTCCTTTACGTCCTCACTGTCGATGTAATAGTAATCATCTGTCTCATAGTATATTGTAGGTGTAACCAGCTTTACCTGTCCATCATCCTTATCTGATTTAATCAGGAGACAAGGGTCATTGGAATCTGCCCCCAGTGTAAAATACAATATCGGCACCTTAAAAAATTCTTTTGAGGTGATTGCTGAATTCGGTATTTTAAGTCCTGTCTCAGAGTTTAAAACCAGCTCTACATCTGTATATCTCTCATTGATATACCGAATCATAGAGTTTCTTAATTCCAGATTTAAGAAATACGAATTATCTCTCTTTATAATCTGATATGCTGCATTACAGGTATAATCATCCTCGCACAATTTGATTTTGATATAGGAGTCATCATTGAGAGCCTCTGCCAGTGAATCAGAGATTTCAATAATTATATTCCAGTTTTCACTATTTACTCTCTTGTATACCGGGTCCAGCTGCTTGACCTCTGTGTTTTTATCCAAATCAGTGGCTGTATAGTTTGTCGAACTTAAATCTTCTTTTTTAAAATCAGATACAGTGATTCCCTCATATCCGTCTATCCTGTAGCTGATTATTCCAGGCTGTGTAGAGGTAAACTTGTAAAATGTAGAATTCTGCTCAGCGGCTCCTACAGCATCACTCAGAGAACTCAGGGCATTCTGGCTCAAGGTCTGGGTCAGGCTTGAAGACAGCTGCTCCTTAAACTGGGAAACTGCCGAAAAGTTTGATGCACTATAGCTTTTTGAAAAATTATTAATATCATCTGCAAAATCAGTTATGGATTCTGCATCGAGCATAGAGCCATCCTCCACTGCTGATGTGATTTTCGACGACACATCTCCTGTAGTATCAATCGAATATATGATATCACTTGTGGAAACCCTGGATGCATCGCTTACATAATAATTGATATAGCCGCTCTGCTCAGCATAAGCCACAGTCTCATCCCTGATAATCAGTCCTCTGTATATATTATTGGTCGCAATAGTACCCTGGGAAACCTGATATTCAGCTATTGAGCTGGATGTCAGATATGTAAAAATATGAAAAATCACATAAACAATAATCACAAAAAATATAACCATGCCTATATTGAGGTTAAATTGTCTATTGTATTTAATTACCTTATCATTATTTGAAGCCACAAAATTCACCTCTCAGAAATAACTTTCCCTTCTATTTTAACATAATGGGCTAATGTATAAAAGACGAAATAAGTGAAATAATAATATAAAAATAAAGGAGGAACTATCATGAAATGGTTAGATAATACACTATTAGCCCTCGCAGTAATCGGCTGTATAAACTGGGGCTTAATAGGCTTTTTCAGATTTGATCTGGTAGCATTTATTTTAGGTGACATGACATGGATTTCACGTGTCGTATATGCCCTTGTCGGTCTCAGTGGAATCTATATAATCAGCTTTTTCGGACGTATCAAATCTCCTGATATATAAAAATACAGAAGGCCTGCCACTGGCAGCTTCTCTGCATACTAAGGCATACAAAAAGAGTGTTCACAAAAACACTTGTGAACACTCCACAATTTACATAAGCTACAGTGAAATAACAACCTTTGCCTTAGCACATTCAGGCAAATCATCAATATTCTTTGAAACGCTTATAATGAATTTAACCTTATACTTTTCACTAATTACATCCAGCTTTTCGATTGCATATGTAATCTCGTTCTCTGAATCAACAGAAGCAATTGTCAGAAAACTGTCTAAGTACATCTCCTCAAGATCATTGTCCTGGGAAACAATACCGCATATAAATCCAATAAATTCATCACAATTTGAAATAGGATAATCCATCACATTGATGAGCCTGACCTTGTTATTCAACTCATACATGTGCTTCTGGCTCTTGTCTAAGTATACAACACTGCCTGAAGCAGATGCTACAGATGCATTAACCTTTCCTAAAAGTTCCTTTGTCTTACCTTTTCCTTTTTCTCCACATATAATCTCTATCATGGCGACCCCTCCTGGATATAATATTGTGAAAATTGCCAAAAACTTTCTAGTTCTTTTATATTATTATAGTATACCTGCACATGAATTACAATCTTTAATTACCAAAAGACGACAATATATCATTCATCAGCAGATACAGATTGGATTTTCCATCTGCCTTATATACTATACTGATTAGTCTCTCGCCCTTTTCATTTGTGCTGAGCAGCACGAGACAATATCCGGCATCATATGTGGTACCTGTCTTTCCACCCACAACATTTATCCCCGAAGGTGCCTCTGTGGCTCCTGTTAGATACTGGTTTGTATTGCTGTAAGTCTTTTCTACAGTATTTCCAGCTGCATTAGTATATGAGACATCAATGGTCTGTGTGCTGATTATCTGCTGGAAGGTCTCCAGTGATATGGCATTGGAGAAAATCAGATACATGTCATAAACTGTCGTGTAGTGATTCTCGTCTGGAAAACCGCTGGGATTTACAAAATGACTGTTTGAAGCCCCCATTTTCAGTGCCTCCGCATTCATCACATCAGCAAAAGCCTCCACACTTCCTGAATAGTATTCTGCAAGTGCCTGGGCTGCGTCATTTCCACTGTTTAGTAAAAGTCCATAGAGTAAGTCTCTGACAGATATTACATCTCCCTCGTTTATGCCACACACAGACGAAGATTCGTCCTGATTTGCCGCAGCTGCTGATACAGTAACCATATCATCCAGATTGCCATATCGGATAATAATATATGCAGTTAAAATTTTTGTAGTACTGGCAGGATACAGCTTATCAAAAATATTCTGGCTGTAAAGCACTTCCTTTGTATCTATATTAAATAAGCCTGCTCCTTCTGCGACCTCAGAATGGGTCTGGTCAGTTCCATAATTTACATTATTGGTTACGCATAGGTTACTTCCAAAATATGTATATGTATTACTGCCTAAGGTATAATCATTTGAAAACACATCATAGGCATTTACTACCTTCTGGGTTCCGCATCCAGTTACAAAAAGAGCTGCTATGCAAAGGACACACAGCAGTCTGCTTTTTCTGAGTCTATTTGTACATTTCACGCCAGTCTAAATCTCCTCTGTCTAATGACAAAATAAGTACCTCCGCAGTTGCAAGATTAGTTGCAAGGGGAATATTATGTTCATCACAAATTTTAACAATGCTGTTTACCTCAGGCTCATGTGGCTTTGGTCTGAGTGGATCTCGCAAAAATATAACAAGGTCAATCTCGTTATGCTCAATCTGCGCTCCAAGCTGCTGTACTCCACCTAAATGTCCTGCAAGGTATTTATGTACCTGCAGATTAGCTACCTCCTCAATGAGTCTGCCTGTGGTTCCAGTAGCATAAAGCTCATGCTTGCTTAAGATGCCACGGTAAGCAATACAAAAATTCTGCATTAATTTTTTCTTCGAGTCATGTGCGACGAGTCCTATATTCATTTAGAACCTCCCTCTAATATTTTTTCGGTTGTAGTCCTACATTTAGTACAAATCCCATTCCCATATACAAAGTAACAAGCGACGTCAGACCATAGCTGACAAAAGGTAATGGAATACCTGTGTTTGGCATCAATCCTGTTGCAACACACATATTGATAAATGCCTGGAAGCCTATCAATGCTGCCATTCCACAACAGATGAGCTTTCCACTCATATCCTTTGCCTTGCTTCCGATAAGTATGCACTCCAGAACAATGAGGAGAAGCAGTACAATTATCGCCATGGTTCCTACAAATCCAAGCTCTTCACCTGCAACTGCAAAGATAAAATCTGTCTGTGGCTCAAGGATATAGTTACTGTTTTTGAGGGAGGTCGCAACCGAGTTGTTAAGTCCCTTTCCCCATAACTGTCCTGAACCGATAGCCATAATGGAATTTCTCTGCTGGGTAGCTGCATCCGAATACTTAGCCGGGTCTATCCATGCCATAATTCGCTTGAACTGGTAATGTTCTGCAATCAAAGCGTCTGCATTCGAGATAATATAGCTTAGTCCTGCTATACCTACAGGAACACACACACCTATCACCGATAAAACTATTTTATAACTTAATCCGCTAATAAACAAGAGTACAATAAAAATAAATATTGTCGCAATAGTTGTGGAAGTATCAGGCTGTTTGAGAATCAATGCCAGTGGCACTCCAACCAGCACAAAGGACAGAAAAATTGTCTTGACAGAATTTACTTTTTCCTGATATTTGGCAAAAAAACCTGCAAAAAACAATATAACCATTATCTTGGCAAGCTCTGAAGGCTGAAACTGTATACCTGCAATCTTAATCCATCGCTGTGAACCACCGGTTGTTGTTCCTGCCACCTCTACCAGTATTAAAAGCCCAATTGTTCCTATGTAGTACAGCCATCTGAACTTGAGCATAAAGCTGTAATCCATAAGGGAAATAGCTACCATTAACACTAATCCCATTGCCATTCCCAGAATCTGCTTTGACTGCACAGATTCCTTTGCGCTTCCAATAAGCAATATTCCGATAATGTTTAGAATAACTATAAATGCTATTAACTGAAAATGGTAATTTCTCAATTTGTACTGTTTAATCATTTGCTGCTCTTTTCTTACTCTTTAATACAATCTTAATATCATAGCTCTCAGGAGACAAATCATAGTACCTGCCCATGATTTCCAATATCTCCCTCTTCATCTGTGCCATATTTTCTCCAGAACACTCAAAAGGGTCTGACTCCATGACACATTTTAACCTTTCGCATGCAACTGTTCCAGCAGTTTTTCTAAGCTTCATTAAGACACTCTCCTTTTATAATCTCCAATCTGTTAAAACGATTTGTAAGCTTTATAAAGTGAGTGTTAACCCTGGCTTTAAGTGAGATTACAGGAATACCCTGATTCTGGCTTACAATAATCTTTTTGTCAAAGGGAATGACTCCCGAAGCCTTGATGGATAATAAGTCCTCTATATCCTTCTGGGATATAAGCTCATTTCTCCTGACCATATGCCTGTCATATTCATTTATTACCAGGTCAACCTTGCTAAAATTATTGTATTCCAGCATATACAGTATTCTGCCTGCATCCCTCACTGCTGATATGTGGGGTGTGGTGACTACAACAGCCCTGTCCGCCGCAGAAATGGCAAAGTTAAAACCCTCCTCCATCCCTGCCGGACAGTCGATAAGACAATAATCAAATTCCTTTTTCAGACATTCAATCAGGGTCTTAAATCTCTCAGTGTAGCCGGAAAGGCTCTTATATCTCGGAGCTGCTGGAATAAGAAAGAGATTTGGATACCTCTTGTCCCTTATAAGTGCCTGATTTAAACGGCAGTTATTATCCAACAAATCCAGAATATTATAGTTTATACGATTTTCAAGACCCATAACCAGGTCTAAATTTCTAAGTCCCATGTCCGTATCTAACATGACGACTTTTTTATCTAACTGTGAAAGACCAACTCCGATATTGGCAAGCACTGTAGTCTTGCCGACACCGCCTTTTCCGGAAGTGAAAACAATTGCTTCACTCATAGAAGCCTCCTTCAGTTATTTTATTAATCTGCTGTTGCAGAAGATGCCGATGTATTTACACCTGACGCATTTAGTGCAAGAATATCATCCAAAGACTGATTTCCATAATAATATGAGATTATATTTCTTGCTGCCGAAGCCGCATTATGTGAACTATATCCAAATGCAATACGGGTTGCAATGGAATACTTTGGATCATCATAAGGAAAATATCCAACAAACAAAGCATGGTTAGGTCTTGTCTCAATCTGCTGGGCTGTACCGGTTTTACCGGCAACAGGGATTTCAAAGCCATCAAAACTGTCCAGATTTTCTACCACCATGCGCATGCCGGAATGTATTGCATCCCACTGGCTCGCATTCAGTATATCTGATATATCAGAATACTCCGGCTCGTAGCTTGCAATCACATTGCCATCTATGTCAACAATCTTGCTCATAAGCTGATAATTGTAAAGCTTTCCTGATGCTACCGCTGTCACATATCTGGACAATGAAACAGTTGTAAAGTTGTTATCAGACTGTCCGATTGCAGCCATAACTGGGAACTCTGTAGCAATCTCAGGAGTGTTCTCCTCAATCTCAATGCCGGTCTTCTGGTTTAATCCATACATAGACGCATATTTCTGGATATATGCTATACCATTTGCATCATCATAGGTTCCTGTGTCCTTTGCTGCCAGATTAAAGCCTGTAGTGTAAAAGAACACGTTACACGAATCTCTAATCGCTTCTGATACAGTTTCAAGTCCATGACTTCCCGGATAAATCCAACAAGTTGGTTCATTACTTACTCCATAATATTTTCCAGTACACTCAATTGAAGTAGATGTAGTAATTACATTTTCGTTAAAACCAGCCGTAGCTGTTACCATCTTAAAGGTAGAACCCGGCGCTGTCTTTTCCTGGGTAGCATAGTTATAAAGCGGATTGGAATTATCCTCCTGTAATGCCGCATAATACTCAGCATCTACACCATTTGCAAGCTTATTATTATCATAGCCCGGATAGCTTACAAGTGCCTTAATCTCACCTGTATTAATATCCGTAACCACAGTTGAACCAGTACATGGGTCAAGCGCAAGCTGGGCTGGTGTAATCTCTATCTTATCAATCTTGTCCAGCAGGAATGAATATGCTGTAAGTGAACCTGACTTAAGGCCATTCACTGCATCATCATCATAGTCAACTGCTCCCTGCTCAAACACGATAATACAAAGCTGCTGTCCTGATATGCTGCCATTCTGGATTAAATACTTATAAACCAGTTTTGAAAATTCCTTGTCCCCCTGCAGCTCAGTCTCAATGTAATTGCAGAGTGCTGTAAATATTTCAGAAGAATCTGCATACTGCTCGTCCACATCAAGCTTTGTGATGTCAATCCACTGCTGTGAAATGCAGTATTTCAGGTACTCTCTTGGACTTATCTTGTTATTCTTCCAGTCCTGATATACCGAATCTGATTTATCTATGTTAGCTGAAACTAACACTCCATCCGTTCTAAGCATTGTGAAGATATAGGTAAAATAATCCAGTGTGTCTTCCGACATATTTTCAAGTGATAAAGCTGAGTCAGAATTAAGCTGACCATCAATCTGGCTGATTACATTTGCCTGATTTGATGTAAACACTGAGTTAACTGCCTTTTCTGTATCTCCTGCGTCATCATCGCCAAACTTCGTAATATCAACAATATTGTTGTTCACCAGAGCAAAGAAAACATCATTTATAGGTATCTCTCCGCTTTTAATCTTGGAGTAGACAACACCTGCAATTTCCTGCTCCAGAAGCTTATAGGCAGCTTCCTGCAGATTGATGTCTATGCTTAAATACAGGTCATTTCCAGCTGTAGGGTCTGTACTGCTTATAACCTCTGTGATTTTTCCCACACTGTTTACATATATTTCCTTTTCGCCGTTTACACCTCGCAGATACTTTTCGTAATACTGCTCAAGTCCTGATTTACCGATAGTATCGTTTTGTGTGTAGCTGTCATCTTCCTGTGAAAGCTCATCATACTCATCCGTAGATATCTTTCCAGTATATCCAATAAGAGAGGATATGTACTCGGCATAATTGTACTTACGGATGCTGTCCTCCTCTATGGAGATACCAGTCAGCGTATCAGAATGTTCGTTCATATATGCAACTGTGACATCAGACACATTCTTTGCTATTGTAGTAGTCTTATATTTTGAATAACGGTTTCCCTTGATTGCATATCTGATTGCCACAATCTCATATGCTGTATCCTTGTCGTACTCATCACTGACATCAAAGCATTCTCTCTCATCTGACATCAGATATTCCATAATCTGGTCTGCTGTAGCCTTTGATTCGTCAAAGCCAAAGGTCTTGTTGTATTCAAGCTTATCATATGAGGTAGCTCCAAATACATCCGCACGAAACCTGTTAAGTGATGTACCAGATACACGGAAATCATACTGTCCATCATCATTTAAGACTATGGCAAAGTTATCGTTATATACGCTCTCGCCGTTTTTCTTTATCACAGAGATAATCTCTGCAAGCTCGGCATTTAATTCCTCATTCTTGTCACTTGTGCTGTCATAGGTACCATTATCACTGATTACAACTGAGTATGCCAGCTCGTTGTAGGCTAAGAGATTGCCGTTGCAATCGTATATATTTCCTCTTGCCGCATCAATCGACAGGGTCTTTTGTATCAGCATGGTAAAGTTTTCCTGATATGACTCGCCATTTACTATCTGTAATGTGAATACTTTCACAAGCACTACTATAAAAAATAAGCTGAGCACTGCGCCAAGGACAAACAATCTTGAGCTGAAAAATTTCTTCAGGAATTCTTTTACATCATAATTCAAATTTCTTCGCACTCCTTTTTTCGTATGCCTCTAACTTCTGGTTTATCTTGAGTAACAAATAGTATAAGAAGATTGTAATAACCATTGTGTATACAAACTCAGGGAGAATGATAGAAGTAAAATAATCTGCCAGTGCAAATCTGCTTCTGAAAAGAAACATTCCCAGATACACAACAATGTTATAGACAATATCGCTTCCGCCAATCAAAAGCATAGGAAGCTTTATATCGTCCGGATAAAATCTTTTCTGGAATAATCCATTTATATAACCAATATACATATAGATTAAAGCATAAACTCCAAGATAAAAACCGAAAAAAATGTCTATAAGGAGTCCGCAAAAAAATCCTACCCACAGACCTTCCTTTCTGCCTCTCATAAATCCTATGGATGATACAATTATAACCATGAGATTTGGTGTAATATTAGCAAAAGCAAGGGCATGAAATACTGTTGTCTGCAACAAAAAGCATATTCCAATAATAAGGAAATAAGTTATATATCTTCGCATCAGCCCTACTCCCCTTCGGTGTCATTTTCTGTCGAATAAATATCACTTTTCACATCTGAGATTACAAGCACATTCTCTATATGCTCAAAATCGACAATCGGTGTTATGGTGCCAGACTTTGTCAGATTATTAGAGTTCACCTCAATTGACGCAATATATCCTATAAGTATGCCCTGCTGGTACTGGTCAGACACATATGATGTGACAACTGCATCACCGACAGCCACCTTGTCATCCTCGTCTCTTAGTCCCGAAAATGTGATAACCTTATCATTGTTCATGCTAAGCAGGTCACCACTTACATTAAAATTATCCTCTGTAGATGTAACCATGGCACTCACATTGCTCGAATCGTCTATTATACTTCTGACCTTGGCATAGTTTGGTCCTGCCTCCGTCACAATACCTACAAGTCCGCTTCCTGCAAGGACGTTCTGCCCCTCCCTGATGCCATCATTTGAGCCTTTATCAATTATAAAGGTTGAGAACCAGTTGCCACTGTCCTTTGCAATTACACTGGCCGCAATCTTGTCATAGCTTGGATATTTTTCATCCAGATCAAACAGTTCCCTGTAATTGTCAAGCTCATATCTTTCAAGCTTTGTAGTGTTAAGCTCTGATGTCAGATCACTTACCTGCTGTTGCAGCTCCTCGTTTTCCTTAAGCACCTCACTTAAGGTCTTAAACTCATTTGTCTTGTCATATATCCACAGACCCGCACTGTTAATTCCCTTCTGCATAGGCACAAAGACATAGCCTGCAGCAGCATTAAGTGGTCCGCCTGATATGTTAAGTGTAAGGCTCACCATTATAATGACAACGCAGACCAGGGTCATTATTAACAGTGTTACTTTTGTAGATACTCTCTTTTTTGAACCACGATTTCTGAATTTTTTACTCATTTATTCCTCAAATCCTATTTCTTCATGCTAAAAGGAAGACGCTTAAATTTGGAGTCTGAAACAATCTTTACAAGTCCCCTTGCAGCGCTCTCCTCTGGAACTTCTGTTGTGTTTACCTTAATATTTGTTATCTGTTCAAATAATTTATCGATATCATGTAACAAAGAGCCTCCACCTGTGATGTAGATTCCAGAATGGATTATATCCTTTGCAAGCTCTGGCGGAGTCTTCTCAAGTATAAGCTTGATTGAGTTGCAGATATTTGCAAGGTTTGTCTTCATAGCCTCGTATACTACCTCTGCTGAGATTTCCATTTCTATTGGCAGTCCACTTACTACGTCACGTCCGACAACTGTCATGCTTTCCTCCCTGCCAGGAAGACCTGAGCCGATTGTCTCCTTAAGTGCCTTTGCTGTCTTTTGACCAATCACAAGATTATATTCTTTTCTGATATAGCTTATGATACTCTCATCGATTCTATTTCCGCCAAAATGAAGTAAATCGCTTAATACAAGACCACCAAGAGAGATAACTGAAATCTCTGTTGTATCAGCTCCCATATCAACAATCATTACTCCTGTAGGCTCATTTACATCTATTCCAAGTCCTACTGCATCAGCGATTGGCTTCTCGCATAATAATACGTTCTTTGGACGGGATTTGCTCTTGTAAAAAAGCTCATAGAAGGCTCTTTTTTCCACATCTGTTATATCAGTAGGCACAGCAACTATAAACTCTGCATTTTTCGCCTTAGCCTTCATCTTTGACTCTAAGAAGTCAAAAATCATTCTCTGCAGGAAATTATAGTCTGCAATTACGCCTGCAACTACCGGGAATACAACATTTATGCTCTCAGGGGCTTTCTCATACATGGCATAAGCTGCATCACCGTAGGCATAAATCTCATTTTTATTTATCACCGCAATTGTATTTTTTTCTTTCATAATCTTGCCATTGGATTTACAAAAGATTTTGAAATTACTTGTTCCAAGGTCAATACCATAAACATTATTGTTCATTGTCTTTTCTCCCTCTTCCTTCGTTCAAATAGTTATTTTCCAGAAAACTGAAATATGCCCTGTCACCAATTACTATATGGTCACCAAGATGAATATCCATAATGTCACAGGCTCGCCTTACCTTTTCTGTCACATATATATCCGCATCACTTGGCGTTGGATCTCCGCTTGGATGATTATGAATCAAAACAATTACAGCCGCATTCCTTGCAAAGGCTTCCTTAAAGATTTTCTTCATTGATACAAAGGAAGCATTTGCTGAACCCTCGGACAAAACCGTGTCTCCCACAAACCTGAGCTTTGCATCAAAACAGGCACAGATTAGTCTCTCACTTTCATAATGTCTGAGCTGTTCCATGTAATAGGCTGCCAAATCCCTGGGATTATCCATTTTAAGAGTATATCCAATATTTGCCCTTGAAATACGTCTCGACAGCTCACACACAGCTTTAAGCTGCATGGCTTTAATCCTGCCTATCCCCGAAAAACTGGTCAGCTCTTCAAGGGAATAATCATATAAATTCATGAGATTTTTATGTCTGTCTTTAAGCAGATTTCTTGCTATATCCAGGGATGAGTATTCCCTTGTACCGCTTTTAATGATTACAGACAATAGCTCCGCATCTGATAGTGCCTCGACCCCAAATCTCATGATTCTCTCATATGGCTGCTCTGATTCTGGCATATTTTTCATTGTATTATGTGCTTGCATTTAATCCTTTCACTCTCCCAAAGAGTATCCGGCTTTCACACAAATTTCATTTAATTGTAGCATACCTAATCTAGCTTCACAAGATTTCTATCATAAAGTTTTTGTAAAGACATAAGGATTCCAAGCTTTGCATGGCACCATGTGAGTCCACCCTGGAAATAAACTGCATAAGGTGGTTTTACAGGACCATCTGCTGACAATTCGATTGATGAACCCTGCACAAATGCGCCTGCCGCCATGATTACATCGCAGTCATAGCCTGGCATTGCCCATGGCTCTGGTGTCACATAGCTGTCTACTGGAGCAGCTGCCTGTATTCCCTCACAAAAGACTATCATTGCGTCTCTGTTGTTAAACTCAATTGCCTGTATGATGTCATGTCTGCTCTCTGTGCCGTTTGGCACTACCTTATATCCCAGCTTTTCATACATTTTTGCTGCAAATATTGCTCCCTTTAAGGCTCCACTTACAACTGTAGGTGCAAGGAAAAGTCCCTGATAGAAGGACTGGATTACACCAAGTGAGGCTCCTACCTCTTTTCCAAGTCCCGGAGAGGTGAGCCTGTAGGCTGCATTCTCCACACATTCCTTTTTGCCTACGATGTAGCCGCCAATTGGGGCAAGTCCGCCACCTGGATTTTTGATAAGTGAACCAACTATCATATCAGCCCCCACTTCAAGCGGCTCTCTCTCCTCTACGAACTCTCCATAGCAGTTGTCTACCATGCAGATGACGTCTGGCTTTATGCCTTTTACAAAGGAGATAAGCTCTCCGATTCTGTCTACTGAAAGTGTTGGTCTTGTGGCATAGCCCTTTGACCTCTGTATTGTCACAAGCTTTGTCTTTTCATTGATAGCTTTTCTTATTCCATCGAAATCAAAGCTGCCATCTGGCAGTAAATCTACCTGTGAATAAGTCACTCCGTACTCTGCAAGTGAACCCTTGGATGGTCTGATTCCTATTACCTCCTCAAGTGTATCGTAAGGCTTGCCTACAGGCGATAAGAGCTCATCCCCAGGTCTTAAATTAGACATAAGGGCAAGAGCTAAAGCATGGGTACCACAGGTAATCTGCGGACGTACCAGGGCATCTTCCCCCTTAAAGCAGTCTGCATATACCTTTTCAAGTGTATCTCTACCCAAATCGTTGTAACCATATCCACTTGATGCCTGAAAACATTCAGCACTTACCTTGTTATTCTGCATTGCTGAGATTACCTTGAGCTGGTTCATCTCTGCTCTTGCATCTATCTCGTCAAATCTAGGCTTTAATTCTTCCTCGATTTCTTTTCCAAATTTATATACCGCATCAGATATTCCAAGCTTCTTATAACTTTCTGCTAACAATTGATTATCCTCTTTTCTTTTAATGTATTGCTTATAAAATCAAGTATCTGATTATTGTCATAATCAAATTTATCCTTGTCTATCCAGACCACTTCCTTCTCACGCCTGAACCATGTGAGCTGGCGCTTTGCAAAATGTCTGGTTTCCTGTTTTATTGTTTCAACAGCCTCATTAAGTGTACACCTATTGTCAAGATACCATAATATCTCCTTGTAGCCTAATCCCTGCATGGAAACCATATCAGCTGTGTAACCCATGTCCTTAAGCTTCTTTACCTCGTCCACAAGTCCGCTTTGAAGCATTATGTCTACACGCTTGTCAATCCTTGCATACAAATTCTCACGGACATCATTGAGGACAAAATAGGCAAAATTATATGGTGACTGTTTTTCTCTTTCTCTCTTATTATGA
This sequence comes from Senegalimassilia sp., assembly GCA_963659315.1. Taxonomy (GTDB): domain Bacteria; phylum Bacillota; class Clostridia; order Lachnospirales; family Lachnospiraceae; genus Roseburia. The sequence continues at coordinate 21,830 of CAVKUD010000006.1, read as the reverse complement.
TCTGATATTTTTTCCCCTGTCAGATGATAATACTCAAGCGCCCTTATCACACGTTTTACATTGTTTTCGTGTATGGCATCACAGGACTCCGGGTCAACCTCCCTCAAAAGCTCATGGAGGGCATGGGTGCCATTTTTATCGGCATAATCCTCCATCTCTTTGCGATATGCCTCATCTGCATTTGTTTCAGAAAAATCAATATCATACAAAAGTCCCTGTATGTAAAAGCCAGTACCTCCAACTATTATCGGAATCTTTCCCTCTGCATAAATCTCTTCAAGAGCCTTAAGAGCCATCTCCTTGAACCTGTATATATTAAACTCTTCCTCCGGCATCAGCTCATCCACCAGATAATGCTTCACACCGCACATTTCTTCTTTTGTAATCTTAGCAGACCCGATATCCATATATTTATATATCTGCATTGAATCTGCTGAGATTATAGAACCATTTATCTTTTTTGCCAGACTGATTGACAGCTCTGTTTTTCCAACTGCTGTCGGTCCGGTCAGCACAATCATCGGCTTTTTTGTCATTACACTATCCTCTTAAATTTCTTTTCAATCTCATACTTTGACATAGAGATGATGGTTGGTCTTCCGTGAGGGCAGTTATATGGATTATCAAGGGTCATAAGCTCCTCAATCAGCTCATCCATCTCTGCAAACGACAGCTCATCATTGCCCTTTACAGCAGCCTTGCATGACATGGACGCAACCTTTTCCAGTATCAGGTCTGGTGTCTCTCTCCCTGTCATATCAGAAAAATCATCAAGCATCTCTATAAACAAATCCTTCATGTCTATCTTATAGAGGTTATCAGGAATGGCACTTATCATATATTCCCTGCCGCCAAAGTGCTCCACCTCATAGCCCATTCTCTCTATCTGTTCCCTGTATTTCTCAAGCATCTCAGTCTCTCTTGCATCAAGGCTTAACACAATCGGAGGACTGATAATCTGGGATGTAAATTCCTTGTCCTTGATTTTTGCCATGGTTCTCTCAAACAGTACCTTCTCATGGGCTGCATGCTGGTCTATGATAAATAACTTATCCTCGTACTCGATAAGCCAGTAGGTTTTGAAAAGCTGACCTATTATCCTGTGCTTCTTTCTGGCATCACGGGACATAAAGGCAGGATTTAACTGCTCCAGGGTCTGCTGTTCGCCCTCGATGATTTGAGGCTCGGTATCTGCCAAATTGTTTATATTATTTGTAGTACCAGAATTATTTGCCGTATTTATATTGTTTACATTGTCTGTACTGTTTAAATTACCTGCACTATCAACAGTTCCAAATGCAGCCTGTCTCTCTGCAACATAGCTATTTTTTCCAGTCATAAAATCATTAAGTACAGTATCTATACCAGAATTATCTTGTGCAGAATATTTAACCTCTGTTCTGGCAGTTGGTGCAGACGCATTTTCCGCAACCCATCTGTCATCGTTCTTTCCTGCATTGGCATTTACATTGTGCATACCTACTTTTTGCCCGATAGTATTCTGCTCTGTCATCTTGGCTCTGTCCGCCACAAACTGTGGCACAGGCCGTCTCTCAGGATATCTCGCCTCATATGGAGAATCCTTTGCTACCTTTGCCCTGATGTCATTTAATCTCCTGCTTTCAAATGGTTCTGGAATCGGCTCCTTGTATTCTCTGACTATATTCCTTGGTCTGTCCTCTTCCTTGACTGGCACATCTGGTATCAGATCCTTGTGAGATAGCTTGTCATATACCATGTTACAGACCTCTCTGTACACCTCCTGATTGTTGTCAATCCTAAGCTCCATCTTGGTCGGATGCACATTTACATCCAGCTGGTTTGCTCCAAAAGAAAAATACAAATCAACAAATGGGTACTGGTGCTGCATAAGGAAATTTTTGTAGCCCTCCTCCACAGCCTTTGACAGAAGGGGGCTCTTTATGTATCTTCCATTTACAAAAAAGTTCTCGTAATTTCTGTTACCTCTTGTAATAACCGGCTTTCCGATAAATCCTGACACTGAGAAATTCTCACCCTTGTACTCTACTTCAAAAAGGGCACCTGCGATTTCTCTGCCATATATATGGTATATCAGGTCTTTTCTGTTACCATTTCCAGAGGTGTGAAGCTTGGTCTGATTGCCATTTATGAATTTGAAGGAGACATTGGGATGTGATAAGGCAAGCTTTTCTACTATATCGCTTATGTAGCTTCCTTCTGTCTGGGCTGTCTTTAAAAACTTACGTCTGGCAGGCACATTGTAAAATAAATCCTTTATCAGAAAAGTAGTTCCCTCTGGGGCACCGATTTCTTCAAAAGCAATTTCCTCTGAGCCTTCTATCACATATCTGGTACCTGTCAGGTCATCATAGGTCTTTGTGATAAGCTCAACCCTTGACACTGCGGAAATACTGGACAGTGCCTCACCTCTGAAACCAAGGGATGACACATTAAGTAAATCCTCAGCCTTTCGGATTTTACTGGTTGAGTGTCTCATAAAAGCAAGCTTTACCTGACTTTTTTCTATGCCACAGCCATTGTCTGTTATTCTGATAAAGGAGATGCCTCCCTCCTTGATTTCCACAGTAATTGCTGTTGCTCCTGCGTCAAGGGCATTTTCTACCAGCTCCTTGACGACAGATGCAGGTCTCTCTACTACCTCGCCCGCAGCTATCTTATCAATCGTCTCCTGTGTCAGCAGTTCAATCTTAGCCATCAGTTTCCTTTCTACCAGCGGTTTTTAACCTTGTTCTGGAGTTCGTACAGTTTGTTAAGTGCATCAAGTGGTGTCATATTTCCAATATCAACTGACTCAAGCTCTTTTATTATGTCATCATCCTTTACGGTGTCAAAAAGTGACATCTGGGTCAGGTCAACCTCATCAAGATGTTCCTTTTTCTTTTTAGCGCCGTTATCTACAGATATATTTCTGACTGTATCTGTAATATCGTTTTTGAGAAGCTCATTGACGATTTCCTTTGCCCTGTCGATAACAGAGTCAGGAAGTCCTGCAAGCTTTGCCACCTGGATTCCGTAGCTCTTGTCAGCACCACCCTTTATAATTTTTCTCAAAAATACTATATCATCGCCCTTTTCCTTTACAGCGATACAGTAGTTATTTACACTGTTTAGCTTGCCCTCGAGCTCTGTGAGCTCATGGTAATGGGTTGCAAAGAGAGTCTTTGCACCTAAAAGCTTTGGATTGCTTATATGCTCTACAACAGCCCAGGCTATGCTTAAGCCGTCAAAGGTGCTGGTTCCTCTTCCAATTTCGTCAAGAATCAGGAGAGAATTGGAGGTTGCGTTTCGTAAAATATTTGCCACCTCATTCATCTCTACCATAAATGTACTCTGTCCTGAAGCCAAATCATCAGAGGCTCCTACTCTTGTAAAAATTCTGTCTACAATGCCGATATTTGCAGACGCAGCTGGTACAAAGCTTCCAATCTGTGCCATAAGCACAATGAGGGCTGTCTGTCTCATATAGGTAGATTTACCAGCCATATTCGGTCCTGTTATAATGGAAATGCGGTTTTTATTATTGTCAAGATATGTGTCATTATCTATGAACATATCATTGCTTATCATTTTTTCAACAACAGGATGTCTGCCGTTTTTTATGTCGATAATTCCACTCTCGTTAATTCTTGGCTTGCAGTAATTATTCTGGCTCGCAACTGTGGCAAGGGATACAAACACGTCAATTTTGGCTATTGCCTTTGCCGTCTTTAGAATCCTCTTTACATTAGCCGAGATTTCCTCCCTTACCATTCTGAAAAGCTCATACTCAAGCTGTACCAGACGGTCTTCTGCACCCATGATGGTGTCCTCAAGTTCTTTCAACTCTGGTGTGATATAGCGCTCTGCGTTGGTAAGAGTCTGCTTTCTCACATAATAGTCTGGGACCAAATCCTTAAAGGAGTTTGTCACCTCAAGATAATATCCAAATACCTTGTTGTACTTAATTCTTAAGTTCTTTATTCCTGTCTTTTCACGTTCAGAGGCTTCAAGCTCAGCAAGCCAGGTCTTGCCCTCTGTCTTGGCATTTCTCAGACGGTCAACCTCCTCGTTGTAGCCCTCCTTGATTATGTCACCATCCCTTACAGAGATTGGAGGCTCATCATTTATTGATGACACCAGCAGGCTGTGTATGTCCTCAAGGCAGTCAAAGTCTGTCTTTATTTCTTCTATCAGCTCTCCATCCAAATCTTCAAGCTGGGTCTTTATGTATGGGAGCATCTCAAGAGAATTCCTGAAAGCAATCATATCCCTTGGATTAGCTGTCTGATAAGTAATACGGGTTATAAGTCTCTCCAAATCATAGATTGGATTTAAGTATTCCTTTATCTCCTCCCTTGTCACTTCGTTTTTATTTAAGGAAGTGATAAGTTCCTGTCTCTTTACAATCTCAGCTTTTTCAATCAGAGGCTGCTCCACATATGAGCGTAAAAGTCTTGCTCCCATGGCAGTTTTGGTCTTATCCAGCACCCATAGGAGGGAACCACGCTTCTGCTTCTCTCTTAAGGTCTCCACAAGCTCCAGATTCCTACGGGAAGAGCTGTCGATTATCATATATTTGCCGATAGAATATGGGTGAATCTCTAAGATATTATCAAGAGAATTCTTCTGGGTCTCATAGAGATATTTAAGCAGGGTTCCCGCCGCAATCACTCCAGACTCATAGTCCTCCAGTCCAAGCCCCTTTAAGCTCTGTATATGGAAATGGTTAATCAAGGTCTCATGCGCCAGTGCATCACCAAAATACCAGGCATCAAGGGATGATATGGCTATATTCAATCTGTTTTTCATATCATCTATATCAACGCCACTCATGTAAAAGGCTTCATTGCACACGATTTCAGATGGGGCAAATTTATTGATTTCATCCATAAGCTTTCGCTCTGTGTCAAGCTCAGTCACATAAAAGTCACCAGTTGTGACATCCGCTATCGCTATACCATACTTGTCCCCCAGATAGGCAATACACATGATATAATTGTTCTTTGTCTCGTCCAGAGACTGCATATCTGTATTGGTACCAGGAGTTACAATCCTTACTACCTCTCGCTTTACAATTCCCTTTGCAAGCTTTGGATCCTCCACCTGCTCACATATTGCTACCTTGTAGCCTCTTGATACAAGTCTGTTTAAATAGCCCTCCACTGAGTGAAATGGCACACCGCACATAGGTGCCCTCTCCTCCAGTCCACAGCTTTTACCTGTAAGTGTCAATTCTAATTCTTTTGATACAATCTTTGCATCCTCAAAAAACATCTCGTAGAAATCGCCTAATCTGTAAAATAATATACAGTCCTTATACTGTTCCTTGGTCTGCAAATAATGCTGCATCATTGGTGTTACTTCTTGCACAAAAATTCCTCTTTTCTAGTTCGGTTTATATCTTTTAATGATGGCTTCTGCCACCTTTATTCCATCCATAGCCGCAGATGTAATGCCGCCTGCATAGCCAGCACCCTCACCGCAGGGGAATAGCCCCTTGATATTACATTCAAATAAATCGTCTCTGCTTATCCTGACAGGGGATGATGTCCTGGTCTCCATTCCAGACAAAATTGCATCGAATCTGTCAAATTGTGGTACTATATGACCAAAATGTTTCATTCCTGATATGAAGGACTCCTCCATATCCCTGCTCATAAGTCCACGCAGATTAGCAAACTGGGCTGCTCCCTTTGTAGTACTGTCAAAATCACCATACTGTAGTGTCTCCCTGTTGTCACAGAAATCCCCAAAAAGCTGTTGTGGGATTTTACCATTACAAAGTCTGTAGTTTCTCTCCTCAAGCATCTGCTGGTATCTGACTCCTGCCAGGGCGTCAGCAGCTCCAAAGTCCTCCGATGATACAGACACAATTATAGCACTGTTGGCATTGCTGCCATTCCGCCCCGAATAGCTCATGCCATTTACAACTGTCCTGCCCTCCTCAGATGAAGAGTTTACGACATAACCGCCTGGGCACATGCAGAATGAATATACACCTCTTCCATTTGGAAAATTAGATGTAACCTTGTAGCTTGATGCTGGTAAGAAATCAGGATAGCCCTCTCCATACATGGCATTGTTAATCATTTTCTGCGGATGCTCAACCCTGAAGCCCACAGCAAAATTTTTAGCCTCCATATATACCTTATTCTTATTTAGTGAATTAAAGGTGTCTCTCGAACTGTGACCGATTGCAAGCACTGCCAGGTCTGTATCAAGACTTAATTCTTTTCCATCCTTATCCTTGCATAACAAATATTTGATTTTACCAGCCTTGTCTGTATCAGACTCTATTCCAAAATCCACCACGCAGGTCTCAAACATAAAGGTCGTTCCCTTTTCAATCAGGAATTTACGCATGTTTGCAATAACCTCTGACAGGACATCGGTACCAATATGTGGCTTATTGTCATATAAAATCTTATCCTGTGCCCCAAATCTCACAAAGGTCTCAAGCACATAATTATTCCTGCCGCCAGGATCTTTGACAGCCGTATTGAGCTTGCCATCGGAAAATGTACCTGCACCTCCCTCTCCAAACTGCACATTTGAAGCAGGATTAAGCAGACCTGTCTTCCAGAAGTCCTCCACATCCTTTTTTCTGTCCTCTACAGCCTTGCCCCGCTCTAAAACAATCGGGCTGTAGCCTGCCTGACACAAAATATAGGCACAAAAAAGTCCTGCAGGCCCAGCTCCAATTACAACAGGTCTTCCCTTAAAGGACTCCTCTCCATGCTCTGGTATGGCATAGGACTTTTCATTATAGAGACATATATTTGAGTTTTTGGCTTTTGCCACTATCTTCTCATCATTCACGCCAGAGACTGCGACAGAATATACATAAAAAAGCTCTGGCTTCTTTCTGGCGTCCACTGATTTTTTGAGTATCTTATATGTAAAATTGTTGTTATTTAATTTTAAGGTCTTTCTTATCTTGTCCTGCAAATCACTATCTGTATGTGAAATGCTCATTTTTACCTGATTTAGTTTTATCATTATCTGCTTACACTACTTCCTGCTATAAAACCGCTTGTCCATGCCCACTGCAGATTATATCCGCCACAGATGCCATCCACATCTAGGATTTCTCCTGCAAAGTACATGTTTTTGACAAGTCCTGATTCAAGGGTTTCAATGTCTATTTCCTCTGTTTTGATTCCACCAGCACAAACCTGTGCATACTCAAAGCCTCTTGTAGCATCCACATACAGCCTTGTCTGTTTTACGGATTTAACAAGCTCTTCTATCTCCCCTGCTTCTATATCACCGATTTGCTTTTTCTCAGATATGCCCGCATGCTTTAAAAGAGCTATAGCAAGCTTCTCATTGAATATGCCATTAAGTAAATCTGTAAAATTAAAACTGTCATCCATGGATTTCTGATATTTTAAAAGCAGCCCGACAAGCTCTGCCCCAGTATATTCTGGACAGAAATCCACCTCTATGCAGCACTTGCTGCCAGAAGCCACTGCGTCAGCCGCAAATCTGCTAATCTGGAAAACCGGTATTCCTGAAATCCCATAATCTGCAATTTGAAGCTCTCCCCTGTCGCTTGAGACCTGGCTATCATCAACGTAAGCTGTCACCACAGCCTGACACCTGACTCCTGACGCCCTCTTAAAATCAAAGCCATGGCATTTAAGTCCACAAAGGGCAGGATTAATTCTTGTAAAGCTGTGTCCCAGCCTCTCTATGATTGGAAAGAGACTTCCATCACTGCCAAGCTTAGGACTTGCAAGCAGTCCTGTGGCAATTATAAGCTTTTTGCATACATACTTAAATCTACTCACAAGAATCTCAAAGCCTGCCTGGTCTGGTCTGATATCAAGGATTTCAACAGATGTATACACCCTAATCCCCAGCCTCTTAGCCTCCATTTCCAAAGCCTTGAGTATAGATGCTGCCGACTCAGAATTTGGATAATAATATCCGTTTTTATTCTTTGGAACTACTCCAAGCCCTGCAAAGAAATCTATTGTATCCATCTGGTCAAACCTGCCCAGGGCAGTCTCTATAAGTGCCCTGTTGCCCCGGAAATACTCTGTGCCCATATATTCATTCGTAAAATTGCACCTTCCATTTCCAGTGGCAAGGATTTTTTTGCCTGGTCTGTCCTTATGTTCAATTATTGCGACCCTCATGCCATTTCTTGCAGCTGTAATTGCAGACATAAAGCCTGCGGCTCCTGCTCCAACCACAGCCAGGTCAAATGCTATATACCCTTTATTGGCCATATTACACCTCATTTTATTCTCGCGTAACATTTTAGCATAAGGGTATTAAACATTCAACCAACTAACTCGAATAACTCTCCAGAAAGTCGTATAGCTGTTCATCGTCCTTTATCTTAAGCCCCTCATCTATCTGGCTCTTTATCTGGTCTGGCAGCTCATCATAGGATATGCCCGATTCCATATAGATAGTTCCATCATTCTTAAACACCTCAAGCCGCTTATCAATGCACTTTATGACATACTCATAATACTGGCTCTCATTGTTTACCTGGATTGCTCTCTCGGTCTCCTCGTATTCCGTTGTCTGTGGCTTTACCATAATTTTTTCTTCTTTTCTTATGTGCAGAGTCAATAGAATTATCACTACTATTGACAAAACAATAAAACAGATACTCATACTTCGATTCATATTAATCACCCTGTATAAGTATCTGCATTTTTTGATTATCTATTCAATTATAATAAATGAGCTTTCTTTGCAATTCTGACAAGCAGGGCTCCCTTAGGGAATTTAAGGATTTCCTCCTCTGTAAGCCCCTTAAGGAGGAGAAGGGATACTGCGTACACAACCACAGCTACAAGTATTGCCGCAACCAGTGAGATTGCCACTATTTTAGTCAGTGCAAAGAGTCCCTTGTATACAGCAAATGTCACCACACCCATTATGAGCGAACATACTGCCGGAATCACAAATGTCTTTACGACCTCCTGCTTATATCCGCTGTATTTTGCCAGTGCCCTTGCATTTAAGAAGCACATGAGCAGGGAGAAAAATGCGTTGGCTATTACAACCGCATAAATGTTCAGCCTGAAAAACAGCATAAGCGCAAGCAGCAAAATAACATGGGTCACCAGTGCAATCGCTGCGTTTACAACAGGCACCTTAAGCCTGTTTATACCCTGTAATAAACCATTTGACAGGGTAGACATGGAATAAAAAATAACTGCCACTGCGCCGACCCACATCATGTTTGTGGCAAGTCCCACTGTGCTGATTGTGCTAGGGAAAAGCAATGTAAATATAGGTGTTGCCAGCACTGCTATACCCACTGCACAAGGGAATGCAATCACCATCACAAACCTCATTGCAGCATTTATCTGTGTCCTGACCCCCTGGGTGTCTCCACTTGCAAAGCTTGATGTAAGTGTAGGCACTGCTGATGCCGCCATGGCTGACGCAATGGAGATAGGCACATTAATAAGTAGCTTGTATTTTCCTGAGAATACGCCCCACCAGACCTCCACGTCATCATTGGCATAGCCCTGCATCAAGGCAACCTTTTTGAAAATACCCTGGTCTATAATACCGCTAATATTGTAAATAGTGGTACTTAACAGGACAGGTATAATTGTAATAACAAGTATCTTCATGGTATAAGCAAAGGAATCCACCTTCACATGGCGGTCCTTTTTCATGATACGCTTAAAGACTCTTAAGTATACTGCAAATACAAAAAGCACAAAAAGCAATGCCGCTACAGAACCAAGATTGGTACCAAGCGTACCTCCTGCCGCACCGTAGGCAGCCGCATAATGCTCCTTGTCTCCAAGCACAGCACCTGTCTTTGCACCTACTCTGTACAATACATAGGCAGCCCATACACTGACTATGGCATTTACAATCTGCTCTATAATCTGGGATACCGCACTAGGCATCATGGTTCCCAGTCCCTGGAAAAAGCCTCTGATAACACCGAGTATTGCCACAATAACAAGTGCTGGTGCCAGAACCTTTAAGGCAAATATACTGTTTGGTGTACTCAGCAGAGTCTTTGTGAAAAAACCTGCTCCAAAGAAAACAATAACAGCAACTATTGTTCCCGATATAAATGCAAATAATAATGCGCCCTTAAGCACCTGATAGGCAGTCTTAAACTGTCCCTTTGCCATTTTTGCCGATACAAGCTTTGAAACCGCCAGTGGCAGGCTGTAGGAGGAAATAATCAGCATTACATTGTATACATCAAATGCAGCTGCATAATAGTTATTTCCCACATCTCCAATAATCGCAGTCATAGGTATTCTGTATATCAGACCGATTATTCTGCTTATTATAGATGCTACTGCTAAGATTGAACCCTGTACTAAAAAGTTCGTTCCCTTAGTATTTGACTTAGCCATTAATAGTTACCTCTATTTCTTATCTAGTAATTGAAAGCTCCGCAAGTATCTGTCTCTGCTTATCCTCCATGACCTTTGCCTCATCAGGCTCCATGTGGTCATATCCAAAGAGGTGGAGCATACTATGGGTAATCAGAAAAGCAAACTCTCTCAGCTCGCTGTGCCCATACTCCTTCGCCTGCTCCCTTACCTTATCAACCGATATAATAATATCTCCAAGGATTGCTTCCCCTGTATCTGGATTAAAATCATCATCATTCTCATCCATCAAAAATGAAAAGTCTCCTGGTGTCTCATAAGACAGCATAGGAAATGACAGCACATCTGTCGCCCTGTCAATGTCCCTGTATTCCTTATTGATTATATGAATTCCTTCATTATCTGTCAAAGTCAAATTAATCTCTGCCTCATAAGGAAAATTTTCACGCTCAATGCAATAATTTATTACTTTTTCTGCAATCTGTCTATAGTCAAAATCAAAATTGACCTCTACCTCTTCTTCTAAGAAAAAACTCATCCCAGTGATTCCTCCTTTGTAAGATATTCCCTAATCTTAAGAAACTGATTCATTCCAAGCCCTGAGTCATCATATATTCCAGAGGATGAAAACTCGTTTAAGGTCTGGTATATTATCATCTCTTTATTCCACTGGCTTAAGCCTACGCCCTCTTTCATCTTTTCAAGCTTTATCACAAGCGCATCTACAATGTGTACCAGTGCTGATTCAGGAGAAGATGGCTTCTTCTCCTCTCCATAATACTCTGCAAGAATCTCTATGACACTTTCAGGGAAGCACAAAGCCTCTGCCTTTTTAATGCCATTTTCCACATAAGGTGCCCCCTCCCAGTTTCCAAGCCTGTAATAGAAGCCTGCAGCGGCACATAAATCCATATCAAGTCCCACAGCCTTTGCACATCTGTAAGCTATATCCGATACCATGTGGGCATGATTGTATTCAAAATGCGAATACGCCTTTAGCTCCTTCACCTGGTCATAATCCTCCGAGATAATATCCAGCATGAAATTATCACATTCTGCCCTTGAAGCAGGGATTATGTACTTACAGCTGATAAAAGCAACAGCGGCAGAAATCACACCATTTATGACAGAGTAAAGCATTATTTTATTGTCTGCTTCCTTGTTGGCAAAATAATAGAATATACTCGGCAGCACAGCGCTGACGCAAAAGGTATTGATATACAGCATATATTTGAGCCTTGCATTTTCCATAGCCCTTGCAATCACGATTCCCAGCGATAAAAGCATCATATATAATGCCAGCTCATTAAAGTCTCCTGTCTGTATCATGCCAAGCAGTATGACAAGATACATTCCCATAAAAAGTGCCAGCATTTCGTTGCCCACTGCATACAATATAAAGGCAAGTATTATGACAGGCTTGCAGTAGGACTGCATATACCAGAATCCAAAGGCTATAAGGCAGCAGGCAAAATAGCCAATCGCCACCTTTGAAAAAGTAGTTTTTGTATTGTTTGCTATATATTTTCTCTTCCTGTCATATTCCAGCTCAAATACCATAAGTGATATGCAGAAAATATTTATGCACATCACGCATATAATCTCGTCCGGGTACAGCTTCTGCATATAGCAGAATATACCTGATAAGCCAAAGGTCGAAAGTATTATTGCCAGTACAGGAACTGCTCTTCTGATGTTAACCTTTTCTTTCAACTATCCTTTTCTCCTGTTTCTTTTTTCTGGCTGTACTTTTGCTCTCATAATCATCATAAGCCTGTACGATTTTCTGCACAAGTGGATGCCTTACGACATCCTTGCTGGTCATATTGCAGATTGCTATATCATCGATATTTTTGAGAACTCTCAATGCCACATCAAGACCTGATTTTGCCCCCGGAGCCAGATCCTTCTGGGTTGCATCTCCTGTGACAACCACCTTTGACCCGAAACCGATTCTGGTAAGAAACATCTTCATCTGGGCTGGTGTGGTGTTCTGTGCCTCATCTAAGATGATAAAGGCATTGTCAAGAGTCCTGCCTCGCATATACGCAAGAGGTGCCACCTCGATTAAGCCCTTTTCCATATTTTTCTGGAAACTCTCTGCTCCCATAATCTGATAGAGGGCATCATACAGAGGTCTTAAGTATGGGTCTACCTTGCTCTGTAAATCTCCTGGCAGAAAGCCCAGCTTCTCACCAGCCTCAATGGCAGGTCTGGTTAAAATAATTCTGCCCACCTCTTCATTTTTAAAGGCAGTAATAGCCATTGCCATGGCAAGGTAAGTCTTTCCTGTTCCTGCTGGTCCCATGCCAAACACAATCATCTTTTTCCTGATTGCGTCAACATATTCCTTCTGGCCTATTGTCTTAGGCTTTACAGGCTTTCCTGTTATAGTATGGCATATTATGTCCTTATCTATTTCAACTATAGAATTTCCCTTATGCTCCTCCAAAAGCGCCAGTGCATAGTTCACATTCTGCTCAGTAATAACATTCCCCCGCTTAGACAGCTCAAGAAGCTGCTTAAAAACCTCCATGGCTCCCTTTGCATTTGGCTCGCTTCCAATTATCTTTAACTGGTCTTCTCTGAGCACTATTGTAACACCCAGGGTCTTCTCAATCTTTTTTGCAAATGTGTCAAACTGTCCGAAAACATTCTGCACATGCTCCTTAGGCATAGTTATTATTGCTTCGTTTAAACTCATATCTTTACCTTTCATTCAGTAAGAGTATTTTACAATGGATTCGATTGTCTTCAGATGTATATTTAAGTACAGACAATCACCCACTTTATCCATCATAACATTTTTAGACAAAATTAAAACCCCATTTTCTTCCAAATCGCAAACATATTTGTCGGCATAGGCATCTGCAAGCTTTAAAAGCATGGCATCATCCTGTCTCAAAAAGCCTGAATTGTAATATATCTCTTTATTTTCTATCCTGTCCGTGTATCCAAGCACATCCGCATCACTGCACACATAATAGCTGTCCTTTATCTCCAGATTGTCATCCAATATGTCCTGCCTGGCAGATACCAGAAGTTCTCCCTCTAAGACAGTATCGCCCTTTTTCACCACAGGTGTACCCTGGCGGGTCACAATACTGTAGATTACAGCGTCAGCATTTGCAACTATATCTCTGCATTCACCCTGCCCTATATGCTCAGGCTCCGTCGCCTCCCTGACTTCCACATACAGCACATTTCCCTTTATGCCTACAGTGCTCCATGTGATATTGTTAAACTTCTGCTTTAAGAGATACTCTGCCCTGGTGCAGTCATAGCTGCTAATCCAGGTCCCAGCCCCTAAGTTATTGTCATTCATATAGGCTTCTATGCTGTCAGCCATCCTGCTCTCACAGCCCATGACCACAACTGATGACAGCTTGAGTGTCTTCCAGTACAAAAAAGTGACTATCAGGATAAAGGGCAGAAGGCAATACCAGTACTTCAGAAAGGGCTTATAGAGCCTGTATATGCCTATCCTGCTTATAACCCTTGCTTTGGTCTTGGTCTTTTTCAAATGCTTTTTCATCTGATAATAGTCATTTGTATTTATCATACAGGTGTATTCATCAGGTGAAGCATATTTTAAGTCAAATAATTCTATATCATTGCCTGAGCATAAATTTATGAATCTACGAACATTATTTCCCTTGAGAGATATTTTAATTCTACTCATATAGCTGCAAAAGAAATCTGCTCTATATATCCTTCCACTACAATGCAGTCCTTTGAATACTCAGAAATTGACATACTTCTCCCCTTAATAGAAATAATGTTGGATTTAGCAAGAATCTCCACCAGTTCATCGTTAAAGCATCTGATTCCTCTGTGATTTTCAATAATCAGTTCCAGATTACCATACATGGTAATATATGGTATTCCAAGCACGATATCTTTTGGAAGTTCCATTGCTTCAAAAATTTTACTCATATTAGATTATATGAATATAGCCTATATTCAATTCCTATTTGTGGTAGGGTTCATTGTTCATAATTCTAAAGCCCCTGTATATCTGCTCCAGAAGGATTACCCTCATTAACTGATGGGGAAAGGTCATCCTTGAAAAGCTAAGCTTCATGTCAGCCCTCCTAAGGACATTATCACTGAGTCCCAGTGAGCCTCCTATGACAAAATATATATGGCTTTTGCCTGTCACAAAAAGATTATTCATCTTCTCTGACAATTCCACTGAGTCCAGTTGTTTTCCATCTATTGCAAGACAGACTACATAGCCATCATCCTTTATAGCCTTAAGGATTCTCTCTCCTTCCTTATCCTTGACAATGTTTATTTCCACATCTGTGGACTGCTCCTCAGTCTTTTCGTCAGCAACCTCTACGATATTAAGCTTTGTATACCGTGATAATCTCTTTGAATACTCCTTAATAGCATCCTGATAAAATTTTTCTTTTACTTTTCCTACACATACTATTGTAATTTTCATAGGACGATTATAACATACATAATCAAATTAAAGAAATTAATAAATAAGTAATGGAAATATGCGGGAAGAATGGTATAATCAATTTATACTAATGTGGAGGTGGGAAAATGAAAGAATTAGAAGAACGTATTAAAAAAGAAGGGCATGTAATAGGAGCAGACATCTTAAAGGTCGATAAGTTTTTAAACCATCAGGTCGATCCCGTTCTAATGGCCCACATTGGAGATGAATTTGCAAATCATTTCAAGGGTAAAGGCATCACTAAGGTTGTTACTATTGAAAGCTCAGGCATAGCTCCTGCACTTATGACTGCAGCAGCACTTGGGGTTCCAATGATTATCTTAAAGAAACAGCCTTCAAAGGTATTAAATGACAGATTGTACCAGACTCAGGTAAATTCATTTACCACAGGCAAGAATTATGATTTGTGCCTCTCTGCTGATGTTATAACATCCGATGATCATGTACTTATTATCGATGACTTTCTGGCAGATGGAGAAGCCGCTACAGGAGCCATCCGCTTAATCAGAATGGTTCATGCCACTGTGGCTGGAATCGGTATCTTAATAGAGAAGTCATTTATGCCAGGACATCAGAAGCTAAAAGCCCAGGGCTATGATGTATACTCTCTTGCAAGAATCAAGAGCATGGGAAATGGCACTTTGGAATTTGAAAATTAATACTTTGATACAAAGACACATAAAAAGTCTCCACTCCTTTTTCAGGGAATGGAGACTTTTTCTTAGTTATAAAATACAAATCTGCCCTTGTATACATCGCTGAACTTCTCAGTCTTAGGATTATATATGACAACAGACAGAACATTATTTCCTACAGGCACTGGTATTCCACCTGCATACTTTTCTGAATCAATGTTAGGGTCAGAAGAATCCCATGTATAATATGCTTCACAGCCAGCTGGTACCTCAACCAGAACGGTTGTCTCAGCCGAGAATGTTCCCCCGTCAGGATTTACAACTGGGAGGTCTGGCTCCTTAAATTCTATCTTATACCTTTCAGATACCACATCACTGTACAGTCCCTTATCAGATTTTGCAACAGCCTTTATGGTATAGCTGCCCTCCTCATCAAATGTGATGTCTGTATCGAACACATCACCATACTGGATTGGATCTTTACCATCTGTGGTGTAATATACAACTGTCGAATCAGAGCTTACAGATAATCCGACGCTTATCTCACTGTCATAGGTGCCGCCATCCAGACTGAATACAGGTGGAGTGACTATATAATCATCAAATAGTGCCAGTATCTTTGCATCACTGACATTTTCTGCAAGGCTGGCAATAGCTTCATAATCCTCTTTTGACTCATATATAGATATGAGTTGTCTGTAGCTGTCTATCTGACTTTTATCAAGGGATATAATCTCCTTGTATAAAATCATGGCTGAGTCAGTTTCCTTTTCATCCATATAAATATCTGCAAGAGCATACCTGACATCAATATTGTCTTTGTCGAGTGCCAGTGCCCTCTCATAGTATTCTACAGCCTTGGCAGTATCATCGTCCTTTTCAGCTTTTTCTGCCTGCTCAACCTGATAATCAAAAGAATTATTCTGCTTATTCTTTATAGACGATACAAGAACGATAACAAGGATTATCACAGCCAGGGAGATAACTATAGCAGATATTATGATTATCTTCTTCTGCTGTTCTCTCTTTGCACGCAGCTCTTCCTTCTTTTTCTTCTCTGCTCTTGCCTTCTTCTGCTGTTCACGGGAAAGCTTATCATTTTCCGCCTCGCTTCCTATGAGACCATTTATATAGTCATCCTCAAACTCGTTGTAATCGGGAACTATCTGTGCCTCTTTTCCGCAAGCCGAGCAATAGATACATCCTTCTTTAATTTCTGCGCCACAATAAATACATCTCATGTAGATTAGCGTCCCTTCTTTTCCATTGCACTTACACAGTTGTTCATAAGCATGGCGATAGTCATAGGTCCCACGCCGCCTGGAACTGGTGTTATATATGATGCAAGAGGTTCTACCTCATCAAATTTTACATCTCCACATAATTTATTATTCTCATCTCTGTGGATTCCCACATCTATTACAACTGCGCCTTTCTTTACATACTCTGCATCAATATACTGAGGCTTTCCAATAGCCACAATGAGAATATCTGCCTCCCTGCATATCTCCTTGAGATTTTTGGTTCTTGAATGACAGATTGTAACAGTCGCATTTTCTCTGAGCATGAGAAGTGCCATAGGCTTTCCTACAATATTGCTTCTTCCTATGACAACACAATGTTTTCCTGCAATCTCAATATTGCTGCGCTTTAACAGCTCTATAATGCCAGCAGGGGTACATGATACAAAGCCTGGCTGACCGATTACGAGGCTTCCCACATTCTGAGGGTGGAAACCATCCACATCCTTTTCAGGTGAGATTGCGTTGATAATCTTATCCTCATCTATATGGTCTGGTACAGGCAGCTGACAGAGTATGCCGTTTATACTCTCATCAGCATTAAGCTTTGCTATTAAAGCCAGAAGCTCCTCCTCTGTGGTCTCCTCTGGCAGCTCATATGACACAGAGCCTATTCCTACATATTCACAGGCTCTCTTTTTGTTCCCCACATACACAGATGAGGCAGGATCATTTCCTACCTGAATGACAGCAAGGCTGCATTCTCTTCCCTCACTCTTATACTGTGCCACCTTTTCTTTTAATTCATCCTTTATTTCCTTGGAAATCTGTTTTCCGTCAATTAAATTAGCCATTAAATCTCCCTTATATCTCTATATTAGAATAATCCTGTTATTTTTCCGTTGTCATCCACATCTATGCCATATGCTGCTGGCGACTTTCCAAGTCCAGGCATTATCATGATTGAGCCATTTACTGCAACTACAAAGCCAGCTCCTGCTGATGCGTATACCTCTCTGACATTGATTGTAAATCCGCTAGGTCTGCCAAGCTTCTTGGCATCATCTGACAGAGAGTACTGTGTCTTTGCCATACATACAGGCAGGTTTGACATGCCAAGCTCAGTGATACGCTTTAACTCTCTCTCAGCAGCTGGTGAGTAAGTAACTCCGTCAGCTCCGTAGATTTCCCTTGCTACTGTCTCAATCTTTTCCTTTAATGATAAGCTGTCATCATAGAGCAGCTTAAAGTCACTCTTCTTTGTCTCAAGTGTTTCAAGCACCTTGTTTGCAAGGGCAATTCCGCCCTCACCGCCCTTTTCCCATACCTCTGAAAGGGCAAACTCGCAGTCTCTCTCTTTGCAGAACTGCTCTATGAAATCAGTCTCTGCCTTTGTATCTGTGATGAATGAGTTTAAGGTCACTACAACAGGCACACCGAACTTGTGCAGGTTTTCTATATGCTTCTCAAGGTTTACAATACCAGCCTTTAAAGCGTCCAGATTCTCCTCAGACAATTTATCCTTTGGCACTCCTCCGTTATACTTGAGTGCTCTGACTGTAGCCACAAGAACAACTGCATCCGGCTTAAGTCCAGCCTTTCTGCACTTGATATCAAAGAACTTCTCTGCCCCTAAGTCTGCGCCAAAGCCTGCCTCTGTAACCACATAATCAGCAAGCTTTAAGGCTGTCTTTGTGGCTCTTACAGAGTTACAGCCATGAGCGATATTTGCAAATGGTCCACCATGTACAAATGCTGGTGTGTGCTCAAGAGTCTGTATTAAGTTTGGTTTTAAAGCATCCTTAAGAAGGGCTGCCATAGCTCCAGTTGCCTTCAAATCATCTGCTGTGACAGGTTTTCCGTCAAAGCTGTATGCAACAATGATTCTGCCAAGACGTC
Source organism: Senegalimassilia sp. (assembly GCA_963659315.1). Taxonomy (GTDB): domain Bacteria; phylum Bacillota; class Clostridia; order Lachnospirales; family Lachnospiraceae; genus Roseburia. The sequence continues at coordinate 3,265 of CAVKUD010000006.1, read as the reverse complement.
TCTTTAAGTCTGCCATATCATCTGCCAGACAAAGAATTGCCATAATCTCAGATGCAACTGTAATTACAAAATGGTCTTCCCTTACCATACCATCAGTTTTTGCTCCAAGACCAACAACGATATTTCTAAGGACACGGTCATTCATGTCCATACATCTCTTCCACACAATCTGTCTAGGATCTATTCCCAGCTCATTTCCCTGCTGGATATGATTGTCAAGAATAGCTGCAAGGAGATTATTTGCAGATGTAATCGCATGGAAATCTCCTGTAAAATGAAGGTTCAAATCCTCCATCGGAACTACCTGGGCATATCCGCCACCTGCAGCTCCACCCTTTATACCAAAACATGGTCCAAGAGATGGCTCTCTCAAAGCAATAATTGCTTTCTTGCCAAGCTTACCAAAAGCCTCTCCCAAGCCTACTGAGGTAGTTGTCTTTCCCTCTCCTGCCGGAGTTGGGTTAATTGCTGTAACAAGAATAAGCTTACCATCAGGATTATTCTTTGACCTTTCGATTAACTCATCAGAGATTTTAGCCTTGTACTTACCATACAATTCCAAATCGTCCTCATCAATGCCAATCGAAGCCGCCACATCCTTAATTGGTAACATCTTTGCTTCCTGTGCTATCTCAATATCTGTTTTCATGTTTTGTCCTCCACTTTTCATAATAAACATTAGCTTTATATATCATTAAATATCATGCCTTTTGCACATAATATATGATAACCTACAGTTCGTCAATAATCGAGCTTAATTCTTCAGTAGTCACAAGGACTGTTCTTGGCTTGGTGCCCTCTTCTGGTCCCACAATGCCAGCCTCCTCAAGCTGATCCATGATTCTGGCAGCCCTGTTAAAGCCTACCTTTAGATAACGCTGTAACATACCAATTGATGCCTTTTCCTTATCAACAATTATCTTAGCTGCCTCTGCAAAAAGAGCATCCCTGCCATCATCATCTGCGTTTCCATCAGAAATCGCAACCGTCTGTGATGAAACCTGGGCAGCATTTACTGCATTCTGGATGGCTTCATTTGAAGCACTCTCACCATTTTTAGCCTTGACATCATCGATGATTGCCGCTATCTCATTATCAGAGATAAAAGCTCCCTGTATTCTTTGCGGTGTCGGTGCTCCCTGTGGATTAAAGAGCATATCTCCCTTTCCAAGCAATCTGTCTGCACCAGCCTGGTCTAAAATAATTCGGCTGTCTGTGGCAGTTGATACCGCAAATGCGATTCTACTAGGCATATTTGCCCTGATTATACCTGTGATTACATCAGCAGAAGGTCTCTGGGTCGCAATAATAAGGTGGATACCAGCAGCTCTTGCAAGCTGGGCGAGACGGCAGATTGCAGTCTCCACATCCTTTGAAGCAACCATCATAAGGTCAGCAAGCTCGTCTACTATAACGACGATTCTCTCCATCTTCTTAGGACGCTCCTGTCCCTCTGGCACCTCCATTTTTTCAATCTTCTCATTATAGCCATTGATTTCACGGACATTGGCATCGGCAAACTTGTTATATCTGTCTGACATTTCGTTCACTGCCCAGTTCAGCGCTCCCGCTGCTTTTTTAGGGTCTGTGACAACTGGAATCAGAAGGTGTGGTATACCATTATATACACTAAGCTCAACCACCTTAGGGTCAATCATGATAAGCTTAACCTCATCAGGTCCTGCCTTATAGAGTATGCTGGTTATAATTGTGTTGATACAGACTGATTTACCTGAACCAGTAGAGCCTGCAATCATAAGATGAGGCATCTTTGCAAGGTCTGCAACAACTACCTTTCCTGCTATATCCCTGCCGAGAGCAAAGGTAATAGGGGATTTCTTGCTCTTAAACTCCTGTGACTCTACCAAATCCCTGAAAGGTACGGTGACATTCTGGGCATTAGGCACCTCTATTCCAACTGCCGATTTGCCCGGAATAGGGGCTTCAATTCGTACATCTGTAGCTGCAAGGGCAAACTTGATATCATCCACGAGGTTGACAATCTTGCTGACCTTTACTCCAAGCTCTGGCTGCACCTCATATCTGGTAACTGTAGGCCCACAGCAGTAGTCTGTAACCTTGGCCTTGACGCCGAAAATCTGCATCGTCTTTTCAAGCTTTTCTGCGGTCTCCTTAAGCTGGGCATTGGTATTGCCCACTGCGTTTGCATCACCCTTGTGGAGAATCTCAATATCAGGTGGCACATAGCCGCTTACATTACTATTTTCTGATTTATTTATAGTCTCTTCGACTTCCTTTATGCCATTCTCGATTTCGTCAGCACTTGCCCTGGCTTTTCTCTTTGTCTTTTCAACTACAGGAGGTTCTTCAAAAAGCTCCTCTGGTGGCTGAATCTCTATGTCAAGTGGGTCTATCTCTGGGATAGTACTCTCCATAGCTTGGCTTTCCTGTACAGCAGGTGCAGCTTCCCATGCAGGAATATTTGTTTCTACTGGTGCTGTCTCTGCTGTGACCGCTGCTGTGTCCTCCCTTGGGAAAAGTTCGGCCATCGACTCAGAGGTAAGCTTTGTAAGCTGCTCCTCCTTCACCTCTGGGAACTGTGAGTAGCTGTCTATATGTATCTCACCCATTTCATCAGAAATCTTATTTGGTTCTGCTCCCTTGTCAACAATTTTGGTATCAGTAGAGACTCCGCTGACTTTTCTGTCCCGTCTCCTCTTTGCCTTTTCCTCAGCCTTGTACTGCCTGTATTCCTGATACTTCTCACTGTTTTCCCTGGCAGAAGCATATACCTTCTCTCCCCCTGCCTTCATGCCACGCATGGCGGATTTGCCTGTGATAAGCACCAGTGTAACAATAAGCACCACAATGTCTATTATGTATGAACCGATAAGTCCAAAGGCTGGCACAATAAAATATCCGATAAGTGCCCCCACCAGACCTCCACCGATTTTGGACTGTCTGCTGTCAGCAAAGGCTGTAGCTGGTGGGACAACATCCTTGCCATACACTACCAGATATAAAAATACACATATAAATACAGCAAATAAAATCGCTGCCACAAGCTTTACGATAGCAAAGGCATTATCCCTGTTTGAGATTCCGAAAAAGCTTCCAACCAAGAGGATGATTGGGAAAATATAGGAAATCATTCCAAACAAGCCAAAAAAGAAGCCACTTACAGCGCCTCCCACTTTGCCACCTATTCCAAAATTGCTTATAAACAACAGAAGGGAAACGGCAACTATTACATATAAATACAGCAAATAAAATCGCTGCCACAAGCTTTACGATAGCAAAGGCA
>CAVKUD010000005.1:27763-43037 GCA_963659315.1 Senegalimassilia sp. | reverse complement strand
AGCATTTCCGGTCATAAAGCCATATGCCAGTATTATCACACCAGCCCCCAGCTGTGCTGCAAAAAACGACACTCCCTTTTTGCGCATCAGCCTGTACAGTCCCACTCCTATTATGGAGATATGAAGTCCGGATATAGCCAGTATATGTGATATTCCAGAAGCCTGATACAGACTCTTTATGTCAGCATCTATCAGGGTCTTATCCCCTAGTATCATGGAACACAGTATTCCCGATGTCACCTCATCTGTTACATTTTCAAAGGATTTAACAAGCTTACTCCTCACCTCATAGAGCCACTCCCCATAACAGAAGCCTCCGATAGAATAACCACCATCCGCCAGTATGCTGTACGTCTGGCCTTTTACAGCCATATCGATTTTCTGTGACAAATAAAACTGCCTTAAATCAAACTCTCCCTCATTTGTTGCAGCAGCAAAGGCTTTAATTTTTCCATCAACTCTGAGAATATCACCGATTGAACAATCATCAGAACCCAAATAGACAAGAATATCATTGCAGGAAATCATCCCATCCCCAAAATCAACCGCAGCCTTTGATATGTATACATTGTAGCTGCTGTTTTTATACTCTTTTCTGTATATCTCTCCCCATACAGTTACCGTTTCCCCATCATATATCTGTGTCAGATATGCTTCTCTCCTTGTGCTTTCATACCGATACCTCGCACAGGAGAGGGAAAAGATGGTAAAAATCATAAGACTCCACACCACCAGTCTTTTCCAGCTCCTATGCCTGATCAGTCCAGCACACATACAGAAAACTAATATCACGCAGGCTAAGGCGTAGACAATATTTCCTGTACTGCAAAGCATTATCCCCAGCAGATAAACAATCCCGAGCATCACCATAGGACGCTTACTGATTATCCTCTACCTCCACTTCCTCTGTAACAGCCTCCTGAGCCTCTTCGCCTGCTACAAGTGACTCGTCTGGCTCATACATAACTGCCAGATCGTAATTATACATGAGCTTTCCGCTTGTATCTCCATTTATTGAAATCTGTACCTTGTTCACCTCTGGCAGTGACGCAAGGGAATCCACTATAGAGTACAGGATTACCTGCTCAGTTATCTGATTGTTTAAATTGTTTTTAAAGTTATCATCCAGGCTCACATAGCATATTCCATCTGCAACCGATATATTAATCAGCTTGCTGACAGATGGCACTGTAGCCTTTACATTGCTTCCATTTGGTCCATATATGAGCTGCTCCATGACAAGCTTCTCAAGGGATATATTTGTGCTGTAATGCACCACCCTGTTTTTCTTTACAAGCTTAGTTCCCGTATCATCCGAAAAATACAGGGTAAGAGTCACCTCCTGGCTGGTATTTATCTGCTCACCAGGGTTCTCAACAAAGCTGTCCGCATTCATACTGCCGATTAACTCTCCCTCATCATTCATAAGCGGAGAGGAATCAACTGTAAATGACACATAGCTGTATTCCTTCACCTGAGATATTGTCTTGACTACAGCCGCTCTTACAAGCACCTCCTCAGTCTTATCCATCTCATAATAGGCTGAGTTAAAATTGATTGTGACAAGATAGCCATTCTCAGAATGGTCCAGCACCTCCACATTGTCAGGCAGTGTTGCCCTGAGTCCTGTATCACTCGGAGTCTCCTTCATTGCGGCAAGCAGCTCATCAATCACTGCCACAGGATTTTTCTCATCTGCCTTAAGCTCATAGTCCACGCCTGTTATGCTTGTCTCGTCCATATCAAGATAGTAAACCTGATATTTCGCCTCCTGGCTCTCACTTCCGCAAGAGCTTGTACATAGTAAGAGGCATAAAATCATAGCAAAAATAGATATTTTCTTCTTCATATTCCTCTCCTACGCAATATAGTTAAGTGGCACCCTCACATCAAAGGTAGTTCCCTCCCCCAGCATACTATGTACCTTTATGGCACCTCTATGCATGAGGATTGAGTTTCTGGTTATGGCAAGGCCAAGTCCTGTACCACCAATCTCTCTTGAGTGGGACTTATCCACCCGATAAAATCTCTCGTATATATGCTCCAGGGATTCCTCTGGAATACCCATTCCAGAATCCTCCACCTTCAAATAAAAATACTGGTGGTCTGCATTAAGTGACACATGTACCCAGCCCTCACCATCATTTTTGTTATACTTGATAGCATTTTCCACAAGGTTTGTGATAGCAAGAGAAAGCTTGACCTCATCCACCTCAGCGGTTACAGGTCTGAAGCTCTCAAGCACCACCTCAACCTGCTGCTTCTCAGCTATAGGCTGAAGCCTCTTTAATATCTGCTCGATTAATTCGTTGATATTGACTGTCTCAATATTGAGGTCAGCTGAGGACTTATCCATCTTGACAAGAGAGAGTAAGTCATTAATAATCTTTGTCTCCCTCTCGATTTCGTTTGTAATGTCCCCCATAAACTCCTGATAGAGTTCCTTTGGAGCCTCATCCCCCATGCTGTTGATAGAATCTGCCAGCACCTTCATGGATGTAAGCGGGGTCTTTAACTCATGGGACACATTTGATACAAATTCCTGTCTGGAATCATCCATAACCTTCATACTGGAAAGCATGGAATTAATATCCTCGCATATTTTTCTGGTCTCTGTATAATCGTTTATCTCAAGATTGTACTCACCATATCCAGTCTTAATATCCTCAATTCCAGATGACAGCCTGCCAAAAGGCTTAAGCATCTTGATTGTCGCAAAAATACCAAGGAAAAGCGCAACCGCAGCCAGTATAACCTCTATGATAATGGCAATCTGTGAAAGATATGCAAGATTGAGTACAATATTGTCCGTAGATACACTGACAACCATAACACCCATTACTGCACTCTTTTCATCATCCGGATTTGTAATAGGGATAGAAAGCTCAATATAGTGGTTTTCCGAATCATAATTGACAGTCTGTTCTCCCGAAAAGCTCTTTACTACCTCTTTGGAAATGATTGTCTTGTTATCATCCAGATTATATGTATCTGTGATAATCTTAAATTCATCATCCACAACGATAACTCTACCGTCATAAATTGTGGTCAGCATATCCACTTTTACCTTAAGTTCCAGAGAATCACTGCCGTCGTTCGTCAGATAATCACTTGTAGCAATCTGGTTTGCCAGTATCTTAGCCTGGCTTAAGACCTCACTCTCACGGATAGACACAGCCCTTGCCTCGTATGAATTGAGGATTCCAAAGCACAGGAGCACTCCTGGAATCACAATCATAGCTGTTATTAAAATAATAAATCTGAATTTTAAGCTTTTAAGAAAATCTAAAAAGCGTACGTTCTTATGCATCAATATCCTTCCTGCTATTTCTGATTATAGTAGTAGCCAACTCCCCATTTAGTGTGAACATACTTCGGCTCACTTGGGTTTACTTCTATCTTCTCACGTAGACGCCGCACATGTACATCAACAGTTCTTACGTCTCCCGGATAGTCCTGTCCCCATACCATGGTGAGAAGGTTTTCCCTGCTGTAGACCTTGTTTTCGTTTTTTACCATAAGCTCAAGCAGCTCAAACTCTCTGGCTGTCAGGTTTATCTCATTCCCAAGTATAAATAATCTCCTGCTCTCGCAGTCAAGCTTTAAATCACCCTTTTCAATCACAGAATTGTCTGCTGTCTTTGGCTTTGCAGGAGATGTACGTCTCATTATAGCCTTGATTCTCGCCTTGACCTCAAGAATATTAAAGGGCTTGGTGATATAATCATCTGCTCCATATTCAAGTCCCAGAATCTTATCCATATCATCACCCTTTGCTGTGAGCATAATGATAGGAACATCTGAAAACTCCCTGATTGCCTGACACACCTCAAAGCCATCCATCTTTGGCAGCATAATATCAAGAAGTATCATGTCATACTGGTTCTCCTTTGCCAGATTAAAGGCCTCCTCGCCATCATATGCGCAGTCAACCTCCATGCCATCCTGCTCAAGACTGAACCTGATACCCTTTACTATTAATTTTTCATCATCTACAACAAGGACTTTTTTTGCCATGCTTTCTCCCTCAACCTGCTTTCATTTATTTAATTAACACATATACTGTCTTTTATCTTCTCGTAGGTTGCGTCGCCTATTCCAGAAACGTTTGTAATATCCTTTGTATCCTTAAAGCTGCCATACTCTGTGCGGTAATCAACTATAGCCTTTGCCCTGGTCTCACCTATCCCTGTAATAGTGGTAAGCTCTGACACATCCGCAGTGTTAATGTTGATTTTACCCGTGCTGGCTGCATTTGAAGCCTGCGCCTGACCTGACGTAATGCTCTGTGTACTTCCATCCCGAAAGCCTGTGCCTTCTTCTATAAGCCTTGTCACCTCATCCTGTGAGGGTACATAGAGCTTTTGGGAATCCGTCACATACTCTGCCTGATTGAGATAGTCTGCCGCCGCAGACTCTGTAAAACCTCCTGCAAGCTCGATTGCATCACATACTCTGGCTCCACCTGATAAGGTATAGACACCTGGATTTACAACCTCTCCGCAGACATAGACGCACAAGTCAGATGTATCTGTTTTCGATTCTGACCTGTCAGAATTTGAACCCACAGTATCATCCGCTGATGTGTTTTGGTTTACACCAGTTTCTGTACCATCGGCTTCATCATCCAGCCCGTTCTCTGTGTCAGCTTCGCCCTTTCCAGAATTCTGTTCACTCTCAGACAGTGAACTGTAATACTCAGGACTATTCTTTGCTCCACAACCCAAGAAAACCATGCATACAAATATGCATAGTATTCCTGTCTTTATGCTTGTTAATTTTTTCATATTTTCTCCTTTTTCAAGGAGACTTGATGTTTATACCATTTTACAGACTTTTTGCAAATATTACAAGTCTATTTCAAAAGCATTTCATCTAATGTCTGAGAAAGAAGCTTAATCATCTCATCTACATGGGCTTTTTCGATAACAAGTGGCGGCACAAATCTGAGCACATTGCTGCCTGCTGTTATCACAATAAGTCCCTTTTCAAGAGCCTTGGCAGATACCTGACCTACTGGCAGAGTACACTCAAGCCCCTGCATGAAGCCTTTTCCTCTTCTGGCTGTAAGACAGTCATATTTATCCACAAGCTTGTCAAGCTCAGTCTCCAGATATGGTGTAAGCTCATTTACATGCTCTAATATATGAAGCTTGTCAAACTGCTCAAATACAGCAGAAATTGCAGCTCCTACAAATGGGTTGCCGCCATAGGTCGTACCATGGTCTCCAGGTGCCAGCGACTTATCTGCCACCTTCTGGGTCATCATAAAGGCTCCCACAGGCACTCCACAGCCCAGAGCCTTTGCCGATGTCATAATATCAGGCTTCACTCCGTAGTTCTGCCATGCAAACATTTTTCCAGTACGTCCCATACCACACTGAATCTCATCCAGAATAAGGAGAATGTCATTGTCGTCACAAAGCTGTCTGACTCCCTCCAAAAAGGCAGCATCAGCTGGATATATGCCGCCCTCTCCCTGAACAGTCTCCATGATAATGGCACAAGTCTTATCTGTAACAAGAGCCTTAACGCTATCTAAATCATTGTAATCCGCAAACTTAACACCTGGCATAAGAGGCTCAAAAGGCTCCTGATAGTGGGCATTTCCTGTGACAGACAGGGCACCTATGCTTCTGCCATGGAAGGAGTGCTTCATGGCGATTATCTCATGTCCTGCATGACCATCCCTTGTAAAAGCATATTTCTTGGCAGCCTTTATAGCTCCCTCAATTGCCTCTGTACCGCTGTTTGTAAAAAATACCCTGTCCATGCCGCTGGCTTTTATGACAGCCTCTGCCGCCTTGATAATCGGCGGATTGTAGTAGAGGTTTGATGTGTGCAAGAGGGCATCAACCTGATTCTTGAGGGCAGCCTTATAGGCTTCATTACTGTAGCCCAATGCGCATACAGCTATTCCTGCTGCAAAATCCAGATATTTTTTACCATCTGTATCATATAAATACACTCCCTCCCCATGGTCTAAGACCAGACCAAATCTGTTGTAGGTGTGTAAAAGGTCGTTTTCTGCTGTGCTTATATATTCCTGCTTATTCATTGAAGAACTTTGCCTCCTTGTCATCTAAGATTGCTGTACCGATTCCCTTGTTAGTAAATATCTCAAGCAGGAGACAGTGTGCGATACGTCCGTCCAGAATATGCACACGGGATACTCCATTTTCAATCGCATCAATACAGTTATTTAATTTAGGAAGCATACCGCCGCCGATAAAACCATCTGTGATAAGCTCCTTTGCCTCTGAGACAGTAAGCTCTGATATGAGAGAATTCTTATCCTCTGGATCCTTGTATACACCCTCAATATCAGTCAGGAAGGCAAGCTTTTCAGCTTCCACAGCACGGGCGATAGCGCAGGCTGCATCATCAGCATTAATATTGTATGTATTGTAGTCATCATCCATACCAATAGGACAGATAATAGGGAGAAAGTCCTTTTCCAGCAGGTCGTAGATAATCTTTGGATTGACCTCTGTAATCTCCCCGACAAAGCCTATGTCCTCTCCGTTTGACAGCTTTTTCTTTACCTTTAAAAGCCCACCGTCCTTACCGCTTATACCTATGGCGTTTACACCAAGCTCCTCAACAAGCTTTACCAGAGACTTGTTTACTTTATTTAAAACCATCTCGGCGATTTCCATAGTGTCTGCATCAGTTTTTCTCAAACCATTTACAAATACAGGCTCCATGCCAACCTTGCCTACCCAGCGGCTGATTTCCTTGCCACCGCCATGTACGATAATAGGCTTAAAGCCTACCAGCTTTAAAAGTGTGACATCCTGTATAACCTGCTTCTTTAAGGTCTCGTCAACCATTGCAGAACCGCCGTATTTTACAACGATAATCTTGCGGTTAAATCTCTGTATATATGGCAGCGCCTCAATCAGCACCTCTGCCTTTTCCAGTATCTTGTCCATGTTTTTTTCTTCCATAGCTATCTCCTCGCTTTATCTTTAATTATGGGTCATTGCCGATTATTTATTGAAATTAGTTATGTTTGTTTCATTCAGGGTAAAATCATAGTAGTTTAAGTCATCCCTGAAGGTCCAGCCCTCTTCCTGCCAGAAATGGTTGCCAAGCTCATTTGACTTAAAGGCTATGATATTGACCTTGTTTATCTGCTCAGCCTGTAAGGCTCTCATGCAGGCAACCGCCATGGACTTGCCTATGCCATGCTTTCTGTAGTCCTCATGGACACACACATGGTAGAGACAGCCTCTTCTGCCATCATGCCCACAGAGGATGGCACCCACAATTTTACCATCTGCGACTGCTACCACACTGGTAGTCGGATTTCGCTTTAAGAACCGCTCCACACCCTCTTTTGAATCATCAATGCTTCTGATTCCAAAACCGTGGATACTCATCCAGAGAGCGTGTACCTCCTCGTAGTCATCTATTGTCATAAGCCTGATTTCATAATCTAAATTGTCATTTTTTTTATTATCTTTATTCATATATATGCAAAAATCCTTTTTTATTTAAAAATATGCTGTTTCCAACCATCAGGCAATCTCCTTATGGGAACATTGGAACCATATTCAGACCCTCTGCCTCGTCAAATCCAAACAAGAGGTTCATATTCTGGACAGCCTGACCTGCTGCCCCCTTTACCAGGTTGTCAAGAGCACCCATCATCACAACTCTGCCAGTTCTCTCATCAATGACAAAGTTCACATCCACATAGTTGCTGCCCTCAACCCACTTAGTCTCAGGGCACACACCCTTTTTAAGCACTCTGACAAACTTCTCATCAGCATAATACTTGTCATAGACAGCCTTTACCTCATCATAGGTCGGATATGTGCCGTCTGGCTTTTTATTCAAAGAAGCATACTCTGTAGCAAGAATACCCCTGTTCATAGGAACAAGGTGTGGTGTGAAATTCACCAGGATTTCCTTTCCTGCGGCATAGCCAAGCTGCTCCTCAATCTCCGGAGTATGTCTGTGGCTTGTCACGCCATATGCTTTCATATTCTCATTTACTTCACAGAAAAGGTTAGGAGTCTTTGCCCCTCTTCCCGCTCCGGATGTACCTGATTTGGCATCGATAATCAGGGTGTCAGGGTCAATAATGCCCTCCTTCACAAGTGGATAGGCTGTGAGGATTGAACAGGTTGTATAACAGCCTGGATTGGCTATAAGTCTTGTATTTTTATTAACCTTATCCCTGTTTATCTCACAAAGTCCATAGACAGCTTCCTCGATAAACTGTGGACTCTTGTGCTCAATTTTATACCATTTCTCATATGTAGCTACGTCCTTGATTCTGAAATCAGCGGACAAGTCAATGATTTTTACCTTATTTAATATCTCCTCTGACAATACTCCTGCCAGAAAGCCCTGTGGTGTAGCTGTAAAAATAACATCAACCTGACTAGCAAGCTCATCCATATTGTCATCCATACATTTTGCATCTACGATCTCAAAAAAGTTAGAATATACATCTGCATATTCCTTATCTATATAGCTTCTTGAACCGTACCATGCAATCTCTGCTTCCTTATGATTCATCAATATGCGAACCAGCTCAGCCCCTGCATAGCCAGTCGCTCCAATTATTCCGACTTTAATCATATCAATTCCTCTTTTCCGTGCTTTAAAGTATTCACTTACTATAATATAGTACACCTTAAAATTAACGTAAAGAGAAAAAATATACAAAGTTTTGCATATTTATACATTTATCATGTATATTTTTACACTTGCAATATACATGCAAGTGTTATATATTATTTTTAGTTCAATGCGTTAAAGAGAAAGAGAGGATTTTCAAATGAGCGAAAAAGTTGTATTAGCATATTCAGGTGGACTTGACACCACCGCTATCATCCCTTGGTTAAAGGAAACCTACGGATATGAAGTAATCTGCTGCTGCGTTGACTGCGGGCAGGGCGAGGAGTTAGACGGACTTGAGGAGCGTGCCAAATTATCAGGTGCTTCTAAATTATACATAGAAGACATAGTTGATGACTTCTGTGATAACTACATCGTGCCATGTGTTCAGGCAGGTGCTGTATACGAGCATAAATATTTAATGGGAACAGCTATGGCAAGACCTGGCATCGCTGCAAAATTAGTAGAGATTGCCCGTAAAGAGGGCGCTGTGGCTATCTGTCACGGAGCTACAGGAAAGGGAAATGACCAGATTCGTTTTGAGCTTGGTATCAAGGCTCTGGCACCAGACATCAAGGTTATAGCACCTTGGAGAGATGACCGCTGGGTAATGGATTCACGTCAGGCAGAGATTGACTACTGCAAGGCTCACGGAATCGACCTGCCATTCAGCACAGACCAGTCATACAGCCGTGACCGTAACCTCTGGCATATCAGCCACGAAGGACTTGAGCTTGAGGATCCTGCCCAGGAGCCAAATTATGACCATATGCTGGTTCTGGGTGTCACACCAGAGAAGGCTCCAGATGAGGGCGAATATGTGACAATGACTTTTGAAAAGGGTATTCCTACATCTGTAAACGGCAAAAAAATGAAGGTATCAGACATCATCCGTGAGCTTAACCGTCTCGGCGGCAAGCACGGCGTAGGTATCGTAGATATAGTAGAAAACCGTGTAGTCGGCATGAAATCCCGTGGTGTATATGAGACTCCTGGCGGAACAATCCTGATGGAGGCACACGACCAGCTTGAGGAGCTTGTACTCGACCGTGCCACTATGGAGGTCAAAATGGAAATGGGACACAAATTAGCCCAGGTCGTATACGAGGGAAAATGGTTCACACCACTGCGTGAGGCTATCTCAGCTTTCGTTACATCTACACAGGAATATGTAACTGGTGAGGTTAAGTTCAAGCTCTACAAGGGCAACATCATCAAGGCTGGTACAACCTCTCCATACTCACTCTACAGCGAGTCACTTGCAAGCTTTACAACTGGTGATATGTATGACCACCACGACGCAGAAGGCTTCATCACACTTTGGGGACTTCCTCTCAAGGTTCGTGCCATGAAGATGTTAGAGCTTGAGAAAAATAACAAGAAATAAGCCAAAAGACAGGCAGCAAAAAAGCTTGCATCCAGAATCGGATGCAAGCTTTTTAATTTTAATCACTCAATATTTAATCACTCGATATCAATTAATCGAATTTATATCCTGTGAACTTAATCAATGCAATAATTGGAATAAATCCAGATACATATGCAAGTGCAGCTACCTCGTTAGGGTCCTTCTGCTCACATCTAGCATAAATAGTCTTAAAACATGTTCCAAGGCAGATAATCTGTAATGCAAGGAATAAGATAGAACCAACACTTGGAATTCTTGCAACAACGATTCCGATTAACCACCAGAAGTTGAATAACATAGATGGTAACTCTAATCCAAGTACATCTGTCTTATCATTCTCTCCACGAATTACATCAGCAATTGCATAGTTGTTTACATATGGAATCCATGCCATCCATGGGTTGCTATATCCCATGTGCTTTAAAACCTTCTGATACATCATGGCTGTCCATACATACACTCCGATTACGACGATAATTACAACAACTGCAAATCCGCCAAGTACCATAAATAACTGTCCCATAACTAAATCCTCTCTTTCGTATAATAAACATTTTGTGAAATTACGACAAAGGGAACGCTTGCCGCAACTTCCTCATATAGCATACTATACATGGCGGACTGTGGCAAGAGGGTATTAGGAGAAAATTTTATCCGTTAACACTTTAAATTTATCAAGTCCTGTAAATATACTTTCCTTGGATATACATAGATGTCCAGTCAACACAGCAAACTTCAAAAAATTCTGGTTTTTAATGCTTTTTCCGTTCTATAATTGCTATCCCTAATCCAGCACTCAAGAAAATTATTCCAGAAATAAGCAAACTTATTCCTGCGCCATCGATAAATTCATGGATATGATTTAAGCCATATAGCACAATCAAAAATACCCCACCCATTATAAAACTCACAATTAAATTAATTTTTGTATCACGCATTATCTAATCACCTTATCCAATATAATTTTTAACACTTAAATAAATAACTAATATTGCAGAAAAAGCCAGCGGTATAAATAGGATTAAAAAAAAGATTCTGCTCAGTCTTTTTGTTCTTTTATCACTCTCGTAAAGCTCAGCCCATGCCCTCATCCCCTCGTCTGGGCTATCCTTATACTGTTTAATAAAATTAACACGGTCTTGTGGACTTATTATTAAACCATCGTTTTTCTTATACCATCTAAACAAAATAAACAACATTATAAATGGACTTAATCTTGTTAAAATAAACTTAATAATTATGCATATTATGGTATATATCATTTTTCTTTCTCCTAAAATCCTCTATTTCAAATTCCGAATATACTCTGTAGCATAGGATATAAAAAGTATCCTGCCACAAATAAAACCATCACACTTATCAAAAACATTAGAATTTTCTCAAACCATTTTTCAGCCTCAACCCCTGTCTCTGCAATTCCAACAGCTCCACTTATAAATAAAACCACAATGAGAACTGTATACCAATATGCCCCTAAAAGTTCCCAACTGATATTAGAAAAAAGCAGTAATAAAACCATTACAATATCAGTAATCTGGACTCCAATAGCACATATCATGCCCAGTAGACTAATTTCTCCATATGAATGCCAAATCCATATAAAACCGTATAAAAATTTATTATGTATTCTATACTTCCTGTTTCCAGAAAATCTATCTGATAGTTTTATCAGAATCCATAACCAGATTGAAGCGAATATACCTTTTGCTATTGCGTGCATATATCTTTAATCTCTCTTCCCTTTTTTATAGTTATTTATACTTTTCCCATTCATAAATTGTTGATATTTGAGAGGTAATTCTACAGGTGGATTTTCATGCATTTCTACATTCAAATTATCCAGAACCCACATTCTAAGATTTTCATAATTATCAATAAAATCCCTGTATAAAGAGAATTTATGTTTTATTTTATTCTTAGTAGTAAAGAAAATAGCATCAGAATGTATACTTCCAGCCCGATTGCTATACAACCGATAATTTGGATAATATTCGCATTTTAAGATCTGATCTATAGAATATTTAACTTTTTTCCCATAAAATAATTTAACAAAAAAGCCATCATCATAGAATGTATATTTGTCAAACATTATATGACATGACTTTAAGGCAAACGGAAAAATTCCCCCTGCTGTAGAAATCATACAAAAAACTATAAATGCCGCAGATTTATAATCTTTATCAGCAATAAGCATAATAAGTGCAACAGCTACCATTATTTCCAAAAAAACAGCAAATGCAGTTACAATCATATAAGGTATAAAGTGTTTTTTATACGCTTTATTTGGTTTTACCTCAAGCATTTCTCATATACTCCCTTCTGAGTAATCGCATACCCATTATTATCATATCTTCTCTGTCCGCAGTATTTCTACCCCAGCAAAAATATAATAACTATCAAAAGCACCGCACCTATTGGCTTAAATATCTCCAGCACACTATCTTTCCTTATAAATATCTTAGGGTGCTTATCCCAAATATACAATATCTCTTTCAGATGTTTTTCTGACACATGCGCAAGCTTCACCCTATAGTTCTTGCCTTTGTACAAAAAAGATGCCATTCCATATGTGGTCAGGTCTAACGTTCCATCAGAATCCATCTCACCACTCTTAATGGTTGTCTTATCAATATGTGCTGTCACTTTTTGTGTACATACAAACCTCTTAAACAAGGGTATAAGAAACCACAAAATGCCTATAACAACACTTAAGATTATTTTAATCAGGGTCATAACTCCTCCTGTTTCATCAGCTGCATTATATCCTCAAAACTGACAAGAGACACATTTCCCATCTCCTTTGCCTTTTCCATACAACCTTTAGTAAATCCAGTCTTTGAAAATAAATAGTAATGCGGCTTTGTATAATGAAATAGCCTACTTCTGTCAATTAAGGTTTCCAAAACATCCAAATCAACTTTTTCATTACGCCACTTGCACTCCGCAAAAAGAGCTATACTACTATCCTGCTCTCCCATAATATCAATTTCTGCCTGCCTCTTATTTTTTGAATCATTCCCCCACCAGCGACCAAGAGATGTAAATTCAATCGGTGATTTTCCTGTCAGAAGCATTTTCCATAAATACTGAGTGCAAATGTCCTCAAACACTCTGCCCATATAGTCGCTGAGCTGCTCCTTAATTTTCCTGTAAACTATATCAGCTGCCCCTCTCACAATAATGGAATTATTATCCATTACAAAACGATACCAGAAATTAAACATATTATCTTCAATAGAATATATGGATTTCTTAGATGTTTTCTCTCCATATGGCATTTCCTTTTTTACTATTCCGAGATTGATTAAATTTTTCAAATATCCAGCGCATACATTAGTGTCTTCTCCCACCTTTGTGGATATTTCAGACATACGAGAATGTCCTGTTGCGATTGCTGTTATGATAGCTGTATAAACCGCAGGTTCTCTTACCTCCTGCTTTAAAAGATTTATCGGCTCCTCATATAAAAAAGACATAGGATTTAGGAAAGTATTTTTGATATTGTCTTCTACGCTCAGACTATCATTCATCTGAAGAAGGTACTGTGGGGTTCCTCCAACAATTCCATATATCAACGCCTTATCTACATCCGATAACTTTTTCAGATAACTGCAGCTTTCTTCAAAATCAAAAGGCAGTATCTTCATCTGCGCTGTCCTCCTGCCATACAAGGGTGCCTTATACGCCAGTACATTATCCTCCATATATGACATGGATGAGCCACATAATATAAGCATCAATTTTGATGTGTCCTTATATTTATCAATCAAAAGCTGTAAGGTCGATGCCAGGCTTTTGGAGCCTCTTGCCACATACGGATATTCGTCTATTGTCAATATCACCCTCTCTTTTTCTGCCAGCTTGAATACATACTCAAGAGCTGCCTGATACGATGTAAAATAAGTATCTGTCTGAATACCATTACTATATTCCATAATGCTGTTACTCAAGTTTTCAAGATTCTGCTTTTCGTTGCTTTCTACTCCCATAAAATAAATAGCCTTCTTATCATCAATAAAATGATTTATAAGAGCAGTTTTTCCAACACGTCGACGCCCATATATTACAATAAACTCAAACTTGTCTGATTTGTACAAGCCTTCTAATGTATTTAATTCTTTATCTCTGCCTATGAACATAATGATTCCTCCATTTATATACTTATAGTAATTCTGTCTTTGAATTTAGTCAAGTATACATGAGTAAATCGTAGTTGAGTAAATATCAAACAACAATCCCTAACTTTTCCTTCGTACTTATTTACCTTTACTCTTTGATTTTCTTCTTGGCTAGATACACTAATTAAGTAATGGTCATCTACATTTTCATACTTTACTTCTCTGCTCACAACATATTATCCAAAAATATTTGCAGCGTCTTTTTATCATCTACTTTGTATAGCTTCTTATATACATATACAAGTATAAATTCAAAGAAACAGTAGCCAACAAAAAATATATACACCCCAACAGGCGCATTTTCTTCAAACAAACTGCCAGTCAACAGTAAACTCAGAAACAACAAAATTATGCCTACAAAGAAAATCGAAAGTACCCCTAAAAAAATAATATACGTTAGCTGATTTAGTGTCATACACCTTTCAAATAATAAATTGTTACCTTCTATATTTATTTTCCACTTAAGCCTGGAACGCTTAACATTTCCTGCACCTCTATCTAAATATAAAAAGCTTCTTTCCTTTTTACACGATACCATAAATCTGCCTGCTTCTGTATCAATTAAAGGTTCACTTTTAATCTGATTTATAACACGATTTTCTACATTCACAAAAGTACACATATATTCATACTCCCTGTCATTTATATACCCATTATAAATTTCTTTATATCTTTTAGCAATGCATACAGAAAACCTGGCACTGGCTACTTTTCTGCATACTAAGACATAAAAATATGCCCCGCAGTGATATCATCACCTCAGGGCATATCCAATCAACCTATTCACTTCCTACATCCTGGCATACTCTTCCTTAGTATAATACTGTGTAGACTTCAAATACTTAGGTATATCCTTCGACTCCCCATTTATACTGATATCCGCATATTTTCTGGCAAGCTCCAGCACATATGTATTCTGGTCTGTTGGCAGCTCACCAATTACGGTCACACGAATCTTAAGATTCTCACTCATGTTTGGTACGTCAAACAGTGACAGGAATCTCTTGCAGCGTCCCTTGAAAGACAGCTCAGGTTTTAAATTGTCCAGATTAGT
>CAVKUD010000005.1:18110-27709 GCA_963659315.1 Senegalimassilia sp. | reverse complement strand
CTCCTTCATCTCAATGGATGACTCACAGAATTCCTTTACATACTCTCTGTTCTGGCTGGCTCTGGATATACGTGAGAACTCCTCCAGTTCATCGATTAAAGTAAGATAATTTGAATCAGCTATGCTTGATATTTTGAGTGCATCACTGGTATGGTCTGTTATGCTGCTCAATATATCTGCCATGGCAAGCATCACCTCTGGCTTTGAGCCTGTGCTTGTATCCAATGTGTCACTCTTGCCTCTATAATTATAGTTTTGAAAAGCATTCAGATTCTTCATAAGCAGAAAGGCACTCATGATACCATGCTGATAGTTTTCAAAATCGTTCAAATATGCGTTCTCTTTTGCATAGGTTTTCGTAAACCTCAAATCAACCTTGGTATTTGAATCAATATATTTTATTTCCTCATCAGTAAGAACATCTTTTACTTTTTCAACAGTTTTTTTCTCAAATGCTCCATTTTTCTCGCTGATTTTAAAGGCTTTGCCGATACATTCATCATATTTCTCTATTTCTTCATCTGAGCGTTTATCAGCATTAATCATATTGATGTTCACAGCAAAATTTCTGGAAATCAGGTCAATAAAATTATCTATAAATCCCTGCTGCACATTACCATACTCAAAATCAAAATCATCAAAGCTGTTCACAGCAAAATAAGGCAGCACCTTCTTGATGCTCTTATTTATCTTCTCGATTTTCTTTAAAGGATATCCCAAATCATGTGTAAGGGCTGCTACACATCTTGAAGCTTCCTGCATTTTCGTTATCTCTGCAACAAAGCGTGCTGCACTCTTAAACTGACGGTTATTTGGAATAATCTCATGAAGCATTGATATAATCAGTTCCTGTTCCTTGGAATCATAAAACAGTGGCTCAAACTGTGGCTCTCTTGCCACATACTCTCCCAGAAAATACACCCATATACAGTGAAGTGTATGGTCTCTGTAGAAGGAATCCGATGCAAATATAAGCTCCTCAAACTCTACATAGGCATCAAAATACGAAAATATTTTGTCATATCCTCTCTTGTCTGGAGAGATATAAGACATGGATGCTTCAAAAAGCTTCTTCCACAAATCAACGGCAACACCAATCTTTCCATTCATGGTATCAGCTTCCATAAGATCCACCACAAGGCGTCTGATGTCAGCCTTTAACTCATCCCTGCCCTGTAAAAATACAATACTGTTCTTGTCAATCTGCTCGACATAGTACTGCATTACAGTCTGTTCATTCAAAAAATTACTCATAACTCACTCCTTTTTCATAACATTATTCCTATTATTTATTTGAACGGAGTACTGCAATCAGCTCCTGTTTCAAATCATACGCCTTGTCCTTCACATTGCTGGTAGCAGTTGAAGATACAAGCAGTCTTGAGACAAGCTTAGATGCTATCTCATACTTGCCAAGCACAACAGACATCTGGGCTAAGAGCAAGTCCATTGTGTTCTGATCCATTCCACACATAGGGAAGCTCTCAGTAGCAACAGCCTTAGTCAGTCCCTCGTAAGCCTGCTCGTAGAAGTATCTCTCTTCCTTCTTTACCTTCTTCACCTCTTCTGAGTCAGCCGCTGCGCCATTCTTTACAAGCTCCTCTGCCTGTCCCCTGCAAAGCCATGACATCTTAAGAAGTGTATAGGCCTTCTCACTTGTCTTTCCCTTTTTAGCAACTGTACAGAATAGTGACAGCTTGTAGCGGACTAAAGCTCTCGCATATGAATAGACTTCATTATCTATTTCCTCTGCTGGCTGGAACTTGGCACACACGCCCTCCTTTACCAGCTTAATCTGTAGTGTTGACAGATGTCCGAAATATTTATTTGTTGCCGAATATCCACAATAAGGGCATGATACAACTTCATATTTCAATGGATCTATGTACTTATACTTAGGACGTAAATCCTTATCTGCACCTATTCTTCTTACCTTTGAGGATTTCACAGTGCGTGATTTAAATTCCTTATCACATACCACACAGGTATATGACTTATCAAAAAGGAAATCTGTTTCCTTTAACTCTTCCTGTTCCTTTTTCTGAACCTCTGCCCTTTTTACAGAGCTGCTTTCATTCTCATCTGCGAAAATATCCCCCATCTCAGAAGAATCGAAGCCAAATTTTTCCAAGCCCGACATAAAATCCATATTCGTCACCCTTATCTTATCTAATTATCTTTATCAATCAGTTACATATTTACTGCGCATTTGCAGGAAGCTTAAATGAGCTTTTAAGTGAAACAATTCTGTTAAATACAGGCTGTCCCTCTTTTGAATCCTTTGAATCAGCACAGAAGAAGCCATTACGGACAAACTGGAAGCTGTCATATGCCTTTGCCTCCATAAGCGCTGGCTCAAGCACACAGTTCTCAAGTACTGTGAGTGAATTAGGATTGAGGTTTAAGCTGCCATCCTCGTTATATACACCTAACTCCTCGTTTACTATATTCTCATACAGACGAACTGTTGCTCTCTTTCCATACTCAGCTGATACCCAGTGGATTGTTCCCTTGACCTTTCTGCCGTCTGGGCTGTTTCCACCCTTTGACTCTGGATCATAGGTACAGTGGATTTCTACCACATTTCCATTTTCATCCTTGACACAGCTGTTACATTTTACAAAGTAGGCATTCATGAAGCGTACCTCATTGCCTGGGAACATACGGAAGTATTTCTTTGGCGGCTCCTCCATGAAGTCCTCTCTCTCCACATAAAGCTCTCTTGTGAATGGCACTTTTCTCTTGCCAAGCTCAGGATTTTCCACGTTATTTTCTACCTCAAGGTACTCAACCTGTCCCTCTGGATAGTTGTCTATGATAACCTTCACAGGGTCAAGGACTGCCATCATTCTAGGTCTCTTTGCCTTTAAATCCTCTCTGATACAGTACTCAAGCATTGCATAGTCAACTGAGCTGTTTGCCTTTGAGATACCACATAAGTCAACGAATTTCTGGATTGACTCTGGTGTAAATCCACGACGGCGGAGGGCTGCTATAGATACAAGTCTTGGGTCATCCCAACCATCTACGATGCCCTCCTCCACAAGTCTCTTGATATATCTCTTTCCAGTAACCACATTTGTGAGATAAAGCTTTGCAAACTCTATCTGCTTTGGTGATTCTTCTGGTGAGTTCTTAAATCCACACTCGATTACAACCCAGTCATACAATGGTCTGTGGTCTTCAAACTCAAGAGTACAAATAGAATGTGTGATACCCTCGATTGCATCCTCGATTGGATGGGCAAAATCATACATTGGGTATACACACCACTTGTCTCCTGTGTTGTGATGGGTCATATGAGCCACACGATAGAGAACAGGGTCTCTCATATTGATATTTGAAGATGACATATCTATTCTGGCACGGAGCACCTTTGTACCATCCTCAAATTTACCATTCTTCATATCCTCGAAAAGCTGTAAATTTTCCTCTACGCTTCTCTTTGAATATGGGTCTTCCTTGCCTGGTTCAGTCAGTGTACCACGGTATTCTCTTATCTCCTCTGCTGATAAGTCAGACACATAAGCCTTTCCTTTTTTAATAAGGTCTACTGCGCACTCGTACATTTTATCAAAATAGTTTGAAGCATAGAAAAGTCTGTCCTCCCAGTCTGCTCCAAGCCACTTTACATCTGCCTGAATTGACTCAACGAACTCAAGTCTTTCCTTTGTAGGATTAGTGTCATCAAAACGGAAATTGAACTGTCCGCCATACTTCTTTGCCAATCCATAGTTTAAGAGAATAGACTTAGCATGTCCGATATGAAGATATCCATTTGGTTCTGGTGGAAATCTTGTCTTAACTGTCTTGCAGTGTCCCTCTGCTAAATCCTTTTCTATAATCTGTTCAATAAAATTTTTGGAAACAACTGTTTCGTTTTCCATAGCCAATTCCTCCGGTATGTTTGGTTTATTTCTTTTATTCATTTTTATCGCATAGGCCTAACGAAAGGCTCAAATCCCACAGCTTCGCTGCTTTCCGTTGCTTCGCAACTACGATTTTCGCTTTTCGTTATGGCGTCCGATTTCAAATCACAGCCTTGCAAGCCAGCTTGCAGTCTGTGATTTGAATCGTACTCCTTTTATGCGATAAAAATGGGGCTGTAAGTCTACAGCCCCACAGTGATTTTAATTATAAAATCACTAAAAAACTTTGTCAACCTCGATAATGCTCATGAGTAAATAAATGCTCAGAGCAGTACTCTCTGTTTCCTACGCATTTTGAGCAGTATCTGAAAGAAAGCTCAGGGTTTGAGACCTCTGTTCTGCCACAGATACAGCATTTGTGATGTGTAATGCCACTGCCCGGTCTAGGCTCAGAAAACTGTGCCTTATACTTCTGCTGTCTGGCTTTCTGCCTGACATTCTGCTTAAATGACAGCCTGTGCTTGCAGGAATAAATAAATATTGCAAGGTTAATAAGTGCTATCACAATCGGTGCGCTGTATGATATTCCCACAACCACACCAAAGCTGAAGAATCTGTAAATATCCATTGCAAACATTACAAAATAGATTATCACTAACCATTTCATTTTTATAGGAAGGACAAAATACAGTCTCACCTCTGCATTTGGCATCAGAAGTCCCAGCATCAGGTACATTGCTATAAGCAGGTAGTAGATAGATAAGCTGATTGGAACCTTTGTCACCAGGTAGATAATCATTCCAAGTATGTCATTTAAGATTACACCACCGAAAAAGTATACATTCATCCTGAATGCTCCCAGATAGTTTTCCAGGCTTGTGCCGAGCATCCACAGACAGAATATAAACAGAAGGCTCCAGATTGAGATAGATCCTGTCGGCATGAGTATCCATGTAAAAAGTCTCCATATCTGACCATGCAGGATGGCTGATGGTGAGAATTGCAGATAGTAAAGAGCTACATTACCACTGCCATAGTAGATGATAGTTCCCAGTATATTGGCAATAATGAAAAATCTCGTGATATTTGGTATTGCCTTGTGTCCAATTTTTTGTTCTAGTTTGTTAAGCCAGTTCATAAGTATAGGTAGACAAGCAATGACAAGCTGTCTACATCCTCCAGATAATATTTATGGTTAAACCATGGGAACATTATAGATTTGCCCGGAGGGCTTTGTCAATGAATGCACTAATTCTTCACAAATTGTTTATAATTATATAGATTGAAATTTGTCGAAGCCTGTCGTATAATTAACAATGTTTGCTCATTAGCATTATAAATAAGAAGAAATAAAGCTTTTACATATAAATTTGTAGTTAATCGGAGGTAACACATGAAAAATAACAGCTTACACAAGTTAGGAATTGATATAGGTTCAACAACTGTAAAGATTGCAGTTCTTGACTCTGAGGATAACCTGCTATTTTCTGACTACGAGCGTCATTTTGCAAACATCCAGGAGACTTTAGCAAACCTTATCAACAAAGCAGTTGCTCAAATCGGTGACAGGGAGGTGGCCCCTGTAATCACAGGTTCAGGCGGACTGACACTTGCCAAGCACCTTGAGGTTCCATTTGTACAGGAGGTTATCGCAGTATCTACTGCCCTCCAGCATTATGCTCCTCAGACAGATGTAGCCATTGAGCTCGGTGGTGAGGACGCCAAAATCATCTACTTCGAGGGAGGAAACGTAGAACAGCGAATGAACGGTATCTGTGCCGGCGGTACAGGCTCCTTCATCGACCAGATGGCATCCCTCATCCAGACAGATGCCCCTGGCTTAAATGAATACGCTAAAAATTACAAAGAAATCTATCCAATCGCTGCCCGCTGTGGTGTATTTGCAAAGACAGATATACAGCCCCTTATCAATGAGGGTGCCACAAGAGAAGACCTGTCAGCATCTATCTTCCAGGCTGTTGTAAACCAGACCATCAGCGGTCTTGCCTGCGGTAAGCCAATCCGTGGACATGTTGCCTTCCTGGGTGGTCCGCTCCACTTTTTATCTGAGCTTAAAAAGGCATTTATCAGAACCTTAAACCTGGATGATGAGCATGCTATCACACCAGATAACTCTCATCTTTTTGCAGCGATTGGTTCAGCCTTAAATTATAAGGAAAACTCAGACACTACTCTCTCATCCCTCTTAAGCCGCTTGTCAAACGGTATCAAGATGGAATTTGAGGTAGCCCGTCTTGAGCCTCTTTTTGAGGATGAGAAAGCCTATGACGATTTCATCAAAAGACATGGCAGCAATCATGTACAGACAGCAGACCTTGCTACATATAAGGGTGACTGCTACCTGGGAATCGATGCAGGCTCCACAACTACAAAGATTGCTCTCGTGAGTGAGCAGGGTGATTTGCTCTACTCCTTCTACAGCAGCAACAACGGAAATCCTCTTGCTACAGCAATCGGCTCTATTCAGGAGATTTACTCTCTCCTCCCTGCCGATGCCCACATTGTACACTCATGCTCTACTGGTTACGGAGAAGCCCTCCTCAAGGCAGCCTTAAAGCTGGATGACGGAGAGGTAGAGACAGTTGCCCACTACTACGCAGCTGCCCACTTTGATCCAAAGGTAGACTGTATCCTCGACATCGGTGGTCAGGATATGAAGTGTATAAAAATCAAGAACCAGACAGTTGATTCTGTACAGCTTAATGAGGCTTGTTCTTCTGGATGTGGTTCATTTATAGAGACCTTTGCCAAGTCCTTAAACTTCACAGTGCAGGATTTTGCCAAAGAAGCCCTCTTTGCAAAGAACCCTATCGACCTTGGAACCAGATGTACTGTATTCATGAACTCAAAGGTTAAGCAGGCACAGAAGGAAGGCGCTACTGTTGCAGATATTTCAGCAGGACTTGCCTACTCTGTAATAAAGAACGCCCTCTTTAAGGTAATAAAGCTCTCAGATGCAAAGGATCTGGGAGAAAACATAGTAGTACAGGGTGGAACCTTCTACAATGACGCAGTTTTAAGAAGCTTTGAGAAAATCGCTGGTGTACATGCAACCCGTCCAGACATCGCAGGTATCATGGGTGCTTTCGGTGCAGCCCTCATAGCAAGGGAACGCCACGAGGCAGGACAGCCATCCACAATGCTTTCTATAGAAGAGATTAACGCCCTTACATACACCACAAAGCTTGCAAGATGTCAGGGCTGTACCAACCACTGTCTCCTCACAATCAATAAGTTTTCTGATAACAGACAGTACATAACAGGAAACAGATGTGAGAAGGGACTTGGAAAAGAAAAAAATAAAGAGAACATTCCAAACCTCTTTGAATACAAAAACAAGAGAATTTTTGACTACGAGCCTCTTTCAAGTGAAGAAGCCACTCGTGGTACAGTGGGTATACCAAGAGTCTTAAATATGTATGAAAACTATCCATTCTGGGCTGTTTTCTTTAAGAAGCTTGGCTTTAGAGTGGTTCTCTCCCCACAGTCAACCAGAAAGATATACGAACTGGGTATCGACTCTATTCCATCTGAATCAGAGTGCTACCCTGCAAAGCTGGCTCATGGTCATATCAGCTGGCTTATAAGCCATGGAGTAGATTTTATCTTCTACCCTGCTATACCATATGAGAGGAAGGAGTTCCCAGAGGCAGGAAACCACTACAACTGCCCTATCGTAACCTCCTACTCAGAAAATATCAAAAACAATGTGGACGAGATTACCAACAAGGAAGTCCGTTTCCTCAATCCATTTATGGCGCTGACAAGCGAGGAGACAATATCTTCACAGCTCGTGGCTACCTTTAGCCAGAAGGAATTTGACATTCCTGAGTCAGAGGTCCGCAACGCCGCAGCTGAAGCATGGAAAGAGCTTGCCATGACCCGTATCGAGATGCAGAAAAAGGGTGAGGAAGTCCTTAAATATATGGAAGAAACAGGACGCAGAGGTATCGTCCTGGCAGGAAGACCATACCATGTGGACCCTGAAATAAACCACGGTATTCCAGAGCTTATCAACTCATACGGTATCTGTGTCCTGACAGAGGATTCTGTCTCACACCTTGCAGAGGTTGAGCGTCCTCTTATCGTAATGGATCAGTGGATGTACCACTCTCGTCTCTATGCCGCTGCAAACTTTGTAAAGACAAGAGACGATTTGGATATGATACAGCTCAATTCCTTCGGCTGTGGTCTCGATGCAGTAACAACAGACCAGGTAAACGACATACTGACTGGTTCAGGCAAGATATATACATGTTTAAAGATTGACGAGGTAAATAACCTTGGAGCTGCCAGAATCCGTGTCCGCTCCCTCCTTGCAGCAATCCGTGTAAAGGAGAAAAAGCAGGAAAAGCGTGACATAAAGCCATCAAACTATGAGCGAGTTATATTCACAGAGGAGATGTTTAAGGACAACTACACCATCATCTGTCCTCAGATGTCGCCAATCCACTTTGACCTGCTGGTTCCAGCCTTCAGGGCTGCCGGATATAATCTGGTCATACCAGATGTACCTGCAAGAGAATGTATTGATGTAGGGCTTAAATTTGTAAACAATGATGCCTGCTATCCTTCACTTATCGTAGTCGGACAGATTATGGCTGCGGTGATGTCAGGTGACTATGACATGAACCATACCGCCATACTTATCTCCCAGACTGGTGGTGGATGCCGTGCCACAAACTATATAGGATTTATCAGACGTGCCTTGAGAAAGGCTGGCTACCCAGATGTACCAGTTATTTCTATTAATATGGTCGGACTTGAGAAAAACCCAGGCTTTAAGCTGACACCTAGTCTTATCCAGCACGGCTTATATGCCCTTGAATTTGGTGATATTTTCCTCCGCTGTCTCTACCGTGTGAGACCTTACGAGCTGGTACCAGGAAGTGCCAATGCCCTCCATGAGAAGTGGAAGAAAAAGGTAATAGATTTTGTAGGAAATACCAAGATACTCTCTCACCGCAAGTACAAACAGCTCTGCCGTGAGATAATCAGGGACTTCGACAATCTGCCTATGACAGATGAGAAAAAACCTCGTGTAGGTGTGGTAGGAGAAATCCTTGTCAAGTTCCACCCTGTTGCAAACAACTATGTAGTTGACCTGCTTGAGCAGGAAGGAGCTGAGGCTGTAGTTCCAGACCTGACAGATTTCCTTCTCTACTGCTGTTATAACGCAAACTTCAAGGCTGACTATCTCGGCGAGTCAAAGAAGTCCCAGAGGATGAACAATCTCCTCATCAAGTTCTTTGAGTGGATGAGAAAGGATGCAAGGGATGAGCTTGCAAAGAGTAAGCATTTTGAACCAACAGCCTATATCGGGGATTTGGCAAAGCTTGCTGAGCCAATCGTATCCTGTGGTAACCAGACTGGTGAGGGCTGGTTCTTAACTGGTGAGATGCTTGAGCTTATCCATCAGGGCACCAAAAATATCATCTGTGCCCAGCCATTTGCCTGCCTCCCTAACCATATCGTAGGTAAGGGTGTTATAAAGGAAATCAGACATGAGTTCCCAGAGGCAAACATTGTGGCTATTGACTATGACCCAGGTGCATCAGAGGTTAACCAGCTTAACCGTATCAAGCTTATGCTCTCTACCGCCCAGAAGAATCTGAATAAAGAGCTGGCTGAGTAATTTTAAACAAATAAATTTTCTACCGACCTCAAAGGTCAGATTGATTATCTGGCGATTTGCAGGTCGGTATTTTT
>CAVKUD010000005.1:0-17951 GCA_963659315.1 Senegalimassilia sp. | reverse complement strand
ATATCAAATTGCAATCACCAAAAATATGTAGTAAAATAGGACAAAAGTAATATTATTTTCAGGAGAGATAATTATGGATATCGACGTTTTAAAAAATTGTGGAACAGTTAGGACATTTGAACAGGGACAAATCCTCTGCCAGGAGGGAGAAATCGGACATTCTATGTACATTCTCCTCATGGGCGAGGTTGAAATATCAATCAATTCGTTTTCAGACAATCCCCAGTCATTGGGCTGTATGCCAGAGGGCAGCTTCTTCGGCGAGATGTCCCTGCTTGAGGATAAGCCAAGGTCAGCCACTATCATCGCATGCTCACCAGAGGTAATCGTGCTGGAGGTAAATGAACTGGATTTTTCCAAGCTGCTTTTAAACGCTACCTCTATAACCTACAGACTGCTTCTTACCTTAAACAGCAGGCTCAACAACATGCTTGACCGTATAGAGCAGACTGACAAAAAATATGTATTCAAATACAAGAGAAACCCTATTTATTCAACTATTCAAAAGCTTGATGTCCGCACCTTTGATGCAGTTGCCAAGAAGGACCCTGACTATGTCTGGACCCTCTTAAAATATCTAAGCTCATCACTTGAAAAGCTGAACAGGGAATACATAGCTACATTAAATTAGTCAAGAGGAAGCTATATGATAAAGAAACAAAAGACTGCAAAAACAGAAAAAAAGCGTCTTGAGACAATTTATAACATAATAAGCCTGATAATCGCACTTACTCTGGGAGTAAGTGCGGCTTTAGTTTCCTACTCTCGTTTTTTATATGAGGCAGACGAGATGTTCACCAACTTTGTCTATCTCTACAACCCATTTGAAAAAGCAGACGGACGTATCACCATAATCTCAATTGATGATGACACCATATCCCAGTACGGCGAATATGATGACTGGAGCAGGCAGGTTCTTGCCGATGCGGTAAATGCCTTGAGTGAAAACAACGCTTCTATCATAGGTCTGGACGTGGACTTATCGGGAGTTAAAGATACAGAAGGCGATGAGGCTCTGGTGGAAGCCTGTAAGGATGCTGGCAATGTAGTTGCGATTGCTACTGCGGATTATGATACTGCAGATGGAGACAATCCTGCAGATAGCGATAAGGGTAATGCTTCTGGCAAAGCTGGTAGTACCGACAAAGCTAGTAGCACGGACAAGACTGGCGATGCTGATAAAGCTGACAACACCGACAAAACTGGTGATAATGATAAAAACAGTAATGCTGATACTTCTGGAAAAGTGGACGACACTGATGTCACAGATAATACCAGCAAGACCGACAGTTCAGACAATGACAATAACGCCACAAAATCCAGTGAGTTAAAAAAAGACAATACCAATACAGAAAACAGTGATAACAGCAAAAAAAACGACATGACTCTCGCCAAGCCCGCAGATTCATCCCTCGACTGGTCTGACCACAAGGCAATGAGTATCTCATTCCCTTACCATGAGCTTGAGGATGTCGTGACAACTGGTATATCCAACGCATTACAACAGTCACCGGATGGTATAGTCCGTACTGCCGCATTGTCTATCTCTTACAATGACAATGATATTTCAAGCTTTGCTTCTACTATTTATATGAAGTATCAGGATTCATTGGGATTGGATTATTCCTTCCCGGAAGTGAGTGATGATGAGCTCTTTGGATTTAATACAATATATGACACTCAGAGCTACCAGATAATCAGTCTGGCTGATTTGCTGGCTGGGAATGTTGATTCATCACTTATCGATGGGCACATTACCATAATCGGCTCCCTGCAGATACCAGAGGAGTCTATGCACTATTACCAGTACTTAAAGTCAGATTATGCCCAGCAGGAGGTTCTGACAGAGACAGCCATTATCCAGACACTTTTGAATGACAAGTCAGTTATGGATGTACCAAGGCTTGCCATGGCTCTTCTGGCCGGATTTATTGTAGCACTTTTCTCTGTAATCTTAAGAAAAAAGAAAAAGTTGTGGCATGTAATCCTGCAATTCCTGTGTATTGCTGTTGGTGTCTTTATTGCAATCAACATAAACTATATGGGACTTCGTATGCTGCTCTTAGTTCCAATGATTTTCTGTGTACTGGCAATTATTGTTAATCTGATTTTTAATTTAATATATGCCAATTTCGAGCGGCGCAGGATGGAGCTGACCTTGAAAATGTATGTCGACTCGCAGGTGGTAGACCAGATATCTGATTTCACACCTATGGAGCTCTCATCTGTCAGTGCCAGAAGAAATATTGCAGTACTCTTTGTAGACATCAGGGGCTTTACCTCCATGTCAGAAAGTCTTGAGCCAGAGCAGGTTGTATCCATATTAAATGAATACTTTTCTGTGGTCTACAGCTCAATCATCGCATGGAATGGCACACTTGATAAATTTATCGGAGATGCTGCCATGGCAATATTTAACGCCCCAAACGACGTGGAAGACTATGTGTTCAACGCAGTCTGTGCTGCTGACGATATACAAAAGGGCTTTGAACCATTGAGTGAAAAATTCATGTCCGAATATGGCAAAGAAGTCCATCTGGGCATAGGCATAAACTGTGGCACTGCCATTGTCGGCAATATAGGTTGTATGGGACGTTTTGACTACACTGCTATCGGTGATACTGTAAACACAGCTTCACGTCTGGAATCCAAGGCTCTGCCTGGTCAGATACTTATAAGTGAAACAGTGTACACAGAGATAGAAAACAGGGTATCCGTTGACAGCGTAGGTGCCCTCTCCCTCAAGGGAAAAGCCAAGGCTGTTGAAACATACCAGATAGTAACTATTGATAAGCCAAAGGCACCAAATGAGCTTCTCAGAAAGGGGTTTTTACGTGAGCAGACTTTACTGTATACCAAAACTAAATGAGATTGATAAATTTGTGGATTTTTCAAAGAAATACAATGCAGGCTTTGAGTATAATGATTTTTTTATTCCTGCCGTATTAGATGATGAGGCTGAGATTGAAAGAATTATAGGCGAGTACATGAAGCTTGACAGGGACAGATCAGACGACACCCTGCACGGGGTCTTCCTTGATATCTGCATAAACAGTGATGATTCCCTGATTTACAAGGCTTCTGATTACAGAATACATCAGAGCATGGATATTGCCACAAGGCTTGGGGTCAGGGCTGTGATTTTTCACACTAATAATATCACTAATTTCAAGCTCAAAAGCTATCAGGATGGCTGGGTGAGCAGGAATGAAAAATACTGGAGACAGCTGCTTAGTGAATATCCTGATTTATGCGTCTATGTGGAGAATATGTTTGACGATAATGCAGAGCTTTTAAAACGGCTTGCCGAGTCTATGGCAGACGAACCCCGCTTTGGAGTGTGCTTTGACCTGGCTCATGCCTTTATAGGTACCGAACCTCTGACTGAGTGGTGTCATGATTTAAAGCCATATG
This sequence comes from Senegalimassilia sp., assembly GCA_963659315.1. Lineage (GTDB taxonomy): Bacteria > Bacillota > Clostridia > Lachnospirales > Lachnospiraceae > Roseburia. The sequence continues at coordinate 14,537 of CAVKUD010000005.1, read as the reverse complement.
TGAAGCATATGCACATCAACGACAACGACGAGGTGGAGGACACCCACCATCCTGTAGGCTCAATGCGGCTGCCATGGATTATATACAAGGAATTTATAGACTCTCTCCCAGAGGATAAGCTTCCAAGCGTGCTGATTGAGGTCAGAAGCTATGATGATTTGATGGCATCTGTTGAATATATGGAGAAAAACAGGCTCTATCCTTTCCAGTAATCTCCTATTGCGTAAATGTTACATAATTGTTACAATCTTTAAGTGCTTAGCTAAGGCCACTATTAAATAAGGAGGTTGTAACTATGTGTATCAAATTTATTTCAAGTTGTTCAGATTTATTTAGTACTATCTGCAGCTATTTCAATATCGGCTGCTAAAATTAATGCCCCGACTCAGGTCGGGGCATCTTTTTGCACTATGATATCTTTTTAGTCTGAAATTCTGTTTAAAGTGAAGTCGTCAACTGTTCCCCAGCTTCCTGTATTACACTTCATGCGTACACCAATCTTCAGAGTATCACCAGCACTTATTTTTATGTCATTTATTGTAGGCTCTTTCCAGTCTGTCCATGTTGTAAGCATAAATGGCTCAGCTGCAATTTCTTCTCCATTTACTACTGCGTACAGCTCAAGGTCTGAGCTTTCAGCCATGTCACCACCCTGGGCAAAAGCTGATAATCTGTAGGTTCCTGCCTCTAAGTCTGTGATTTCCTGCTCGATTGCAAAATCCATATCAGAATCCCCTGACCAGAAGTGGAAGGCATATGTACCGCTGTGGGCATCATCTTCCTTTTCCTGATAGTCTGTAGGGTCTGCATCTCCATTGTAGGTTACATTCCACATTGATGTATCAGTATCCTCAAAGCTTGGGTTTACTACATAATTAAGCATTTCTACCTCAACATTGGCTGTAACAGTTGAACCATCATCGAGCTTGCCTTCTATTGTGTAGCTGCCCTCTTTGCTTGTGTCAATCTCATCAACCTGTGCCTGATCCCATGTTACAGCTTCCTGTGTGTTCTTAGACCTGTCATTGTATATGACATCTACTTTTTCAGGTAAGCTTACTTCATCATCTACGTTGATATTTACATTTACATCTGGAATATAGTCAATGGCAAGTGGAGCTGTTGAACCATATTTCAAATACTTAAATACATTTAAGGATGCAAGAGGATGTCCTGTAAAGTCAAACATTGCCTGATTGTCCCATGAGCATCCGCCATAATATTTTCCAGCATCATCTGGATCATACTTTGTAGAATAGCTGCTTGCCCAGCCACTTCCGTATTTCTCCCAGAGTGCTGAGTTGTCCTGGTCTGCACTTCCTACTGGAATCCATGTTCCCTCCCAGTAGAATACACCAGATACACCAACCTCATTTGCTGCTGCACAGATGTCTCTGATTATTGTAGCCTGGCTCTGTACTGTAGCACCATAGCCCTCTACCAGGTCATCATTGCTGCCATCGAAGCTGTTTCCAAATCCATCTCCATCCTCTGTTGTGTAGAGGTATGAGGTCTCTGCTATAATTACCTTTTTACCATAGTTATCCATGATATTTGTGGCAACCTTCTGCATGTTTTCATTTGTTCCATCCCAGAATGGATAATATGATAAGCCGAAAATATCGTAATCTACACCATACTCCTCCAGGTTAGCAGCTGCTGTGTCAACCTCATCATTGTTCTCGATGTTTGTGTAATGAAGGACAATCTGGATGTCTCTGTTATACTCTTTTGCAATCTCACGGACAGCCTTGCTTCCAGATGAGAGAAGCTGCATCACGTTAGGAACCTCTGTCTCACCAGACATTCCGTTGTTAATTTCGTTACCAACCTGAACCATAGTAACATTTACACCAGCGTCAAGAAGCTCCTTGAGGGACTCCTTTGTATAGTCATATAAGGCATCTGATTTCTCATCAACTGACATGTCCTCCCATGCCTTTGGTGCAAACTGCTTCTTTGGGTCAGCCCAGAAATCTGAATAGTGGAAATCAATGCTGACATTCATTCCGTACTGGGTTGCTCTCTTTCCAAGCTCAATAGCAGTTGGAAGGTCGTTGTCTCCACCACCATATCCATTTCCGTTCTCATCATATGGGTCGTTCCATACTCTGAGACGTATGTAGTTTACACCCGCCTGGGCAAGTGTCTCAAATACATCCTGCTCCTCGCCATCAAAATTGTAATATTTTGCGCCACTGTTTTCTACCGATAATACAGCAGAAGCATCCATTCCACGGATAAATTCATCAGATATTCCATCAATCGGCTCAACATAAATGTCCGACTCCTCTGGACCAGTTGGCATATCAAAGGTTGTCACCTCGATTGTGTCCTGGCTCTGACTCTCCTTACTTACTTCTGTGCTTCCATTGTCAGTCTTGCTTCCACAGCCAGCTAACATGGTAACTGCCATAGAAATACACAGCAATGAAGTCAATACTCTCTTCTTCATATTCCTCTCCTTTAAAACATTTATTTATATAAATTGCAGGGCAACTTATATGGACTATCCCAATCCTACATGTCATCGGCTGCTTGTCCCGATACATGGCAGCATAAAAATAAATTTTCTGCGCAACTTTGCGCTTTTTCTTATAGTTTGTTGACTTTCAAAAAACATTTGCAGTTCACGCAGCAAATGCTGTATTTTAGTCATATCAACTAAAAGCTAATATAAGTATAGTCAGATTTTTTACATATTGCAAGAGCAAGCGTTTGCGCAGTTTTTCTAGTTACCATACTATTTCACAGTTTTATTGTGGGTTTTGCTGGTTTTTCTTGTGAATTTTAGTGCAATGTGTATAGTTTACTCTTTTCTAAACATTCTGGAGGCTTTCATTTTTTGTGGATTATATTCAAATATTGGTGGGATTTTTTGGAGATGTGAATAGCCGCCCTACTCTCGACAAAGTTAGGAACGGCTATCTCTTGACTAATCTATTTATTTATGGTGCTGCATTGATTTTTTTAACCAAAGCTTCCTGAAGTACCTGTGAGAAATTTATTCCAAGAGCTGTTGCTTCTTCATTCAACCACTCTGGAATACTCAATGTCTTTTTGACAGCTTTGGAATTTGTTCGCTTTTTATATGCCAGCATATCAAATTCTACAACAACACAATATTCATCCCTGCCTAAAGCAATCTGGTTTAATTCAGATGCAGCAGGAATTTCCTCTCCATCCTGTTCTCGGCTTGTAATTGCAAGACCTAAAGCTTCTACAGCCATCTCATATGCTTCCTGCATATTATCCCCTTGTGTCATACATTCTGGCAAATCTGGGAAAGTAATCCAGAAACCTCCTTCTTCTGCTACGTGAAAAATTGCTGGATAAAATAATTTATTCATGAGAAACCTCCTGTTTATGAGCTGTGTCATTTCAACCCAGCCTGTTTCAATATTGCCTGCTCCATACCCTTTTTCAAATCTTTGCAGTGATAAGGAACGATTACAGTTTTTCCAGTCTCTTGATTACACATTTTTACATGCGAACCATTCTGACTGACACTTACAAAACCATTTTTCTTGAGATAAGCAATCATCTCTTTTGACGTCATTGGCATCTTTTGTTTCCCCTTTCCTTATCTGTTTTTATTATATTACGTATTATTACGTATGTCAATATAAGATAAAAAAAACACCTCAATCCTCTCACACTTCTATCAAATGCCCAGTCATTTAGCAATTCCCACTTTCACACATTTTTCATATTTACGACATATGTTTTTCACATTGCATATCTATATTTGTAATTGTCAAAAGGAAATAACCTTTTAATATAAATTCTTTTTCATAATCAGCCAGTAAGATTTTTCTTACTGGCTTCTCCTCCCTTTCGGCACCTATTACATTTCGCATATATCCAAATATGACAACGATAACTCTTATCAAAATAGCAAAAATTTTTGTTATACATAAGTTATACATAGCACAATATTCCACAAAAGCTGTCGTTATTACGAACAAGAACAAAAATGGCTAAAGCCCTGTAAAATCAAGGCTTTAGCCCACAAAAGAGAGCGAGCCACAGATGGGAAGTCTGTGGCTCAATTTACACTAGGAGCAAAGATATATCTTTGCAGAGATAAAATGTATAAACGTTAGTTAGTAATATCTAACCCTAGTTAAATATACCTTACTCTATTGTTAATGTCAATACTTTTTTCAAAAAATTTTTCCATACCATTTTGAACTTCGTTTTATAAATACCGATGGCTTTCCAATCGGCGCCTCAACCTTATGAATACCACCTACATATTTACTGCCATCAAATATATTCACCCACTCATCCTCCGGCAGATAGACCTCTCTCGCTGTTGCTCCTTCCCTGATAACTGGTGCAACCAGTATATCATCTCCCAGCAGATATTCGGTTTTCTCTGTATATGCCTGTTTTTCATCATAGTTAAAGAAAAGTGGCTTTATAACCGGTGTGCCATTTTCAATCTGCCTGTCTACGCACTCCATCAGATATGGTTTGAGCTTCACATGGAGCTTTACCATCTCTGCCATATGCCTTAGGAGCTCCTCATCTGAGTCAAACTGGACATTTTTCGCAGGCTGATTGCCCTCGTGAGTCCTGAAAAATGGTGTAAATACATTCATTTCCTCCCATCTCATCAAAAGCTCCTTGTCTCTTGTCATATTCATTATGGTGGTATAGCCGCCAGCATCTGAGTGGGTGATCCCATAGCCACTCATGGCAAGTGACAATGTTGCAGGTATGACAGATGGCAGACCATCATCCACAGACCAGTCCACATGCTGGTCACCGTTCCACATCATAGGTGAATACTTTATTGTGTCCGTATATCCTGCCCTGGTGAAAAAGAATACTTCTTCCTCCACACCACACTCCCTGACAGCCTCATAGTTAAGCTTTGCCCAGATGGCAGGCCATTCGTTATGCTTAAGCTCAGGGTTTTCTCCACTGTAAAGCACACAGTCTGGTGGCAGATATTCTCCAAAATCTGCCATCCAGCCACCCATTCCAAGCCCTATCATATTTTCCTTTATTATGCCCTTGTACCATTCATAGGCTTTTGGATTTGTAAAATCAACCATAGCTGCTGGGAATGTGGTTATAGTAACCAGATAGTCCTCTCCCTGGGCATTTTTCACGCAATAGCCCTTTTCAGATGCAATCTGGTACAAGTCCTTTTCAAGTGCGATAAATGGGTTTATGTAGCCCAAAAAACTGACTCCCTTTTTCTTCCACTCCCTGATTTTTACATCCAGATTTGGATACAGGTCTTTATCCCACTGCCAGTTCCACATTACCTGGTAGCCAAACTTTGTCCTTCTGCATCCAGACCAGTCCTGACACCAGACTCCCGCAACCGGAATACCATACTTTTCTGCTATAGCAAGCTTCTTGTCAACAACTGCTGTTCCCTCCTGTATGCCGAGCACAGCCCCATCATATATCCACTCCGGCAGTTTACGCTGTCTGCCCAGGCTTTCTGTCATAAGCCTTAATACTTCCTCAAAGCTGTCCCCTGCTCCTATCTCAAGCTCTGCATTTTCACGCATGTATATGGTGACAAAGCCCTCTGTCCTGAAATCAAACTCCATATAGCTTGTGCCATATACATGCACATAATACTTAGCACTTGATGTAAATGTAGGCTGCACATAATAGGATTCGTACTTGTCAAAGCTCAGCCTCTTGTCGGGCTTCTTTCCTAAAACACTCTGCCTTATTATCTTTTTTGATATTCTGTTAGAATTCTGGTGCTCTGCTACCCAGATTCTGACATTTTGCCCCTTTAAGTCAAACTCGCTGAAGGTCTCACCACATCCATAGAAATGCTCATCCTTTCCCACAGGAAAAGTAATCCAGTACCTGTTGTAGTCCTCCCTGTCTGGCTTAAAGCTGATTTTTAATCTCTTGCCAGCCCTCTCAATATTTAAGTTTTGAGAATCAAGTGTCACCTCATGCTTTTCAGCAAGCTCTTCCTTGTACTTAAAGCTGCCCCTCTTCATAGGAAATGATGCCTGACCTCTTCCTACCGACACCTTAAAATCCGATGTCCTCAAATCCAATATACCCATATCTATACCTCTCCCTCTATAGATTGATTAACTCTATTAATTAATTATATCAAAAACAACTCCCACAGCAACAACTACTGTGGGATAAACATATCTAAAATTACTTACTGTTTTTTGTGCACAATTACATGCTCCTGCTGTTTCATGCTGACTCTTGCCCCTGCATCTACAGATGAAGTGATAAAGGCATTACTTCCTATTACAGCCCCCTTGCCTATTACAGTGTCACCGCCTAAGATAGAGGCTCCTGCATAGATTATTACATCATCCTCGATTGTCGGGTGACGCTTAACGCCTTTCAGACTCTGTCCGCCCCTTGTAGATAAGGCTCCGATTGTGACACCCTGATATACCTTGACATTGTCACCTATTATGGTGGTCTCTCCCACTACAATTCCTGTACCATGGTCTATGAAAAAATTCTTGCCTATGGTTGCTCCCGGATGGATGTCTATACCAGTTATGCTGTGGGCATGCTCAGTCATCATTCTAGGAATGATAGGTACCTTTAGCAGATGAAGCTCATGGGCAATTCTGTTTGTGGTGATTGCCATAAGTCCCGGATAGCAGAGAATAATCTCATTGTAGTTATAGGCTGCCGGGTCTCCATCATAAAAAGCCTGCACGTCCGTCTCCACATACTCCCTGATTTTTGGAATCCTTCTGAAAAACTCAAAGCAGATTTCCTGAGCCTCATTATCAAGCTTCTCCTGACATTTGCCCCTGTTATCAGGACACTGTGGGAGAGCCAGGGCAATCTGCTTGTTGAGATTAAACATCACGTCCTCAATCTGTACTGTGGTTCTGCTGCTTAAATTATAAAATCTATATGATTTATCCTTATAAAAGCCAGGGAAAATAAGCTTAATCAGCTTATTTAATATCTCAACCACCTCGTCCTTGTCTGGCTGGGAGAAAAAAGCCTCCTGATTAATAATTTTATCATCCTTATAGTCTGCAAGTAAGTCCGCCACTATTTCATCAATTTTATTCTTCTTATCTACTTCCATACCAATCTCCAAATTCAACCGTATTTAGGCATCGCTATCATTCTATGTTATGCTTCTCGGCGTGTATTGATACCAATGCGTTGCCTACACTTAGTGTATCACTCTTACATCATCTATGCGACAAAAATTTAACAAAGTCTCTCCAGCGCCTGACAAAGCTTCTCCACAGCTTCCTCTTTTGTAGCCCAAGATGTACAGATTCTCACAGCACTTTGTTCCTCGTCAATCCTCTCCTGATATGATAAGGCAAAGTCCTTTTCCAGCTCCTTAAGCACAGAATCCTTAAATATTGGAAAAATCTGGTTAGTATCATTTTGAACCAGATAGCTTATGCCAAGTCCATCCAGACAGGCTCTGATTTTATCCGCCATCTGGTCTGCATGCTTTGCAAGCTTCATATACAAGGTATCCTCAAAAGAGTCTGTCTCCATGCCTTTTTCATCACAAAGCGCAGCCTCATACATAACGCCCAGCAGCCTGCCCTTTGCCAGCATACCGCCCTTTTGTTTTATTATGTATCTGAAATCCTCTTTAAATGCATCATTTGTGATTACAACCGCCTCGCCAAACAAAAGCCCCTGCTTGGTTCCGCCCATGTAAAATACATCGCAATTTTGAGCAAGGTCTGGCAGGCTTATGTCATTACTTACGGCACTTAAGCCATAGCCCAGTCTGGCACCATCCACAAACAGGTACAGCCTGTCTGCCTTACAGACCTCATATATGTCTTTTAATTCCTTAAGTGTATACATTGTGCCAAGCTCTGTAGGCAGTGATATATATACCATCTTAGGCTGCACTATATGCTCAAAGCTTGCATCTGAAATATGAGCCTTGTAATAGTCATCTATCTGCTTTGCTGTGATTTTTCCATCCGCTGATGGCAGAGCTAACACCTTATGTCCGCATGACTCTATGGCTCCTGTTTCGTGTACATTTATATGCCCTGTATCAGCCGCCAGCACTCCCTGATGGCTCCTCAGTGCCGCTGTTATGACTGTCTCATTTGTCTGGGTGCCGCCCACCAGAAAATGTACATCTGCGTCCGGACGCTTTGTAAATTTCCTAATCATATCTGCGGCATGCATACAATGCCCATCACAGCCATAGCCCACAGTCTGCTCCATATTTGTTTTCACAAGCGCCTGCATAATATTGTCATGGGCACCCTCATTATAATCACAATTAAAATATATCATTTGAATAAAGCTCCTATTCCTGCTCCTCTAAGACCTTATTTATAAGTCCTCCTATAAAAAGCACATACATACAGCCATAGAGCCACAGCATCATGAGCGCCATGGTTGTCATAGCCCCATAAAAGGATTCCAGCTTATTAATCTTATCCACATACAATGAGAAAAAGAAGGAAAATATAACCCAACCCATAGATGCAAATGCAGCTCCAGGAATCTGGTTTCTAACCTTCTGTTTCTTATTTGGTACAAAATAATACAGTATCATGAAAAAGAAAAACATAACCGGAACCAGAACAATCATCCTTATCTGCACCAGATATTCAATAATACTGACATTTTTAAATATTTCATCACTGAGTCTGTTACCAAACACCAGAAATCCAAGCACAATCAAAAGCAGAATCGCAAAGACAAAACTATACAGCACTGCAAAGACACGTACCATAATAAAGTTCCTGCTTTCCTTGGTCTCATACAAGGCGTTAAGCCCCTGCTGTATAGAGATAAAAGCCTTTGAGCTCAATACCAGTGCCATGATAATACTTAAAGACATGCGCTGGCTGCCAGAGTTATAGATTTCCGCAATAATTTCCTGTATATTCTGTGTAAAAGCCTCTGGGATAACTCCCATCGCCCACATAATCACATCTGTCTCATTAATAGGTGTCAGCTTTAAAAATGAGAAAAAGAACATCAGAAATGGGAAGAAAGACAGCATAAGGAAAAAAGCTGTCTGCCCCGAATATGCAGCAATCGCACTCTTCATGAATTTCTGGATGAAGATAAAGACATCAACTAATCTTATTTTTTTCACCAGATGCCTCCACTATTTGTTTAATTTAGCATCTGTCTTTGCCTGAAATTTATCCTCAAAAATAATAAATCTCTCGTGCTCTCCCTCTCCGATAAGTCCTGCTTCGTCATAGACCTTGATACTAAAGGTCAAGGCTCTGCCATCTACCTTTACAAGCTCACTGTCACATGTAACCTTCATTCCTACAGGAGTAGAAGCAACGTGCTTTACATTTAAGGCTGTTCCTACTGTTCCACTGCCCTCATCAAGCTCTGCTGATACGCTCTCAAATGCAGTATTCTCCATAAGCGCAATCATGCATGGAGTAGCATATACATCAAGTGTTCCACTGCCCATCTTTTTAGCTGTCATCTCATCTGTTACGACAATTTCCTTATGTCCCTTTATTCCTGTCTCAAGCATCTTTAAATCCTCCTAATCTTTCCCTTTAACTATATCAGTTTTATCTTTTTCCATCTACCCATCTTATATCTGATAAATGAAATGGTAAATGATGTCGCCCAGCCCACCGGGTTTGCCCACATAATCACCATTCCAGCGGTTGCTGCTGCAAATGCGTAAGTCAGTGAAACCCTGACTATAAGGTTTGCAAAAGCTGAAAGAGTGAACACAAGCATGTCTCCGGTTCCTCTTAAGACTGCGGACGTCATATTCATCATAGCAAAAACGAAGTAAAAAATCGAGATAATTTCGATATATTTTGCTCCAATCTCTATTGAAGCGGCTGCATCATTTGCATCCATGAAGAGACCAATCATGTCATTTCCAAATAGTTGCATCATAATACCTATAAACAAGCCAAAGCCAATTCCTGCCGTAAGTCCCACATGATAGCCCTTTGGTATTCTGTCGATTTTGCCTGCTCCTGCATTCTGCGCCACAAAAGTAGACACTGCATTTCCAAGGTTTACTATAGGTATAATTGCCAGACCATCCACTCTTATAGCCGCTGTATATCCAGCCAGAAATACTGAGCCGAACTGGTTTACAGCTCCCTGTATGAGGAGCATGCCGATTGACACAATAGACTGCTGTAAAATGGTAGGGAATGCAACCCTCGACATATTTTTAAGCATCTGCAAATCAAACCTGGCATATTCTCCTGATTTGATGCCATCCAGCTTTTTCTTTAAAACTACAAATGACAACACAGCAGATAAAGCCTGTGCTATGAGTGTTGCCCATGCTGCTCCTGCCACGCCAAGCTTTAAGCTTTTGACAAAATATATATCCAGTCCGATATTTACAAAGGATGAAAATATCAGAAAGTAGAGGGGCTTTTTTGAATCTCCCAGGGCATTAAATACCGAGGTAAAAGCATTATATAAAAACAAAAAGAAAAAGCCATAAAAATATATATTAAGGTAGGTTGTGGCATCTGCCATTATGTTTTCAGGTGTCTTAAGTGCTGTGAGTATAGGCACACTCAAGGCTCTGCCCAGCAGACTTAATATAATAGAAAAAACCAGTATTGAAAACAGCGCCGTATCTATGGCTGTCTTAAGCTGCTCCATCTTTTTTGCCCCGAAAAGCTGTGAAATCACAACCGAGCAGCCTATACCAGTTCCCACTGCAACCATCACAAAAAGCATGGTGATGGATGTGGATGCGCCAACCGCAGCCAGTGCATCGGCTCCCACCATCTTGCCCACGATAATACTATCTACTATATTATATAGCTGCTGGAATATGTTTCCCAGAATCATAGGTATAGCAAAGGACATAAGACCTTTTGCCACACTGCCCTCTGTCAGGTTTATCTTCTTTTTTTCTTTTCTCATCTTAGTATTTTCCATATTTTTCCTATCTACTCATTACAACACATACAAAAACAGCCATCTTATTATATTTATGCTGTCAGCCTCTGCATTTATATTCATTCAATTATATTCATATATAGCAGAGATTTCTTATTAACTATAGAATCCTAGCATTTTTATTTATCAATGTCAAACCTTGAGTTAATAGTTTTTTAATAATTGCTCCAAGCCTTTTATTTCAAGGTTTCCGACATTTTTGTTAGCACTCACTTATAAAGAGTGCTAATTTTCTATTGACTTTTAGTATTTGCAGATTTATCATCTTTATTAGTTGATAAAAATAATAGAAAAGGAGCTGTTAATCATGGCAAATAAACACGGAAATCTTTCAATTGATAGCGATAACCTTTTTCCTATAATAAAGAAATGGTTATATTCAGACCACGATATCTTCTATCGTGAATTAATATCTAACGGATGTGACGCAATCACAAAGCTCAAAAAGCTTGATATGATGGGCGAGTACTCTCTCCCAGCTGATTTCAAGGCAAAAATCCAGGTTCTTGTAAACCCAGAGGAAAAAACCATCAAAATCATCGATAATGGTCTCGGAATGACTGCTGATGAGGTTGAGGAATACATAAACAGGATTGCATTTTCAGGTGCTACAGATTTCATTGAGAAATACAAGGATAAGTCAAATGACGACCAGATTATCGGACATTTCGGTCTGGGCTTCTACTCAGCATTTATGGTAGCTGACGAGGTCACAATCGATACACTTTCATATAAGGAAGGTGCTACACCAGTTCACTGGTCATGTGACGGCGGTACTGAGTTTGATATGGTCGACGGAGACAAGGACGATGTCGGAACAGAGATTACCCTCTTCTTGAACGAGGACTGTCTTGAGTTTGCAAACGAGTATCGTGCCCGTGAAATCATCGAGAAGTACTGCTCATTCATGCCAACAGAGATTTATCTGGCAAAGGAAAATGCTCCAGAAGAATACGAGACAATAGACAAGGCAGACAAGCTTGACACAGATACTGTTGTCGAGGAAATCCATGAGGAAGCGAAATTCGAGGAAAAGGAAAACGAGAATGGAGAAAAGGAACAGGTCGAGGTATCTCCTGCAAAGGACAAGCTCAAAATCGTAAAGAGACCGGTTCCACTCAATGACCCTGCTCCACTTTGGACAAAGAATCCAAGTGAGTGTACAGATGATGAGTACAAGGCTTTCTACCGCAAGGTATTTATGGATTATAAGGAGCCATTATTCTGGATTCACCTTAACATGGACTATCCATTCAACTTAAAGGGAATCCTCTACTTCCCTAAGATTAACACAGAGTATGATTCAATCGAGGGAACAATCAAGCTCTACAATAATCAGGTATTTATCGCAGACAACATCAAGGAGGTCATCCCTGAGTTCCTTATGCTCTTAAAGGGTGTAATTGACTGTCCTGATTTACCACTTAACGTATCACGTTCTGCCCTTCAGAACGATGGCTTTGTGAAAAAAATCTCTGAGTACATCACAAAGAAGGTGGCTGACAAGCTTATCGGAATGTGCAAGACAGACAAGGAATCTTACGAGAAGTACTGGGATGACATTAGCCCATTCATCAAGTTTGGCTGCTTAAAGGACGAGAAATTCTGCGATAAGATGAATGACTATATCCTCTTTAAGGACATCAATGACAAGTACCAGACTCTTCCAGAGCTGCTTGCTCCTGTTGAGGAAGCCAAGGATGATGAGGCTGACACAGATAAAACTGATGATAAGAATACAGAGGCTGAGTCTTCTGATGCTGAAAAGGCTGACAATGCAGAGGCAGACAAGGAGCCAGAGAAAAAGACTGTATACTATGTAACTGACGTAAACCAGCAGGGTCAGTATATCAATCTCTTCAAGGAGCAGGGAATGAATGCTGTTATCCTTGACCACAACATTGATACATCATTCATCACACAGCTTGAGCAGAGAAACTCAGACTACCAGTTCATGAGAATTGATGCAGACCTGACAGATGCTCTCAAGTCAGATTCTGATACAGATTTGACAGAGGCAACAAATACTCTTACAGAGGTATTTAAGTCTGCTTTAAATAATGACAAGCTTACTATCAAGGTTGAAAACTTAAAGAACTCTGATGTAGCTTCTGTCCTCACTCTTTCTGAGCAGGGAAGACGTATGCAGGATATGATGAAAATGTACGCTATGGGCGGCATGGGTGGAATGGACCCTAATATGTTTGCTGCTGACCAGACACTTACACTCAATGCAAACAATGAGCTGGTTAAGTATATCCTGAATAACAAGGATTCTGAGCATGTTCCAATGTTTGCTGAGCAGCTTTATGATTTGGCTATGATTTCAAACCAGCCACTGTCTGTTGAGCAGATGACTAAGTTTGTTAAGAGAAGTAATGATATTATGATGCTGCTTACAAAATAAGATTTAACATATTCCGAGGCGAAATTAGGGTTGTGAGAGTCGCCTGCAAGAATTGGCATATATGCCGATTCTTGCTGACTTTCTCAGAGCCATCTTTTAAAGCCTCTGTAGCTCATAGAAATCGCAAGAAAAATGCGTAAATTTTTAAAAACAGCAGGTGTTGCTTCGCTCACCTGCTGTTTCTATTATGACAATTTCAAATCCATAAACTGGAATTTATCTAGGCGCTCCATCAAAGTTTTCCGCAATAAATCTCTATTGCATTTGCTACAAAGACCGCAGTCCCTTCACCTCCATAAGCATCAATATTCGTTGTAATCTCTCCACCACCTGAATACATTTTTCCTAGTCCACGCAGAATCTTATTTGTGCAAGTATAAAGATTTTCTGTAATATAGTCCTGTATTCTCTTTACAAGCTTCTGTGCCTCAACTGATGCTGGGTCACTATTTTTTATTTCTCCTGCCTCCTTAAATAATAGCATAAATCTATCTGCTAAGATTTTCTCATCTTCCTCAGTACGATTTTTCTGCTTTCTTCCATTTCTTTGTATTCCGGTGTGCTGCCGTATAATTCCTTTGCCTGTCTGGAATATTCATCCAGCTTGCTTCTATCAAAAGCTTTAAAATCCATATGTTTCACTCCTAATAATTTTATTCCAAGTGCAAAGTTCATCAAGTTTTCAATATGTTCCTTTTTAAGCCTAAGCAGCTCTATCTGTTGTTCTAAAGCTTTGCTTTTATCAAAATTCGGACTATTTATAATTGCCTTGATGTCTTTAAGCGGAAACTCCAATTCTCTAAACAGCAGTATATGTTGAAGGTGCTCCAAATCTGCATCGTCATACAGTCTGTAGCCTGCATCGGTATATTCTGATTGATGTAAAAGACCAATCTTGTCATAATATTGTAGAGTGCGTATACTCACTCCGACAAGCTTACTCACTTCATGCACTGTCATCATTTTTATTTCCTCCCTTGACTTAGTGACTTTAATATAAACTATTACGCAGCGTCGGAGTCAATACTTATTTCAGAAAAACTAGATGTCGGTGTCTCAGCAATCAGACATCTGCAACAACTCTACATGGCAAACCTGTCATCTCAGCATAATTCATTGGATATGTATTAGCAATAAATGTGTTTCCATTTTTTAATACGCTGCAAAGATTACATAAATTCTCAATAATAAAAACTCCATGATCTGCACAGTATTGATCCATAGGCGTATGTTC
>CAVKUD010000004.1:0-43407 GCA_963659315.1 Senegalimassilia sp. | reverse complement strand
GACCAAGGTAAGGGGCGCTGTGCAGCAGGTGGCACAGGATTTAGTTAAGCTCTATGCCGCAAGAGAATAGGAAAATGGCTTTGTATACGGACCTGATACAGTCTGGCAGAAGGAGTTTGAGGAGCTGTTTCCATTTGAGGAGACAGAGGATCAGGAGCTTGCCATAGAGGCCACCAAGAAGGACATGGAGAGCCACAAGATTATGGATAGACTTATCTGTGGTGACGTGGGCTATGGCAAGACTGAGATTGCAATCAGGGCAGCCTTTAAAGCTGTGCAGGAAAATAAACAGGTGGCTTATCTTGTTCCTACAACAATTTTAGCGCAGCAGATATACAATACTTTTTCACAGCGAATGAAGGATTTTCCTGTGAAGGTAGACTTATTATGCCGTTTCAGAAGCAGTGCAGAGCAGAAAAAGACTGTGGAGAACCTGAAAAAAGGACAGGTGGATATAATAGTGGGTACCCACAGAGTCCTGTCAAAGGATGTGCAGTTTAAGGATTTGGGACTGCTTATCATAGATGAGGAGCAGAGGTTTGGAGTTGCGCACAAGGAGAAAATAAAGCAGCTTAAGACAAATGTGGATGTGCTGACCTTGACAGCCACACCTATTCCAAGAACCCTCCACATGAGCCTTATAGGAATCCGTGACATGAGCGTGCTCGAGGAGCCTCCTATGGACAGGGTGCCAATCCAGACCTATGTCATGGAATACAATGACGAGCTGGTGAGGGAAGCTATAAACAGGGAGCTTGCAAGAGGCGGTCAGGTTTATTATGTATACAATAAGGTCAGGGATATAGATGAGGTCACAGGCAGAATCCAGCAGCTGGTACCAGATGCCAATGTGGCGTTTGCCCACGGGCAGATGAGGGAGACTGAGCTGGAGAGAATCATGTATGACTTCATAAATGGAGATATAGATGTGCTGGTCTCTACTACCATTATAGAGACAGGACTTGATATATCTAATGTCAACACCATGATTATCCAGGATGCTGACAATATGGGACTGTCACAGCTTTACCAGCTGCGAGGCAGGGTAGGGCGTTCAAACAGGACTGCCTACGCATTTTTGATGTACAGAAGAAATAAAATGCTTAAGGAGATTGCGGAGAAGAGGCTTGCGGCAATAAAGGAGTACTCTGAGCTTGGAAGCGGCTTTAAAATTGCCATGAGGGATCTGGAAATCCGAGGCGCAGGAAACCTCTTAGGGGCTGAACAGAGCGGACACATGGCAGCAGTCGGATATGACCTCTACTGCAAGATGCTCCACGAGGCGGTAAAGGATGTGAAGGGAGAGACAAAGTCTCTTGAGAGATTTGATACATCAGTTGATATAGGAATAGATGCTTTCATACCGCCATCCTATATAGCAAACGAATTTCAGAAGCTTGATATATACAAGAGGATTGCAGGGATTGACAATCCAGACGAAGCGGATGAGATGCTGGAGGAGCTTATAGACCGTTTCGGAGACCCTCCAAAGTCAGTACAGAACCTGCTGCTTATAGCAAGGCTTAAGTGCAGGGCACATGGACTTTTCATAAAGGAAATCACTCAAAAAGGCGGCGAGTTAAAGCTTGTGATGTATGAGAAGGCAGAAATCGACCCGCTTGCCATACCAAAGCTTGTGGAGAGCTTTGCGCCATTTATGCAGTTTACAATGGATGCAGAAAACCCATATTTTGTCTACAAGCTGGGGGCTAATTCCAGGGAAAAGAACAGGGATATACTGGAAGTGCTGGGAGACCTGCTCACATCAATGGAAACATTGTTGGCTCAGGGAGTAGAAAAAACTTGATACTTGCAGTAAAAAGTAATATAATTTATCGAGCGGTGTTTTGCGCAAGGAGGAAATATGAAGTTCAAAAGATTGACAGCTATTTTGTTGGCTGGAGTTATGGCAGCATCTGTTTTGACAGGATGCGGAATAAATAAAAATGCAACAGTTGCAACACTTGGAGAGCAGGATATTTCTCTTGGAGTTGTAAATTTCATCTGCCGTTATCAGCAGGCAGTTACAGATGATTTATATACCACATATTTTGGAGAGGACGTATGGAACCAGGACTTATACAGCAGTGGTTCAACCATGCAGGAGTCTGTTAAGAGCCAGGTAGTAGAGGGCGTACATGAGATGTACACACTTAAGGCTCATATGTCAGACTACAATGTGGAGATTACAGACGAGGATAAGTCAGCAATAGAGGAAGCTGCAAAGAGCTTTATGGAGGACAATTCCAGTGATGCCCTTGATGAGATGGGGGCTACACAGGATATAGTTGAGGAAGTGCTCACTCTCTACACAATCAGGGAGAAGATGACTGAGGCTATAAAGGCTGATGCAGATACAGAGGTGTCTGATGAAGACGCAAATATGAGAGCTTACACTATGCTCGACATCAAGACAGACAGCTACACAGATTCAGAGACAAACTCAACTGTTGAGTATACAGATGAGGAGAAGGAGCAGCTTAAGGATGTGGCAGATGCCGTAGCAGAGGCTGTTGATAATGGTGATGAGCTTGAGGCTGTATGTCAGGCATATGGACTTTCAGATAATATCACAACTGGTACATATGCGGCAGACAATGATACATTGGATTCTACAGTCAAGGATGCTCTTGATGCCTTAAAGGAGGGCGAGATATCTGCCCTTATTGAGACTGATACAGACTTATATATTGTGAGAATAGACAAGGATACTGATGAGGATGCGACAGAGTCAAACCGTCAGTCTATCATCAAGCAGCGTCAGGATGACCTCTACGATTCTGTTCTTGAGGGATGGCAGGAGTCAGATGGCTGGACTGTAGATGAGAAGAAGCTTACAAAGATTAGCTTTAAGAACCGTTTCACACAGACAACAGAGTCAGATACAGAGTCGACAGAAGCTGTAGAAAGCACAGAAGCTAACTAATATGAAGAATAATATTGTTTTGATTGGAATGCCGGGAGTGGGCAAAAGCACTGTCGGCGTAATACTGGCAAAGGTACTTGGATATCAGTTTGTGGATGCTGACCTTTTGATTCAGAAGTCAGAGGGCAAGCTCTTAAAGGATATCATCGCAGAAAAGGGTACCGATGGATTTATAGAGGTTGAAAATCGTGTCAATGCTTCGATTGAGGCAGAAAACACAATAATCGCTACCGGTGGCAGCGTGATATATGGTAAAGAGGCAATGGCGCATTTAAAGGAAATAGGCACAGTGGTATATCTACATGTGCCGTTTATGACTTTAGAGAAACGACTTGCAGACATCAAGGGTAGAGGTGTAGTATTAAAGGAAGGTCAGACTCTTTATGACCTTTATTTAGAGCGGACACCACTCTATGAGAAATACGCAGACCTGGAAATTTCGGAAGAGGGTCTGAATGTTGAGGAAACAGTAGATAAACTTATAGAAAATTTGCAATTTCTGAATAACAAATAATAGATTTGCGAATAGTATATGTTAGAGGTGAAGAAGAGATATGGAACAGTACGTAATCAAAGGTGGAAACCCTTTATACGGAGAAGTCGAAATTGGTGGGGCCAAAAATGCAGCACTTGCTATTCTTGCTGCGGCAATAATGACTGACGAAACTGTTACGATAGATAATTTGCCAAATGTAAGAGATATAAATGTCTTATTGCAGGCAATTCAGGAGATAGGAGCAAAGGTTGAGCGTGTCAATGCACACAAGGTAAAGATTAACGGCTCCTTCATCCGTGAGGTAAGTGTAGATAATGAATTCATAAGAAAAATCCGTGCTTCTTATTATCTGATAGGAGCACTTCTGGGTAAATATAAGCATGCAGAGGTGGCACTTCCAGGTGGATGTGACATCGGAAGCAGACCTATTGATTTGCATATCAAGGGCTTCAGATCCATGGGAGCTACTGTGGATATTGAGCATGGTCTTGTGGTTGCAAAGGCAGATAAGTTAAGTGGAACACATATTTATCTTGATAAGGTATCAGTAGGAGCTACAATCAATATCATGATGGCTGCTGCAATGGCAGATGGAAAGACTGTTATTGAGAATGCGGCAAAGGAACCACATGTAGTTGACGTGGCAAACTTCTTAAACAGCATGGGAGCCAATATCAGAGGAGCAGGAACAGATGTTATCAGAATTGTGGGAGTTGAGAAGCTCCACAAGACTGAGTATTCAGTTATCCCTGATCAGATAGAGGCTGGTACATTTATGTTTGCAGTGGCAGCAGCAGGAGGAAATGTGCTTGTAAAGGATGTTATTCCAAAGCATTTGGAGGCTACAACTGCAAAGCTATTAGAGGTAGGCTGTAAGGTAGAAGAGTTTGATGATGCTGTGAGAGTTATCTCAGATGGCAGGTTAAATCACACTCAGGTTACTACTTTGCCATACCCAGGTTTCCCAACTGATATGCAGCCTCAGATGGCAGTACTTCTTGGAATTGCAGAGGGAACCAGTACAGTTACAGAGAGCATTTTTGAGAATCGATTCAAATATGTGGATGAGCTTACAAGAATGGGAGCAACCATCAAGGTTGAGAGCAATATCGCAATTATTACAGGTGTGAATAAGTATTCAGGTGCCAGAGTCAATGCCCCTGATTTAAGAGCTGGAGCAGCCCTTGTAATCGCAGGTCTTGTGGCAGATGGCATCACAGTGGTTGATGACATATATTATATTGAGAGAGGCTATGAGGAATTTGAAAAGAAGCTTTCTGGTATAGGTGCAAAAATTGAAAAGGTTGCAGACGAGAAAGAACTTCAGAAGTTTATTCTTAAAGTATCATAAAAAATGCCGTCGTGGTTTTCCACGGCGGCATTAGTAATTTATTGATTTATAAAATTATATAACTGACTTTATGTACAAGTCCCTGTTTGTATTCAGGTCAATAATTGTTCCATCATCCATCTGAACCATAGGTTTTGATAAAGCAGTCTGATTTAAGAGAATGATGTTACAGCCACGTCCGTCATTCAGGATTACACGGTTGTTCTGGTAGGCAGCAGCAATCTGCTTTAAGAAGGTGATGATGTACTTGGTGTGGTACTTCTGGTAACCATCATGCTCAAAGTTTGCTATTACCTGGAAAGGACAAAGTGGTGCCCTGTAAGAGCGGGCAGCTGTCATGGCATCATACACATCTGCGATGCCTACAATCATGGCAAAGGAATCGATAAATTCCTCTGTAAGGTGGGATGGATAGCCAGAGCCGTCACATCTCTCGTGGTGCATGAGGGCAGCCTTCTTGATTCTTGAGTCGATTGCCTGGTTTTTCAGTATATCATAGCCGTACTTAGGGTGCATCTGAATCATGGCAAATTCTTCGTCGGTCAGTTTGCCAGGCTTGTTGAGCACCTCCTCTGGGATTTTAACCTTGCCGATGTCGTGTAATAATCCGGCGGCAGTCAATATATTGAGGTCATGCTTGTCCAGCTTTAACCATCTGCCAATCATTCGGGAGATGAGTCCTACATTGAGGCAGTGTGAATACACGCTGTCTGAGATGATACGCATGTTAAAAAGCATATCAAAAAGCTCAACTATAGTCTTTCTGGATCTGAACAAATCTGAGACACTGTTAACCAGAGCATCGATGTCTATGGTATAGTGCGAATTTGCTGCTGATGTAAATACATTTTTTAAATAATCGATTGCCTCAAAATACTGCATCTGGAAATCCCTGAATTCGTCAGATGCTGCAACCTTCTGTGAATGAGTTTTGCTTTCCTCGGCATGAGTCTTTACGTGAGCTGCAGGTTTAGCCTCTTCTGCTTCCTCTACTTCCGTGTCCTGAGGATCTTCACCTAATACGATGGCAGACTCCACCTTATATAACTTCATGCGGTTGATAAGCTGTCTTGTGATTTCTGTGCCAGCAGGTGCCAAAAGCTGACCAAGTGGAGTGACAACTGGTTCAGCGGCAATCATGCCAGGTTCAAGATTAGATGTTTTTAATGTTCGCATATATATTCCTCCGTGAATATATCTATAGTACTTAGTATAAAGTTTTGTGTTAATAAAGTCAATAAATGGCACTTGACATTTATAAAGAAAGGGAGTATTATCCCTATGTTGAAAAAATAATATTTAATTTTCTCTTATTCAGAGTGATGGAGATACAAAGGATCTGTGAAGTCACGGCAACCCCCATATGAGGAAGGTGCCAACCTGAGCGAGTGTACTCGAACAATAAGAGGATTTGAAGTACCTATTTAAATCCGCTTATTTAAGCGGTTTTTTTTATACCAAAGTATGCAAGAAAAGCTGCCAGTGGCAGGTTTTATGTATGCCAAAAATATTTTATTTTAATTAATGAGAGGAGACAAAAGATGGAAAAATTTTTATTTACATCAGAGTCAGTAACAGAGGGACATCCTGACAAAATGTGTGACGCTGTATCAGATGCTATTCTTGATGCATGCATGGAGCAGGATCCAATGAGCCGTGTAGCCTGCGAGACAGCAAGCTGTACAGGATTCGTACTTGTAACAGGAGAGATAACAACAAAGGCACAGCTTGATATTCCTTCAATCGTCCGCAAGACAGTTCTTGAAATTGGATATGATGATGGAAAGAAGGGACTTGATGGAAATTCATGTGCAGTTATGGTAGCACTTGACCAGCAGTCTGCTGATATTGCAATGGGAGTTGACAAGGCTCTTGAGGCAAAAGAAGGCTCACTTACAGATGACCTGGACACAGGAGCTGGAGACCAGGGTATGATGTTTGGTTACGCTTCAAACGAGACAGCAGAGCTTATGCCATATCCTATCGCACTTGCCCACAAGCTTGCATTAAAGCTTACAGAGGTTCGTAAGAACGGCACTTTAAAATACCTCCGTCCAGATGGAAAGACTCAGGTATCTGTAGAGTATGATGAGAACGGCAAGCCAATGAGACTTGAGGCTGTTGTACTTTCAACACAGCATGATGAGGATGTGACACAGGAGCAGATTCATGCAGATATTAAGAAGTATGTATTTGATCCAGTTCTACCAGCAGAGCTTGTTGATGATGAGACAAAATTCTTTATCAACCCAACAGGACGTTTCGTAATCGGTGGACCTCACGGAGACGCAGGACTTACAGGACGTAAGATTATCGTAGATACATATGGTGGAATGGCTCGTCACGGCGGCGGAGCTTTCTCTGGAAAGGACTGCACAAAGGTAGACCGTTCAGCAGCATACGCAGCCCGTTATGTAGCAAAGAATATCGTTGCAGCAGGGCTTGCTGACAAGTGTGAGATTCAGTTATCATACGCTATCGGTGTTGCCCAGCCTACATCAATCATGGTTGATACATTTGGAACAGGAAAGCTCTCTGATGAGAAGCTGGTTGAAATCGTAAGAGAGAACTTCGACCTCCGTCCAGCTGGAATCATCAAGATGTTAGACCTCCGCAGACCTATCTACAGAGGAACAGCAGCATACGGACACTTCGGACGTACAGACATCGACCTCCCATGGGAGCACACAGATAAGGCTGATATATTAAAGAAGTATTTATAAGCCTTTTTATAAAAAGTTTATAATAATTTCTCTGTTAATAAACAAAGGAATATACAAAACGTGATATAATTACCATAGAATTGCTTCGGCGGTTCTATGGTTTTTATATTATAAAGGAAGGCATTTTATGAAGATTAAGACCAAATTAGTCATATCGTTTTGTATTATACTGTTTGTTCCGATTGTGCTGTCCTGTGTGGCAGTATTTGGATTTCAGACCATCCAGGTGAAGGCGATAGAGAAGGCATATGGAATACAGGATGCGGGAGCCTATTCCCTGACCAATTCAATCCAGCTCCTAAACAGGATGACGGAGAGTGATTTCGCAAATGTCCAGAGAATAGCTATTGTAACACCTGCAAAGCTTTTGGATGAGAGCTATCTGGACAAGCTCAATGAGCAGCTGGAGGATAAATTTTCATATATTATCGTCAGAAATGAAGATGATGAAATCATATATAATGGCGGTACAGATACGGATAAGCTGATAGAATCCCTGCCAAAATATGGTGAGACCGATGTAAATTCAAATATCAGCACCTATCTTGACGGAGACCAGGAGATACTCATAAAGCAGCTGGATTTTAAGTGCGATGGAAGCCATGACTCGCTGTATATTATTACCTCCACGGTTAATCTGGTGCCAGAGCTTAAGAAGCTTATAGTGGATGCCCTGGTAGCAATATTCCTTATTCTGATTCTGACAGCCTGCGTGCTCATAGTCTGGGTATACAGGAGCATGATAACTCCTATAAAGAAGCTTAGGGAAGCTGCTGAAAATATCAAGGAGGGCAATCTGGATTTTGCCATAGAGTCTAATGGTGATGATGAGATTGGCGAGCTGTGTACATCCTTTGAGGAGATGAGAAAGAGGCTCAAGGACAGTGCGGAGGAGAAGCTCAATAATGAGACTGAAAACAGGGCGCTTATAAGCAATATAGCCCATGATTTAAAAACTCCAATCACTGCTGTAAAGGGATATTCAGAAGGCTTGCTTGACGGGGTGGCAAACACTCCAGAGAAGCGTGACAAGTATATAAGAACCATATACAATAAGGCAAACGAGATGGATACCTTAATCAATGAGCTGACCCTCTACTCAAAGATTGATACCAACAAGATACCATACAATTTTGAGAAGATTAACATCAATAATTATTTCCAGGATTGTGTGGAGGATATAGGACTTGACCTGGAAGAAAAAAATATTGGGCTTGCATATTACAACTATGTGGATGAAGATACCATTATAATTGCTGACACAGAACAGCTCAGGAGAGTCATAAATAATATCATTGGAAATTCGGTCAAGTACATGAACAAGACAAATGGCTTTATAAATATAAGGCTTAAGGATGTTGGTGATTTTATACAGGTCGAGATAGAGGATAACGGAAGAGGCATAGCGCAGAAGGATCTGCCATACATTTTCGACAGGTTCTACAGGGCGGATGCATCCAGAAACTCAGCAACAGGTGGAAGTGGAATCGGCTTATCAATCGTAAAGAAGATAATAGAGGACCATGGAGGCAAAATCTGGGCTACCAGCAAGGAAGGCACAGGCACAATAATGTATTTTGTAATTCGCAAATATCAGGAGGTAAGAAATGAGTAGAATTTTAATTGTAGAGGATGAAGTGGCAATCGCAGATTTGGAGAAGGACTATCTGGAATTGAGCGGCTTTGAGGTAGAGATAGAAAACGACGGAACTAATGGACTGGCAAGAGCGCTGGCAGAGGATTTTGATTTGTTCATACTTGACCTCATGCTGCCTGGAATCGACGGGTTTGAAATCTGTAAGGAAATCAGGGAGAAAAAGAACACACCTATTCTCATGGTGTCTGCAAAGAAGGATGACATCGACAAAATCAGAGGTCTGGGACTTGGCGCAGATGATTATATCACCAAGCCTTTCTCACCAAGTGAGCTGGTTGCCAGAGTAAAGGCTCACCTTGCCAGATACGAGAGACTTATCGGTACCAATGTGCCAGAGGGAGACATAGTAGAAATCCGTGGCATCAAGATTGACAAGACAGCCAGACGTGTCTGGGTAAATGGAGAGGAGAAGCAGTTTACAACCAAGGAATTTGACCTGCTCACATTCCTGGCTGAGAATCCTAACCATGTGTTTACCAAGGAAGAACTCTTCCGTGAGATTTGGGATATGGAGTCTATTGGAGATATTGCCACTGTGACTGTGCATATTAAGAAGATTCGTGAGAAGATTGAGATGAATACGGCAAAGCCGCAGTACATTGAAACAATATGGGGAGTTGGATATCGCTTTAAATTGTAAATCTATGTTGCCCCATATTGTTTATTGTTAATATATGTGCATCCCTGCGGTCGCACGCATAATCGGCAGACGATTATGCTGGATGGGGCGTCGGCTATCGCTTTAAATTGTAAATTTATGTTTATTTTTTGGTGGTTAGGGCATAATATAAATGTAAGCAGATAAGATTTGTTTGACAAAATAAAGTTATAAGCTTACAATGAGGATGTAAAGATATAGCGTGCTATATCGGGTGTGATTGACACCAAAATCTGAGATATGTGCAACGGAAGTTGCGGTTGGCAGGCAACAGAAAAACCTGAGATATGTGCTGGTTAATACCAGCGGTTGGCAGACAACAGAAAAATCAATCATAAAAAAGGAGAATGAACATTCGCCAAGGCAATGTCGTTTCTCCTTTTTTCTTATTTGGAGGGATATGCAGTACGATAATCAGATTAAACTACAGTCAGCAGTAAAAGCGGTGATAAAAGAATATGAAAATTACAAAAAGAATTTGATGGGTAAGTCTATGCTGGTTATTTATCGTAATAGAACAACTATGCAATTAGACCATATCGTTATCAATTTTACAGGAAATAATTATTATCATTTAACTGGACTTGCATATAAAGAAGATAATGGAGAAACTACAAAAAATAAACATTTTGCCAGTCGCTTTTATAATGATTTGGAAGATAAGAAGCTGTCGTTTTCTAATTTGAAAATTAAGGACAGTAATACAGCACTTAAAATAAAGGCACTTCCATTTATATCATCACAGTATAGATATTGTAATATGACAGGGGATTTTAACGAATCTGGAATAAAATTACAGTTGGATAAGGTGGTTGGTAATACATCTACCTGTTTGGGATTAAAACATATAAGTGGTAAAAACTATGTGCCAGCTTCAAGTTTATATGGTGATACCAGAAAGTATGCCCAAATAACACATCAGATAGTTGCAATATTTATCAAAGAAACAAACGATACAGATAAATATAAAACCATAAAATATGTAGCTAAAGGTCATAATTTAAAAAATCTTACATATAGTGATGAACTTAAAAAATTATTTTCGTTAGAACAGTATAAAAGTGCAAAGTAGGCAAATACATTTATTTAATTAATGCGAAGCTGTTTTATGTGCTGTATTTCACCTCATATACCAGATAATTAACCTCTTGGAGTAAAGTTATTTACTTCAAGAGGCTTTTAGTTTAGACTAATTTTTGTCAGAAAAACAAACAAAACGGAGGGAGAACATGTTAGAGGAAATATTTACTGGTAAAAAGGAACTGTTCGCAGATGGAATGCAATCCATTTTGCGAGGACAGGAGAACAGGTATCGCAGAATTATTATCCAAAATGGAAGTATAGTGGAAAACAGCCGTTCACAGACCAAGGGAGTATGTGCAAACGTATATAAGAATGGAGTAAGAGGCTTTGCTTCTATGGCTGAATACACTGCGGAGGCGGCTGAGAAGGTCTTAAAGGCTGCTGTGGAAAATGCCTCTTATCTGGATAAATACACCATGAAAAAGAAGAATCCACTTTCTGCCTGCAATGGAAGAGTGATTCTCCCACAGAGCTGCATAGTGGATTTGGAGCAGACTAAGATACTGGATATATGCAAGGAGGTAGATGCCTATATTGTGAAAACCTATCCAAACCTCAAATCCAGAAAAGTGATGTACAATGAGGACACTATGGAAAAGACTATCCTCACATCAGACGCATGTGACGGACATGTATGCTATCCACGATATGCCTTATATGTAAGCTTTGGTCTGGAATCAGAGGAGGGACAGCCTCTCATGCTTACTGAGTCCTTTGGTTCATATGGCAATATCCTTGATAATTTCTGTGGTATGGAAGTCCTGAAGCAGAAGCTTGAACTGCTTTATAAGCGTCTCTGTGATAAGACCAAGGGTGTCTATGCAGAGGCTGGAAACAAAACAGTTATACTTGACTCTGATGTGGCTGGCATGATTGCCCATGAAGCAATCGGACACACAGTTGAGGCAGACCTGGTACTGGGAGGCTCTGTAGCCGCTTCTAATCTGGAGAAAAAGGTTGCCTCAGACAAAATAACCATTATTGATTATGCAAGCCAGGTGGACGGAGAGATGGCACCTCTTCCTGTATATCTGGATGACGAGGGTGTTGAAGCAAAGGATGCGGTTCTGGTGGAAAATGGTATCTTAAAGGGTTATATGCACAATCGTGAGACTGCCGACCATTTCGGCGTGGAAGCAACTGGAAATGCAAGAGGCAGGGAGTTTTCAGATGAGCCATTGATTCGTATGAGAAATACTCTTGTCCTGGCAGGAAATGACAAGCTTGAGGATATGATTGCCTCTGTGGATGATGGCTACTATCTGCTTTCTACAGGAAACGGTCAGGCGGATTTGACAGGCGAATTCACATTTGGAATTAATATGGGCTATGAGATCAAGAAGGGTAAGCTTGGCAGGGCAATCCTTGATACAACTGTTTCTGGCGTTGCCTTTGATATGTTAAAGACCTGCGACATGGTATCCGACCAGGTGAAGTGGACCACTGTAGGAACCTGTGGCAAAAAACAGGCTATGGCGGTATCCATGGGTGGACCTGAAATCAAATGTCAAATTAATATCGGAGGAAGATAAGATGGGAAATATAAGGGAAGCATCAGACTGCTTAAAGGCATATATTGATACAAAAGAGGGCTTAAAAGCCCAATACACAGTAACAGAGACTGAGACAAGAGAGATTACCATGGAAAATGGAGAATTTACCCTGTTTCGTACACTTTTTGATAATGATGTAAGAGTCAATGTAATTCATAATCATAAGATTGGAAAAACCTCTACCAATAAATTGGACAAGGAAGATTTGGAAAAGGTAGTAGATGACGCTCTTGCAGCAGCAGACTCGGGAGTGGAGGATGAACATTACGACATTGCCCCTGGCATGGAGGCAGCCCAGTTTCATCAGGGCGTGCAGGAGCCAGACATTGACAAGCTGATGCTTAGGGCAAGGGAGCTGTCTGATGATATTGCAAAGAATTATCCACGTATCCTGCTTATGCAGATGATTTTTAAATATGAGAAAAAGCATTACATTTACCGTAACACCAACGGAAGTGAGGATGAGGTGACATCAGGCTGCTATCTCATTATGCTGGAATACGCAGGCAATGATGGAGAGAAGTCATCTGGTATTTTTGGAACAGGTGTGATGATAGACAATCTGGATATTCCTTTCATGGAGCAGGGAAATATCCGCAGAAATCTGGAGGAGGCTGAGGCATCCATATCTCCATGCGTGGTAGAAGGAAAATGGGAAGGTCCTGTTATCCTTACACCGACAGCTTTGGAGCAGATGCTAATCTATAGCTTTGGTTCCTTTGCAGGAGATAATGTAATCTTAAGTGGAGAGTCAAAGTGGCTGGGCAAAATCGGCCAAAAGGTAGCCTCTGACAAGCTGACGATTGGATTAAAGCCATGGGATGAGAGACTGGTTCAGGCTGATGTCATCACAGAGGATGGATTCAGGGCTGAGGACTACAATATCATAGAGGACGGAGTGCTTAAAAGCTACATGGCAAGCCTCTATGTGTCAAACAAATGCGGTGTCGAGAGAGCTAAAAATTCAAGCATTAATATTGTAATCGAGGGAGGAGAGATACCTCTGGAGGAGATGATTGCAGGCATAGACAGAGGTCTTATAATTGGCGCTGTCTCATGCGGATTTCCTTCTGCCAACGGAGAGATTTCAGGAGCTGTCAAAAACAGCTTTTATGTGGAGAATGGCAAAATCGTAAATGCCGTATCTGAGACTATGGTAAGCTTTAATTTAAGTGACATGCTGTTGAACATTGTGGATTTATCAAAGGAAATTGTCATGGATGGAACAGGCGTGATACCATATGCCAAGGTGGATAAGGTTACAATTTCTGGAAAATAAAATGAAGGAGAAGCAGAATGAATACAATTTATTGCCCATCATTTGAAACAGAAAAAACAACAAGGACTTTTAACCGCCACATATGGTGGTTTGTATCACTTATATCGCTTTTTACAGTTGGAATTGGTGTCTTTGCTGCCTTTCACCCATTTATGAGCAGCTTTTTAGGGCTGGTAAGCTCTCCAATAAGTGACCATATGGCAGTCCCTATTCTGGTTTGCGTGTTTATCTTTGCGGCACTTGCATACCAGTTAGTAATGTTTCTCACAGAACTTATGACTTCCTATAGCTTTGAGAATAATCGCATTGTAAAAGGCAGAATTCAAAATAAGGTTCCCCAAAGCGCAGCCAGCCTGATAAATGATGCGGCAGTGACAGCCTATATGGTAAAAAATGCAGGGAATTCTGGCAGGGTAATGACTGCACAGGCAGGGAAAAATCTTGGCAATATTTTGCAGCTGATAGAATATAATATGAATCCCACATTTGTCTCTCAGTGTTTCAATACTGACCTCTATAAAAAGACAGTGTATACAAATCCAGTACTAGTAAAAGAGACAAAATATACATTAGTCTATAATTGTGAGAATGGCAAGCTGGTTATTCCTAAAATATATGCTGGCCTGTGTCATTCAGACAGTGCGCCCCGCTCTTTTATATTGAGAATAGTAATACGAAGCCTTATTGTGTGCGCCATAGGATTAATGATAGCCTGTATTGATTTAGGCTATGGCAGCAGTCAAAACAGGGAAAATCTTTCAAATATAGCGGATACAAGAGACACTATCGAAAGAGAGTTAAGCGGATACAATTATTCTGTAGACAAGGTTAACTCCAAGGTCTACAGGTTTTCTAAATCTCATGGCACAAAAAAATCGGAAATCACCTATTATTTTGATAAAAACGGTGGTTTAGAGGATGTAGATGTTCAGTTATATTACAAGGATGCAGGCTTTGAAGAGGAACTGCGATACATAATAAACAGCATGGACGATTCTTTTGATGCGGATGAAGTGGAGGATTTTATAAATCAGGCAGTGGAGAATGTAAATAGCGAGCATCCAGGCTACACTATACTGCGTTCTGAAAATGAAAAGTACAGTCTGCGTCTGGGTTCCAGTGAGGGCTATGTAGATATTCATTAAAATAGTACCAGAAACCTATTGCATAAACCACAAAAGTCATTTACTATGTAGGTGTTATATAACTGACGGATAAGTGGATAACCACATGAAATATAACAAAAGAGAGCCGACCGTCTGGGCAATTACCCAGACAGTAGGCTCTTTTTTTACAAAAATATGCAAAAAGCCGCCAGCTGCCATGCACTCTGTATTCCCAGCAATTTACAGTAGCTTTAGCGTATAGCTTCTGTTAGATTGTAAATTAAGTAGTGAGTATAAATTTTTTTGTTTTTTAAAAGGTACATTAAAAGATATTGACAAAAAAATAACGGTCAGTATATACTAACTACAGTTATACAAGACTAATTATCGGCAGATTTTGCATAGCTGGTCAGGTATAATTTATGGTAACAATTCAATTTATATAAATCAGTCTAACTGACAATTTTAGGAGGAAATCATAATGTTAGAAAAGACACAGTGGGAAGGCTTTGAAGGAAGACTCTGGAAGGAAGAACTCAATGTTCGTGACTTCATTCAGAACAACTACAAGCCATACGAGGGAGATGAGAAGTTCTTAGCAGGACCAACAGAAGCGACAGATAAGCTCTGGGATGCTTTACAGAAGCTCCAGAAGGAAGAGCGTGCCAAGGGTGGAGTGTTAGATATGGACACAGATATCGTATCATCACTCACATCACACGGACCAGGATATATTGATGAGTCATTAAAGGATTTGGAAAAGGTAGTAGGTATTCAGACAGACAAGCCATTAAAGAGAGCATTCATGCCTTACGGTGGAATCCAGATGGCTGAGAAGGCTCTTACAGAGTATGGATACACACCAAACCCAGAGCTTCACAGAATCTTTACAGAGTATCACAAGACTCACAACCAGGCAGTATTTGATGTATACACACCTGAGATGAGAGCTGTCCGTAAAAATAAAATCATCACTGGACTTCCAGACACATACGGACGTGGACGTATCGTAGGTGACTACCGTAGAGTAGCCCTTTACGGAATCGACCAGCTTATCGCATGGAAAGAGGAAGACAAGTCAGTATGCGGTTCAGGCTCAATGAAGGGTGAGGTTATCCGCCAGAGAGAGGAGCTTGCAGAGCAGATTAAGGCTCTCAAGGGCATGAAGGAAATGGCTGCATTATACGGCTTCGATATTTCAGAGCCAGCTAAGGATGCAAAAGAGGCTGTTCAGTGGACATACTTCGGTTACCTTGCAGCAATCAAGACACAGAATGGTGCAGCAATGTCAATCGGACGTGTATGTACATTCCTTGATATTTATATTGAGAGAGACCTTGAAAAAGGAATACTTACAGAGACAGAGGCACAGGAGCTTATCGACCATATGGTTCTCAAGTTCAGAATGGTTAAGTTTGCCCGCTGTGAGTCATACAACCAGTTATTCTCAGGAGACCCTGTATGGGCAACAATCGACCTTGCAGGAATCGGCGTAGATGGACGCTCAATGGTTACAAAGACAGATTACCGTGTACTTCATACACTTGAGAACATGGGACCTTCACCAGAGCCAAACATCACAGTATTGTACTCATCTAAGCTCCCAGAGAACTTCAAGAGATATGCAGCTTATATTTCAATCACAACATCATCTATCCAGTACGAGAATGATGATGTCATGAAGCCAGTATGGGGCGATGATTACGCAATCTGCTGCTGTGTATCTGCAACACAGACAGGTAAAGAGATGCAGTTCTTCGGAGCAAGAGCAAACCTTGCAAAATGTCTCCTTTACGCAATCAATGGTGGAGTTGATGAGAAAAACAAGGTACAGGTTGGACCAAAATATCAGCCAATTACATCTGAGTACCTCGACTATGATGAGGTAATGGATAAATATGATGCAATGATGGATTGGCTTGCAGATGTATATGTAAATACATTAAATGCAATCCAGTACATGCATGACAAGTACTACTATGAAGCAGCCCAGATGGCACTTATCGATACAGATGTCCGCAGAACATTTGCAACAGGAATCGCAGGATTCTCACATGTTATCGATTCAATATCAGCTATCAAGTATGCCAAGGTAAAGACAGTCCGTGACGAGAACGGCTTAGTAGTAGACTACGAGGTAGAGGGAGACTTCCCACGTTACGGAAATGATGATGACAGAGCAGATGAAATCGGCGTATGGCTTTTAAGAACCTTCTTAGAGAAGCTCAAGAAGCATCACACATACCGTCGTTCAGAGCCTACAACATCAATCCTTACAATTACATCAAACGTAGTATATGGTAAGGCAACAGGAGCAATGCCAGACGGACGTAAGGCAGGCGAGCCACTTTCACCAGGAGCAAACCCAGCCTACGGTGCAGAGCAGAACGGACTCCTTGCATCCCTTAACTCAGTAGCCAAGATACCATATGAGTGGGCACTTGACGGAATATCAAATACACAGACAATCAACCCGGATGCACTGGGACATTCAGAGGAAGAGCAGGTCAAGAACCTCGTACAGGCAATGGACGGATACTTTGACCAGGGAGCACATCACCTCAATGTAAACGTATTTGGAATCGAGAAGCTCAAGGACGCAATGGAGCATCCAGAGAAAGAAGAGTACGCAAACTTCACAATCCGTGTATCAGGATATGCAGTTAAGTTCATCGACTTAACAAGAGAGCAGCAGTTAGACGTAATCTCAAGAACCTGCCACGCAAGAATGTAGTATCCTATAAAGAAGAGAGCCTGCCACCAACTGAAGCTGCCACTGGCAGTTTCTTGGGATGAATGTCAACAGGCAGTTTCTCCTGCATACTCATAAAAACAAAATCTGTTATCACAAAAAAGAGAACAGATTTTGAATATAGCTTTGTTCATATAGTATAGAGGGCGTATATATTTCTCAGGAAAATATATGCCCTTTATTACTTGCATAATTGTGAAATAATTGTTTATTATAATGTAGTAAATCATATTGATGTAAATGAACCCAATATATTCAATTTATATTATGAAATAACAACCGCAAACAATCCGCAAGGATATTTGCGCAAACGTAGATGGGGATATCGGGCGGGGATAGGCAGGAATTTGTGTCTTGTGCAGGATGCTAGATTTTCTTGATGTTCTGTACGTCATCCAGCAGCTCGGCAACAGGACGTTGCCGAGAGCGAGAGCTGAGCCATGGATGGCGAATCTCGAGCGGTTGCGTCGAATAACCAACACATAAACCAGAACATTTAGAAAATCTTACATCCGGAACCCGACACAAGTTCCTGCCTATCCCCACCCGATATCCCGGTCATACGTTCCGGTCAAACCTTTGACATAAATTTATTGAGGAGAGAAACCATGACAAATATAAAAGGCAAAATCCACTCCTTCGAGTCCTTCGCCCTTGTAGACGGTCCCGGCGTCCGCTACTGCGTATTCCTGCAGGGCTGCAACATGCGCTGCAAATACTGCCACAACCCCGAGACCTGGACCCATGCCGCAGGCGAAGAATGGACACCGGAGGATTTATTCAAAAAAGTATACAGATACAAAAACTACTGGGGCAAGGACGGCGGCATCACGGTAAGCGGTGGAGAATCCCTGCTTCAGATGGAATTTGTCACAGAGTTTTTCAAGCTTGCCAAGGCAAAGGGAGTCCACACAGCCCTTGACACAAGCGGCAATCCCTTTAAGCTGGAGCCTGAATATCTGGAAAAATTCGATAAGCTTATGGAAGTCACAGACCTCTTTATCCTGGATATAAAGGAGATGGACGATGCAAAGCACAGGGAGCTTACAGGCTGCACCAATAAGAATATCTTAGACCTTGCCACATATCTGTCAGACCATGGCAAGGATATGTGGATAAGACATGTCTTAGTGCCAGACCTGACAGATGATGAGGAGGGTCTTAAGGCACTTGCAGACTTTATAAAGAGCCTTAAAACTGTAAGCCGTGTGGAGATTCTGCCATATCACACTCTGGGAGTATTCAAATGGGAAAAGCTAGGCATTAACTACCCACTTGAGGGAGTCAGAGTGCCTACAGATGAGGAGGTAAAAAGGGCAGAAAGCATACTTGGAATCAGTAAAACCGTCCTGAAGGATAATGAAAACGCAGCAGGGCGCACCTGCCAGTAGCACACAAAAGCACAAGATAAGTGCAAAAATATCTTGTAATGTGAGAGTGAAACAATATATAATAAAGTGACTTGATGTAAAAATCTGGTAAGTCATTGTAATTATTATGTAAAGAAATCGAGAGGAAAAAAGATGGAAGGTTTCACTATCGTGCTCACGCTCCTATCAGGAGTGGCATTATTCCTGTTTGGAATGTCACTTATGGGAGATGGACTTAAGAAGGTTGCAGGAAACAAGCTTGAGGTAATCCTGTACAAGCTCACAAGCAACCCACTCAAAGGAATTCTTTTGGGTGCCGGAGTTACAGCTGTAATTCAGAGTTCGTCAGCCACAACGGTAATGGTTGTAGGTTTTGTAAACTCTGGAATGATGAAGGTTGCACAGGCAATCGGAATTATAATGGGTGCCAATATCGGTACCAGTATTACAGGATGGATTTTGTGTCTGTCATATATCGAGGGTTCAAGCGGCATAGCCCAGTTGCTCTCTACTGCCACAATATCGGCAGTGGTAGCAATCATCGGTATTATAATGAACATGTTCGTCAAAAAGAAGGTCTACAAGGATGTGGGAGGCATCATGCTTGGATTTTCAATCCTTATGGTTGGTATGCAGACCATGAGTGGTGCGGTTGCTCCCCTCAAGGAGAATGAGCACTTTGTAAACGCCCTTACAATGTTCTCAAACCCTGTTATGGGTATTCTTGTAGGTATTGTATTTACAGCTGTCTTACAGAGTGCGTCAGCGTCAGTAGGTATTCTGCAGGCACTTTCAATGACAGGCTCTATAAGCTTTGCGTCAGCCTTTCCTATTACACTGGGAATCGGTGTAGGTGCAGCCTGTCCTGTTTTACTTTCTGCAATAGGTACTAACAAGAATGGTAAGAGAACCGCCCTTGTTTACCTTATAAATGATTTATTTGGAATGATTATCTGGGGCACCTTGTTCTATCTGGTCAATGCATTTGTGCATTTCCCATTTATGGATATGACAATGAGTCCGATGAAAATCGCCATACTTAACACAGTTTACCGTATGCTCACAGTACTGGTGCTGGCTCCATTTATCAAATGGATAGAGAAGCTGGTATTTAGACTTGTAAAGGATACAGAGGAGGATATCGAGGAGCAGGCAGATTTTGACCTGCTTGAGGAGAGATTCTTACAGTATCCACCACTTGCTATTGAGCAGAGTCAGTTGGCAATGAATGGCATGGCAAAGAAAGCGAGAAAAAATATATTCCGCTCTCTAAGCCTTTTAGAGACATTTTCACAGGATAAATATAATAAGGTTCAGGAAAAAGAGGTTCTTATCGACAAGTACGAGGATAAGCTGGGCACCTTCCTTATGCAGCTCACAGGAAGAGAGCTGTCAGAAGATCAGACAAGAGAGGTATCCAAGTTCCTCCATACCATAAGCGATTTTGAGAGATTGGGAGACCATGCGGTAAACCTTTCCAAGGTTTCTCTTGAGATATATGAGAAAAAATTAGAGTTTTCTCCAGAAGCCCTGCAGGAAAAGGAAACACTTGAGGCTGCAATCGTTGAGCTTGTAAATAATACAGTAGATGCCTTTATCGATAATGATTTGAAGAAGGCTGAGACTGTGGAGCCGCTCAGGGAGTGGATTAGCATGATGTGCAATGATATCAAGATGCGCCATGTGTCACGTCTCAGCAAGGGCAAGTGCGCTATTGACAGGAGCTTTGCATTTAATGATATGCTCACAAATATGGAGAGAATCGCAGCTCACTGCTCTAACATAGCGGTGGCAATGGTAGAGCTTGAGGAGTCGGAGTTTGACACCCACGAATATCTCAAAGAATTGAGAAACGATAATAATTCCTATTATAAAGAGCTTTTTGATACTTACGAAGCAAAGTACAATATTATGGGCATTAAGAAGCCTAAGAAAAAAGCCAAAGCATAAAATATAGGAAACTGAAATGAAAATCCTGATGTTGAAAATTATCCAATATCAGGATTTTTTTATGCGGAAAAAGATTGAAAAGGCTATTCAAATTGACAGAAAGGGACGATATACTTAATATAGTTAAGTTTCGTAAATTTTAGCCGAAATATATCTGTATACTGTCTATGACAGAGTATAGGAGAGCAAGACACAGGAAGGAGATAAAATATGGGAAAGAAAACCCCAAAAGCCTTATGCCTTATGACAGCGGCTGCTTTGCTTGCAACTGGATGCGGTGCAGCTGCTACAGATGGGACTGAGGCAAGTACAGAGACAAATGGTATAAAACAGGTAGTGAACGGAGGAACAGTAACACTCACTGTCAGTGCGGCAGAGGAGGATACTGAGCTTATGAACCAGATTATTGCTGGATTCAAACAGCAGTATGGCTCAGAAGCCAGCTTTGACATTACCCTCGTTGCCAATTCAGAGGCGGACAGCAAGGACGTAATCCTTGGAAATATAGATGAGGCGCCAGATGTATTTACATTTGCAGATGACCAGCTGGCAGCATTTGTAGCATCAGGTGTTCTGGCACCAATTGAAAACGCAGATGATGTGCGTTCAAGAAACGTGGAGGGCTCAGTGGAGGCAGCCACAGTAAATGACTCCCTGTATGCATACCCACTGACAGCAGACAATGGATATTTCCTCTATTATAATAAGGAATATTTTACAGCTGAGGATTTGACTACATTAGACCAGATTATGTCAGTTTCAGCTGCAAACGGCAAGAAGGTCACAATGGATTTGACATCAGGCTGGTATCTGTATTCATTCTTTGGAAATACAGGGCTTAGTCTTGGACTTAATGACGATGGAATATCAAACTACTGCGACTGGAACTCAGAGGAAAATGCTATAAAGGGTGTTGATGTCCTCCAGGCTATGATGAATATAGCTGCTAATCCGGGCTTTATGAATGGCGGAGACGACGAGCTCCTTGCAGGAGCAGCAGATGGCAGCGTAATTGCAGGAGTCAGCGGTACATGGAACGCTACAACCCTTGCAGAGTACTGGGGAGATAACCTCGGAGCTATAAAGCTTCCTACATATACAGTGGCAGACCAGCAGGTGCAGATGGCATCATATGCAGGCTATAAGCTTGTAGGTGTAAACCACTATTCTGCAAATGAGTATTGGGCAAATCTTTTTGCTGATTACATGACAAATGAAGAGTGCCAGACACTCAGATTTGAAATGAGAGGACAGGGACCATCAAACTTAAACGCAGCAGATTCTGGTGAGGTAAAGGCATCTGTAGCAATTCAGGCAGTGCTTGAGCAGTCAGAGTTTGCAAGCCTTCAGCGAGTTGGTGGAGCCTACTGGACACCTAGTGCTGACATAGGAAACGCAGCTATATCTGGAAGCACAGGCGGAAAGACCATGCAGGAGTTCCTGGATGACAAGGTTGCAGAGATAACAAAGTCTAATTCATAGGGGAGGAAATATCGTGAATAACAAACGCAAAACAAGTATAAGAGATATGATTCTAATCCCTGTAATTATTCTTGGATTAGCTGCTATTGTCTCTAATATTACATCGATAACAAGCTTACTCAGAGTGAATACAAGTGCATCTACCATATCAGATGAATATCTGGTAGGTGTGCAGGAGCTGTCAAATATTGAGAGTTCATCAAGAGAAATCCATACTCTTGCACTTTCACATATTGTAGCTATAGATTTTAACACAATGATTGATGTGGTAACAGACATCGAGGATTTGGAGGATTCCCTTGACGAGGAAATCCAGAGCTATTCAAAATACGTTGATTCGGACAACTCTGACTATAAGGCATTAAAGAGCGATTACAAGGAGTTCAAGCGTGCAGTCAGAAACGTGCTGGCATTCAGTGCAAACTCTGACTCAGTATCAGCTTATGGCTGCGCAAACGGTGATTTAAAGGCATCTGCTACAGCCATGGCAAATGATATAAGTGCTTTAAATGATGTGATTTCAACAGATGCAGCAGGACAGAGAGATACACAGAGCAGTATATTCGGCATGTCACTTACAACAGCCATTGTCTGCATAGCAGTATGTCTTGTGTCACTTGCAGTGACAATCATAATAGTTGTAAATCATGTAATTAAGCCTCTGATTACATCAAAGAAGGAACTAGAGTCTATTATAGAGGGAATCGAAAACAAAGAGGGAGACCTCACAAGACGTATTCCAATTACTTCAAATGATGAGATTGCTGCCCTGTCAAAGGGTATCAACAGCTTCATGGAGACCCTGCAGAAGATATTCACTCTCATTACCAAGAATTCAGGAGAGATGGAAAGCGTCGTAGCAGAGGTATTAAAGAGTGTGCGTACATCAAATGACAGTGCATCTGACTTGTCAGCGGTGACAGAGGAGCTTTCAGCAGCCATGGGTGAGGTATCAGAAAGTGCCAATGCAATAAACAGCAATGCAGAGTCAGTAAATGCAGAGGTATCTGCCATGGCTGAGCGCTCAATAGAGATTAATGAGCACTCTAAGACCATGAAGGATCATGCAGTAGCCATGGAGGAGGCTGCAAGAGATAACATGCAGCAGACCAGCGTAAAGGTAAATGAAATCCTTGATGTCTTAAATCAGGCGATTGAGGATAGCAAGAGCGTTGACCAGGTTAACTCTCTGACAAATGACATCTTAAATATTTCAAGCCAGACTAACCTCCTTGCCCTTAATGCTTCTATCGAGGCAGCTAGAGCAGGTGAGGCAGGACGAGGCTTTGCAGTAGTAGCAAGCGAAATCAGCCAGCTGGCAGATTCAAGCCGTGTTGCAGCCAACCATATCCAGGACATCAATAAGGTAGTAACAGAGGCTGTACATAATCTGTCAGGCAATGCAAATACACTTGTTGAGTACATGCAGGAGTTCATCCTTCCAGAGTTTGAGAAATTTGTGGAGGAGGGCGAGCAGTACAGGGATAATGCTTCCTATATTGAAAGCTCTATGAATGATTTCACAAAGCAGACAGAGGAGCTTAAGAGCATGGTTGCAGAGATTGCCACTTCCATCAACTCAATCACAGGAGCCATTGATGAGGGTGTTAAGGGACTGGCTGGTGCAGCAGACAGTACACAGACCCTGGTTTATGATATGGATAATATCTCTGACAGGATGGATGTCAACCAGAGGATTGCAGGAGATTTGCAGAAGGAAACATCTATTTTCAAAAATTTATAATTTACGATTTGGGGTCCTCGCAGTATAATAACTGCGAGGATTTACTTTTATTAAGGGGTTGTTGTACATTTTTAATTTAACCCGCATATTGTGCTGATATATTTTTGTATTTGTTCCGGGTTACGAATATAAGATTTTCTAAATGCTCTGATGTAGGTTTTGGTAATTTGACACAACCGCTTGACATTCGCCATCCATGGCTCAAGTCTCGCTCTCGCCAACATCCTGTTGTCGAGTTGCTGGATTGTGTGCAGAGCATTAAGAAAAGCTAATATTCTTCACAGTCACAAATACGAAAATATATCTGCGCAATATGCTCATCTAAATTTTAAATGTACAATATGAGGTTGATAATTATAAAAGTAAATGGGGAGAGCGCAGGTCAGAAAAAATGGATTAATATTAAGATATATGCGCTGGATAATTTGAAATTAACAGATTACAATTTTAAATTGTAGAATAGTATGGAGGAAATAGAAATGTACCATGAAA
The DNA here is from genome assembly GCA_963659315.1 of Senegalimassilia sp. Taxonomy (GTDB): domain Bacteria; phylum Bacillota; class Clostridia; order Lachnospirales; family Lachnospiraceae; genus Roseburia. Next base: position 18,785 of record CAVKUD010000004.1, on the reverse strand, counting down.
TATCACAGTTACTCATGTACGGAGATTTATCTTCAGATGAGATTTTATATAATTTAGGAGTCATATTTGACAAATTCGAGAGCGGCAACTACAGCAAGATGGAGCTTGTGAGAGATATAAATACCCAGGTAAAGAGACTGCTCAAGGTAGCTACAGATTATGGTTTTGACGATAATCTCTGGCACAACTATCTGACTTTTTACATCATGATGAATGAGAATCCATTCTCCATGACCTGTGAGAAGGTTGGTGCCAGCGACGGCAGCGTAAATAATTTTGTGGAGAATGATTTTAAGATTTTTAAGAAGCTTTTTGACTATGATTTTACAGCTATTGAGGCTGAGCTTGGAATCAGCTGCTTTACCCAGCTTTGCAATTACAGGGCTATTGTCAAAAAAGAGCTTATGTACAATAAGAACGTAAGCGAGAAGGTGAGAGCCTTAAGCAGGAAGCTTGAAGCTACAAAGGACGAGAAGGAGTTTTTTGACGTAGTCACTGGATTTTACAAGGATTATGGTGTTGGCATGTTTGGTCTCAACAAGGCTTTCAGAATACTTGAAGATCAGAAGGGTGGATTTTCATTTAAGCCAATTAACAACATGGATACTGTAATGCTTGATGATTTGATTGGTTATGAGATTCAGAAAAAGAAGCTGGTTGACAACACAGAGGCTTTTGTCCAGGGCAGGAGGGCAAACAATGTGCTCCTGTTTGGTGACAGCGGTACAGGAAAGTCTACCAGCATAAAGGCAATTGTGAACCAGTATTATGATGATGGTCTCAGAATGATTGAGATTTACAAGCACCAGTTTAAGTACCTGTCAGGTATTATCTCAGAGATTAAAAACAGAAATTACAAGTTTATCATCTATATGGATGATTTGTCATTTGAAGAGCATGAGATAGAGTATAAGTTCCTTAAGGCTGTAATCGAGGGCGGCGTGGAGACCAGACCAGACAATATCTTAATCTATGCTACCTCCAACAGAAGACACTTAATCAAGGAGACCTGGAATGACAGAAACGACCAGGATAATACAAATGACAGGCATCATTCTGACACAGTGGAGGAGAAGCTGTCCCTGGTCAACAGATTTGGTGTTACAATCAGTTACTCAAAGCCAAGTCAGAGAGAGTATTTTGATATAGTAGTCGGTCTTGCCAGAAAGGCAGGCATCACCATGAGTGATGATGAGCTTTGCGCAGAGGCAAATAAATGGGAGTTAAGCCATGGAGGAATATCGGGAAGAACTGCAACCCAGTTCATCAATTACCTGCAGGGCTGCCAGGAATAAACAGTAAGGAGTAGGAGATGTTATACCAGATAAGCAATGGAGCAGTGGCATTCGGAGATGACCTGATACTGCACTCTATTGATTTTGAAATAAGAAATACAGAAAAAATTGCCATAGTCGGCAGAAACGGCTGTGGTAAGACCACACTTCTCAAGTTGATTTCAGGAGAAGTGGATATGGAAAAGCTTGACAGCGATGAGTCAGCATTTATCGCAAAGGCAGGCAATCCAGAGATTGGATATTTAAAGCAGATAGCCTTTGATGACCCGACTGTTACCTTAGAGCAGGAGGTCAAAAAGTGCTTTGCTAAGATGGAGCAGAGAAAAAAAGAGCTGGAGCAGGCGGCAAAGGAGCTTGAGACCGACTATTCTGAGGAAAAGGTGGCAAGATACACAGCCATGGAGGAAGCCTTCAAGGATGACGGCGGATATTATTACGAGAAGGAATATGAAGTGATGATTCGCAAGTTTGGCTTTTCCGATGAGGAGAGAAAAAAGCCGCTTAAGGATTTTTCAGGAGGCCAGCAGACCAAGATTGCCTTTATAAAGCTTCTCTTGTCAAAGCCAGACATACTGCTTCTGGACGAGCCGACAAACCACCTGGATGTGACCACAATTGAGTGGCTGGAGGGTTACTTAAAGAGCTATCCAAAGGCTGTAGTTGTAGTGTCCCACGATAGAATGTTTCTGGATAATGTGGTGGATGTGGTGTATGAGATTGAGTATGGCACAGCAAAGAGGTACCCAGGCAACTACACTAATTTTGTGGCTCGCAAGAAGGAAAACTACGAGAAGCAGATGAAGGATCATATCGCCCAGCAGAAGGAGATAGAGCGTCTGCAGAGGATGGTTGACAGGTTTAAGAACAAGCCGACCAAGGTATCTATGGCACGGTCAAAGCAGAAGGCAATAGAGCATATGGTGATTATTGAGGCACCTGATAAGTACGACAACAAGACCTTTTATGCTAATTTCCAGCCAGCAAAGGAGACAGGAAATGATGTGCTCTATGTGTCAAACCTTGAGATTGGTTATGACCATCCGCTGTCTACAGTGTCACTGGATTTGAAAAAGGGTGAAAAGCTTGGCATATTAGGTGGAAATGGCTTAGGAAAATCTACATTTTTAAAGACAATCGTGGATAAAATCCCTGCCTTGTCAGGAGAGTACAAGTACGGAACCAATGTGCAGATAGGGTATTTTGACCAGCAGATGGCAATGTACAGGGCAGACAAGACTGTGCTTGACGACTTCTGGGATGAGTTCCCAAACCTGACAGAGACAGAGGCGAGAAATTCACTGGGAGCCTTCCTTTTCTCAGGGGATGATGTGTTTAAAAATGTCAACATGCTGTCCGGTGGCGAAAAGGTGCGTCTGGCTCTCTGTAAGATATTAAAGAGACAGCCTAATGTGCTGATTCTCGATGAGCCTACTAACCATATGGATATAGTGGGAAAAGAGACCCTTGAGAGCATGCTAAAGGATTTTAAGGGTACACTTATTTTCGTGTCCCACGACAGATATTTTGTGAAAAAGGTAGCCACACAGCTGCTTGTATTTGAGGACGGCACCACCCACCTCTACCAGTTTGGCTATGAGGAATATCAGGAGAAGCTGGACAGGGAGGCTGCGGAGTCAGAGAACGAGTACAAGGGCAAGGCTGTATTTGGTGGAGCCATAAGCGTGAATGGAGCAGCAGGAAGCCCAGCTGATGAGGCACAGCCTGCAAAAAAGCCATATTATAATCCGGGCAAGGAGCGCTCAAAGCTCGAGAAAAAGGTGAAAAAAGCAGAGGAAGAGCTGGCGGTTAAGGAGGAGGAGCTGGAGAAGCTTAAAGAGGAGCTGCTCCGTCCAGAATATCAGTCAAGCTATTCAAAGCTCTCTGAAATCCAGGCTGCCATAGACGCCAAGGAAGAGGAAATCATGGCTGATATGGAAACCTGGGAGGAATTGTCTTCGCAATTGGAAGAAATGATGTAAAATTGTTTGCAAATTGGTGTAAATATGATATAATATTCACATGATACACGAAGGGTATCAAATAAACGGCAAAGGGGTTGGACATCATGAGAATTACTATTACAGGAAGAAATATCGAGTTAACAGATGGAATCAAGGAGGCTGTAAACGACAAGCTCAGTAAGCTCGAGAAATATTTCAAACCGGATACCGATGTATTCGTAACATTAAGTGTAGAGAAGGAGAGACAGAAAATAGAGGTTACTATCCCAACAAAGGGACATGTGATCAGATCAGAGCAGGTAAGTAATGATATGTATGTATCAATTGACCTTGTAGAAGAAGTTATTGAGCGTCAGTTGAGAAAATATAAGACAAGAATAGCTGCAAAACAGGCGGCAGCAGCAGAGAGCTTCAAGGCTGAGTTCTTGGACGAGCCAGATGCAGAGGATGAGAACGAGATTAAGATTGTCCGTACAAAGAGATTTGGAATGAAGCCAATGTATCCAGAGGATGCCTGCATCCAGATGGAGCTTACAGACCATGATTTCTTCGTATTCATCAATGCTGAGACAGACGAGGTAAACGTTGTCTACAAGCGTAAAGGCAATACATATGGTATCATTGAGCCAGAGTATTAATTTGCAAACTGAATATATAAGCGATTGAATAATTAGCCCCGATGTCAGTAAGATGTTGGGGCTGATTTTATGTATGACCAGGTATATGAGAGACTGTCGATTTCAGCTGCTTTGTATGTCAAAACGAGTAGAATAGGCTGTCAGGAGAGGTGAAAATGGATAAGAAAAAGAGGAAAAAAATAATTATAGCTGTATTTGCCGTGATTTTTCTGATATTAAATATCGTATGGTATATAGATATGCTAAGACCCTACCTTGTACTAAAGCATAGAATGGAAAATCATCCCTATTATATGGGAGATGGTACAATATGGGATGAGGATAAATATACATTAGCGGTTCACTATCCCACATATCTGTACTGGGATGATGGCAATTTATCAGTTGGTTCTCCATTAGTTGAAGACCATAGTATACAGGTAGAAGATGGTAAAACAGCTCTTTCATCAGCAAATAGTGGGGGCATGATAATCTGGCTTGAGCATTTTACAGGTGATATAAGAGAAATAGGTGTTATATTGACACTAAATGGTGAATCCAGACAAATTTATCTGACGGACAGTGGAACCGCAAGATATGAAGAGGATCAGCCCTTTGTTGATGCAAATCAGGATGTAATCAAAATGCTATTTGAGAAAGCGGAGGATGCATGGAGCTTAGAAATGCCTTGGAAAGAATAATTAAATGTATTCCAGTATTTATGATACTGATTCTGGGATTTGTCATGAGATGTGAGCTTTTTCATGCAGCTATCCCTAATGAATTGCTTGCAGTCTATCCAGCAGTGCAGTGCTCAGTTGATGAGAGCGAATATGAGTCTTTTATACAGAGCCTGAGAGACTTAGGTGATAGGGGACAGGGCTGTATTGTGGCTTGCTGGGAGAGGCAGTCAGAGATTGACAACAGCCTGATTGTATACACTAATTCGCCAGATAATGCACAGCAAATCAAGCGTGATTGTGACATATCAGAAGGCAAATACAGCTCTCTGCTTAGCGGAACTGTAAGTGTTGAATTCAGGCAGATAGAGGAGCTTGCGCAGGAGGATTTTAAGCTTGAACCCTATGTGGCATTGTTGGATGATTATGAGCTTACATATAATGAATTAAAAAACACTTATTCTCTTAGCCACCCTCAGAAAATGCAGGGCAGCCAGACAGATATGATAATAATTGTGTGGGGGCTGGTAAGCATTTTCCTGATTCTGGTCAATACGGCTGCGGTTCTTAGGAAAAGGAAGGAAATGACAATCAGGGCTGTATATGGTGAGGATTTAAAAAGCCTGACAATCAGAGCCTTTATAGTGGATCTGCTTATATACCAGATATTATATTTTGCAGCCAGATTATTTGTATTTAGTTTTGTTTCGGGAGAATACAAAAGGTATCTGGCGTTTGCCTTATATGAGCTGGGCTGTCTGCTTGCTGCCAGCATGAATTTTTTGTACCTGAAAAATGACATCAGGGCTGTATTTTCAAATGTTGAGGCTGACCAGGGGATGTTTACATTTTTAAATATCTTAAAGCTGGCGGCATTTGCAATCGTACTGTTTACAATAGTTACCAATATTTCAAGTATCAGCACCTCAACCTTTGGAAACAAAACAGAGGAGCTTATGGCAGAATACGGGCAGGATTTGTTTATAAGCATTGATGGCAGCAAAAACCAGTCAGACCCATGGGCAGATGAGTTGTGGAATTCATTATATGATGACTACTATGACGAGCTTAATCCCAAAGTATGCACAATGATTGCAGATGGGAATAAGCCAATCTTAATAATGAATGAAAATGCCTCTGTCTTTCTGCCAGAGAAAATTTCTGCGCAATTAGCCCAAGAGACTAAGGAAGAAGTCATTGTATTGACGCCTCATGGCAGCAGCATCTCAGATGAGGATGTAAATGGACTGCTGGGGCTTTACAGATTATCGGATTATAAATGGAAAATCTGTGAGTATGATAAGGGGCTGACAGTTTCCTGCCTGACAAATGAAGAACTGAGCTTTTGGGCTAATGCGAAAAATCCTGTGATAATCTACTGCCCAGCCAATGTCAAAATAAAAGGCAGTGTTTTCGGAACATTTAGGGATACTATATATGGAATAGATGAGAAAGACTGGGATAAAATCGCCAGTGAGCTGAAGCTTTCAGAGAATGGCTACCATGCTGCTATCTCAAATGCCGCCGATGTATACAGATACCAGATGAGCTTTGTCAGGCGGATGATTGAGTTTTTAAGCTCCTTATGTATACTGGCTGTCATACTGGATTTGGCGATAACGATTTCTCTTTGTAATATGGAATTCAGGAATGCTGGTATAGAGTATGCCATAAAAAAAGTGGTGGGATACTCATTCCTGCAAAGGAATAAGGCGCAGCTTATAAAGCTTAATATAAAAAATGCTGTAATGGTGTTAATTATGGCGGTTATAGGCGCAATAACAGGAATTTACAGTCCTGGGGCATGTGTAGCGGTTGGCGTGATAATGATGCTTGTTGAGAATCTTGTGCTTGTCGCCTATATCATAAGATACGAAAAAATTTCTGTAATAAAAATGTTAAAGGGAGGCTGTCTATGATTGAACTAAGAAATATAGAAAAAGCATTTGGGGAGAAGCAGCTTTTTAATGGCTATAATGCTGCTATTCCAGAAGCTTCCCTTACCATTATATCGGGTGACAGCGGATGTGGAAAAACCACCCTTTTGAATATGCTGGGCTATCTGGAGCTGCCAGATAAGGGGGATATAATTATTGATGGGAAAAATCTAAGAGACATAAAGCAGCAGGTCTATTACAGAGACTATGTGGGCTTTTTGTTTCAGAATTTTGCCCTCATGGAAAATAAAACAGTAAAACAAAATCTGGAAATAATAAAATCTGGTAATAGAACTGACATTACTATAGAAGAAGCCCTGAACAGGGTTGGGCTGGCTGATAAGTTAAATACAAAGGTCTACAAGCTGTCTGGTGGAGAACAGCAGAGAGTGGCTCTTGCAAGGCTTATTATTAAACGCTGCAAAATAATTCTTGCGGATGAACCGACAGGTTCCCTGGACGATAGGAATGCCCAGCTTGTAATGGAGCAGCTTCATGAATTAGCTAAAGAGGGAAAATGTGTCATTATGGTAACTCATAATAAAAAGTATTTAGAAGAGGCTGACAATGTGCTTTTTTTAAATTGAGATTATGAATCAATGGTGATATAATTTCATAAGACTTTATAAATTGAGAAAAGAGGCAAAGTTATGGACATAGTAGTACTTGCAGGAGGACTCAGTACAGAGCGTGACGTATCATTTAAGACAGGAAGCATGGTCACAAAGGCATTAAAGGAAAATGGACATCGGGTAATCATGGTCGATGTATTTATGGGATATAGTGACAAAGAGGAAGATTTGAGCGGCATTTTTGACCGGGCAGATGAAATCAGCATGCAGGTAAATGAAATACCTACAGAGGCGCCAGACCTGGCAAAGGTAAAGGCATCCAGAAAAGACCAGTCGGACTGCTTTTTCGGACCAAATGTAATCAATATGTGCAGGATGGCAGATATTGTATTTATGGCACTCCACGGAGAAAATGGAGAAAATGGTAAAATTCAGGCAGCCTTTGACTTGTTTGGAATCAGGTATACAGGAAGCGATTACTTAAGCAGTGCTATCGCCATGAACAAGAATATGGCAAAGCAGTTCTTTATAGCAAACGGAATCCCAACACCAAAGGGTATTGCCATGACTAAAGCAGACCGCACAGATGACGTGACAAAGCTTGGGCTTAAGCTGCCATGCATCGTAAAGCCATGCTGTGGCGGCTCAAGCATAGGAGTTACAATCGTCAGGGATGCGGCAGAGCTTAAGGCTGCGCTTGACGAAGCTTTTAAGTGGGAGAATGAGCTTGTAATCGAGGAATTTGTACAGGGTAGAGAGTTTTCTGTCGGTGTGCTTGAGGGCAAGGCTCTTCCGATAATTGAGATAGCTCCAAAGCAGGGCTTTTATGATTACAAGAATAAATACAAGGCAGGAAGTGCAGTGGAGACCTGCCCAGCAGAGCTGCCTGATGAGATTACAAAGCAGATGCAGCACTATGCTGAGGAGGTTGCAAGAGTAATAGGACTTGATACATACTCTCGTTCTGACTTCCTCTTAAATGAAAATAATGAGATGTTCTGTCTTGAGGCAAACACCCTGCCTGGAATGACACCTACAAGCCTGCTTCCACAGGAGGCAGCAGCTACTGGCGTGAACTTTAACCAGCTCTGCGAGAAGCTTATAGAGATTTCATTAAAGAAATATGAGGCATAATATGAGTGAAAGAGAATTGATGCCTGGCATGACTCTGGAAAATATAGCCAGAGCCTGTAAGGGCAGATATACAGGCGATGAAAAGCTTTTATCTGAGCAGATATCAGGGGCTGTCACAGACAGCAGACAGGTGACAACGGGCTATCTCTTTATACCAATAAAGGGAGAGCGTGTTGATGGTCACGATTTTATACCACAGGTATTTGCCCAGGGCGCACTTGCTGTTTTATCAGAAAAAGAGCTGGAAAATCCAGCAGGACCATATATTCTGGTGGAATCATCCACCCAGGCAATGAAGGATATAGCAGCTTTTTACCGCAGTCAGATAAGGGCAAAGGTGGTAGGAATCACAGGCAGTGTTGGCAAGACCAGCACCAAGGAGATGATAGCATCCGTCCTTGAGGAAAAATACAGTGTCCTTAAGACAGCAGGAAACTTCAACAATGAGATAGGTCTTCCCCTCACACTTTTCAGAATCAGGGACTATCATGATGTGGCAGTTGTGGAGATGGGCATATCGGATTTTGGCGAGATGCACAGACTGGGAGCCATGGCAAGACCAGACATCAGTGTCATCACCAATATAGGCTACTGTCATCTGGAAAATCTCGGTGACAGGGATGGCGTCTTAAGGGCAAAGACTGAGGTCTTTGACCACTTAAATGATAATGCAAGGATTATCTTAAATGGAGATGATGATAAGCTTGTCACCAAGGCACATGTTGCGATTGCAAAATCATGTGCAGAGGATATAAGAAAAGCCTCAGGTGAAGCAATGAATATGGTGGTTGATTCAAATTGCGGTCATAAGATTATAGATTCAATATTTTATGGTATAGATCAGGCAAGTGAGTATGGCATCACAAAACAGGTATATGCTACAGATGTAGAAAATCTTGGCTTTGACGGCATGACAGCCACAGTCCACACACCAAAGGGCACTTTTGATGTGCATATCCATATTCCAGGCGAGCACAATGTATACAATGCCCTCTGCGCAACTGCCGTGGGCTTGGAGCTTGGTCTTGACCTAGACATGATTAAGGCTGGCATAGAAAAGGCAAAAACCATTGCAGGCAGGACAAATTTTATCAAGGCAAATGATATGACAATCATAGATGACTGCTACAATGCAAATCCTGTATCTATGAAGACAAGTCTTGAGATTTTGTCCCATGCAAAGGGACGTCATATAGCAGTCCTTGGGGATATGGGAGAGCTTGGCAGTGATGAGGCAGCACTCCACTATGAGGTGGGAGAAGCTGTGGGCAGATACAGGATACACACCTTGTTCTGCGCAGGAAAGCTGGCTGTAAACTATGCCGAGGCAGCAAAAAAAGTCAATCCAGAGTGTGACGTATATTACTTTGAGAACAGGGATGATATGCTGGCAGAGCTTAAGGCTTATGTGAGAAAGGGTGATACAATCCTTGTGAAGGCGTCGCATTTCATGGAGTTTACGGAGGTTGTGGCTCAGATATCATGTGAATGATGGGGACTTCCTACAATATAGGCTATGTAAATCTTCTGGTGTACAGTGTATTTTGCAGAAAAAATATGAAGTTAGCCATGGGACTTATGCGAGATAGTTGGTATAAGCTTTCTAAATTATCTCATTGCTTTATGTAATGGAACCCCATGGCAGTTCATATTTTGTTCTGCTGCCATGCATCCAGAGAAGCTGCCAGTGGCAGGTTCGATGGTAAAACAACTGTACACCATCCGATTATCGAAATGCTGTGAGCAGGAAGTCTCTTAATTATCATACGTCAAAAGAAGCTGATGGTGGCAATATATGTAGATGAAATCTGAGTTAAGAAAAAATATATAAGAAGAAAAGTGAGGAAAAAATTATGGCACAGAACCCAATAGTTACAATTACAATGGAAAATGGAGACGTGATGAAGGCAGAGCTTTATCCAGAAATTGCTCCAAACACAGTAAACAACTTTATCAGTCTTATCAACCACAATTTTTATGATGGAGTTATTTTCCACAGAGTAATCCGTGGCTTCATGCTCCAGGGTGGAGACCCAGACGGAAACGGAACAGGCGGCCCAGGATATGAAATCAAGGGTGAGTTCTCAAGCAATGGATTCAAGAATGACTTAAAGCATACACCAGGAGTACTCTCAATGGCTAGAACAATGATTCCTGATTCAGCAGGAAGCCAGTTCTTCATCATGCATCAGGCAGCTCCACATCTTGACGGAGACTATGCAGCATTTGGTAAAATCATCGAGGGAATGGATGTAGTAAACAAGATAGCAGAGATGCCAACAGACTACAGCGACCGTCCACTTGAGGATCAGGTAATGAAAACTGTTACAGTAGAGACATTCGGAGTAGACTATCCAGAGCCAGAGACAGTATAGGAGATTTTTCTATATGGGAAAAAACAATGAGGGAGCAAGTGATAAGCTTGCTCCTTTTTGGAGTGATAAAATAGTAGTGGCAAAAAATGCCCAGGATATAGCCAAAGCAAAGCGTGAGAACAAGCCCATAATAGGACTGGATACAGGAACAAACGCAGCTGAGCTGTGGGGAGCAGACTATGTAGTGATGGACGAAAACGCCATAGACGAAACTCTTGCAGAGCGTGTATACAAACGCCACACAGGAGAGCCATGGACAATAGCCGAGACAAAGCGCTGCATAATCAGGGAGCTGACAATGGATGACATAGATGCCCTGTTTGAGCTGTACAGTAAGCCAGGCATAACAGACTTTGTAGAACCCTTGTATGAGTACGATAAAGAATGTGAGTACGAGAAAGCCTATATAGAGCATATGTATGGCTATTATGAATATGGCATGTGGCTGGTATTTTCCAAGGAGACAGGAAAACTCATAGGACGGGCAGGGCTGGAAAATCGAGACTACTGTGACGAATCAGAAACATATCACAGCGAAATGGAGCTTGGCTACATAATAGCCCCAGAATATCAGCGTCAGGGATATGCAATAGAAGTATGTAAAGCCATACTTGAGTACGCATGGGAAAACCTATGCCCAGAGAGAATAAACTGCCTGATAGATGAGAAAAATTATCCATCCAGAAGATTGGTGGAGAAACTGGGATTTCATTTGATTGGGAAAACTGATGTGACAGGGGAAAACTTACTACGATATATAATCGCAAATGAGCGGGATGTAAGTACTGATTAAGCACATATATGATAGGTATAAAGAATATAAAATCGATGATAAAATTGTTTGTATAACCTGAAACGTGAGATAGATTAATATATAAAATGTAAAAAGGAAAATGATATTAATTTAAACAATAGATAGAGACGGAACAACATCAAAGATTATAAACAAACGTAAATACAGCCAAAATGCAGCTTGGACTTCCCATACAAACCCTACGATAATCGGCTGGCATACAGTTGTTTTTCAGAACAAAATATGAACTGCCACGGGTTTCCATTAACAAGGAAACGGATATAACTGCACAGATTTGTAAACTCTATCCTCGATTCGTTCCCGTGGTTAACTTCATATTTTTTCAGCAAAATACACTGTATGCCAGCCGATTTTCAAACCCTTCAAGTGGGAAGTCCAAGCGGAGAAATTTATTAGTACCCCCTACATTCCAATTAGGTCAAATGCCTCAAAGGACACCACCACCTCATAATCATGCCCCACATTCGGATACTTAATCTGCACCGACTTAAGCGTCTGGCTATAATACCATCCACACTCAGCCTTCTCATACTCAGCCCTGTGCAGGAAATGAGTTATCTCATCCCCATCCACCTTTACCCAGTAAGGAGCTTTCTCACGGTGAACCATATCTATATGTATACGCTCGACTGTACTTTCATAACTGCCAGTTATGGTGAAGTTAAGCCTTGTCTGCTCACCTGCCTGCATCTCAATATGGGTATTGCAATAGATACCCTGCTCATAATCAAGGCTTGTGCCGTCATCATCATAGTAATCAAATACTCCATCTGCATCGGAAGCGCAGAGAATCTTCAAATCAGTTACCTTCTCTGTTGCCAGATTAAAGAGCTGGTTTTCCGCAATCGGGATAATAGCACCACTTTTTATAAACATTGGTATGCTTGAGAGGCTGACAGGAACAGTAATAGTCTGACCTCCCTTATATGCCGCTCTGGTCTCATAGTCATAGAAGACAGCACCCTCTGGCAGATAGACCTCTCTTTCGCTTGCACCTTTTTCTACTACGTTTGCGACCAGAAGAGAATCACCGAGCATAAACTCAGTTCCCTCGTTATAGCAGTTAGTATCGTTCTGGAAGGCGTAGACCAGTGGCTCCATAATTGGAGCACCAGTTTTTGTAGCCCTGACCATAAGTGAATACATATATGGTGACAGGCGGTATCTGAACTGGATTGCCTCACGGATCAGGTGCTTTGTACCGCTGTACATCCATGGCTCTGTCACAGTGTTGTCTGTGTTTGTAGAGTGAATGGAGAAGCGGGGCTGGAAAATACCATTTTGTACCCAGCGGACGAAAAGCTCCTCATCTGGTGCTGGTCCATAGAAGCCGCCTATATCGCAGCCCTGATTTGCCACACCAGAAAGTCCCATGCCAAGGATGGTTGCTATATTATACTTGAGGCTATCCCAGCAGGTCAGGTTGTCCCCTGCCCAGGTCTGGGCATAACGTTGGATGCCTGCGTGTCCCGAACGGCATACTGCAAAGGCTCTTGTGTTTGGATATTCCTCATGGACAGCCTCCTGGGTGAGCTGGCACATGAGATTGCTCATTACAGGCTTAATCTGTCCGATTGTTGCCCCCTTGCCCTCAAAGCATACTTTGGAGTCTTTATCCACCAGCCCCTCATACTCGCAGTTATCATTCCACACTGAGGTCGTGCCATAGGAAAGCAGATTGTCCTTCATATATTTTTTCCAGTCAGCCCGCACGGATGGATTGGTGTAGTCTATGTAGTTTCCCATGCCGCCCCACCAGAGACCTACGGCTGGAGAATCATCTGTGCTGTTTAAGACAAACATGTTTTTGGCTTCCATGTCCTCTTTGTAAGGGTGGGAGAGCAGCATGCCAGGCTTTATGTTTGGAGAGACAGTGATGCCCCGCACCGTCATCTGCCTGAAAAACTCAGCAGGACTTTTGAACTTATCATAGTTCCAGGTAAAGGTATAGCGCTTCATTCCCTCCCCTGCGTCAATCTCGCAGTAGCCAGATGACAGCTGGAAGCCATCGATTGGGATTTCCTCCTCTCTTGCCTTGTCGATAAAGCTTACGATAGCATCGTCTGCGTCCTTTGGCAGCTCTGGGTAGTACATTGAGGAGCCGAGATAGCCCAGGGCTGTTTTAGGCAGCATTACAGATTTTCCAGTCAGGTCGGTGTAGCGTGCCACAACATCCTTTATTTCAGGTCCTGCGATAAAGAAGAGGTCAATATCGCCACCGTCTAACCGTACTGTGCTGTGGTGCTTCACATAGTTGCTGTGGGATCTGCCCATGTTAAAGTCACACTCCCATGTGGTGTGATAGAAATAGCCCACTGCCTTTTTAGAGTCTGAGTTTAGTTTCAGATAAAAAGGAATGTGCTTGTACAGAGAGTCTGTTTTAACGGGATTATAGCCCATGCAGTCGCCAGGTGTTGTCTGCATAAAGGTCTCACGTTTGTTAAACTCTCCTGTACGCTCACCGAAGCCGTAATAATTGTCTGCGGCATCAAGGAGGCAGCTGTGAATACGCCTCTTGTTGCTGTCTGACTGCCAGCCCATGTAAGGTATGTCCTCGTGGAGCAGGCTGCCATCATTGTCAAAAATCTGAAGCATGAATGGGTCTTTGTGGGCTATGATTTTAAGCTTTTTGCCCTGCAGGATAAAAGCATCCTCCTGCTCGCTCAGGCTGGCATCTGCTGCCTCAATCCTGTGACGGTAATCCTTTAAGACCTCGTCCATGCGATCCTCCCAGGCTGTCATCACAAGAGAATAGGATTCCTCTGCAAAATCCCCGTCAAAGCCTGCACGGATGCGGACTATATCGTCTGTGAGAAAAAGAATGTGGATAGGAACTGCATTTGTATTTAGGACAAATGTTTTGTCTTTTTTGCTTATTCCAAGTAGTTTGTCAATAATTATCACTGTAAATCCTCCCGTGTTTTTGATTTCACATTTTGTATCTTATAAGTTTATTTTAGTAAAAAAAGAGCAGCAATTCTACACTGATTTTGCTACTCTTTTTAAAATTACTTTACATATTTTGCTGTATTATTTTATCTATTTTCTCTTTGCAGCAATTGCTTCTACGTTCGCTTCAACCTTCTTTTTAGAGAGTGGATAGAGGAAGGCAAGTGATGCGGCAAGCACTACAAAGCCGATTGCAGGGAAAAGTGTTGACACATCATAAATACCATTTACGACATCCTCGTCAAAGGCTGTAGCACCTGAATAACCTACAAGGGAGAGAAGCAGTCCTGTAAGACCATTTGCAGCAGCCTGTCCAAGCTTTCTTGCAAATGAATATACAGAGTAAACTGTTCCATCACTACGGATGTTTTTCTTTACTTCAATATCATCGATTACATCAATAATCATTGCCCAGCACATGATGTTGAAAAATGACATGCCGGCGAAGGTAATCATGTAAAGTACAATATATACAGCAACATTTGATGTATGAATAAAGTAAGCAATAAACATAGTAGCAGAGCTGATTATTGCACCAATGACAGTCAGTTCTTTTTTACCAAACTTAGCAGCAAGCTTTGTTACAAAGGTTGAAAGCACAAGCACAACTGCACATCCAAGCAGGCCACTCATGGAAAGAGCCTTGGCACTGTTGAAATAGTTAGGGAAAATGTAATTGTTCATGCCTGATATTGTCATCTGTACGACAAGGAAAATCAGTGCAGATACCACGATTCCAACAAAGGAACGGTTTGTGAACAATACACCGAAAAGCTCAAATACATTCTTGCGCTCCTCTGGTGCTTCAAGCTTTACACGCTCTGTAGTAAGGTAATAGCAGACCATGTATACCAAAACTGCAAGGATTGAGCATACAGCAGATGCTATCATAGTTTTGTTGCCGCTGAGTACCTGATGTCCTTCGGCGTCAGTTGTGTATACAACCATAGGTAGAATTACAACAATTACAATCTGTGCAACAGTGGCACCGATAGTTCGCCAGTTAGAGAGCATGGCTCTTTCCTCTGGTTTGTCGCTTATTGCAGATGCCATGGAACCATAAGGAATATTGACACCTGTGTAGCATACAGAACCCCAGAGGATGTATGTGAAGAACATCCAGAAAATTTTAAATCCCATTGGCTTATCAGCAAAGTAAGGGGCAAAGATAAGGAAGGATGCTACTGCAACAGGACCTGCGAAACGGCGAATCCATGGAGCAAACTTACCCTTGGCTGTGTAGCCTGAGCGGTCAACAATCTGTCCCATTGCCACATCAGTAAAGGCATCCACAACCTTTGCTGCCATCATAAGTGTACCAACTAAAACTGCGCTGACTCCCATGACATCTGTATAGAATTTCATCATGAAAAGTGCAGCGATAACGAATGTTAAATCATTTGCAAAATCTCCTGCAGCGTAACCAATCTTATCTCTCATGCCAAAAGGTCTTTGTGCATTATTATTTTTACTCATTTTACTTTCTCCATTTCTTTTTACTAATAGTAAAGTGTCTACTGTAAAAGCCAGTCTAAAATATCCTGTATATATTTATCCCAGAATGTCCAGTCATGACCGCCATTATCTTCCTTGTATACAAGGTCTGCATGTCTTTTTTGAAGCTCATCCCTCACATGGAGATTTGACCTGTAGAGAAAATCATCAAATCCAACTGCCTGATACAGCTTAGGGACACAACCATCTTTAACATCCTTATCATATAAGGCGAATAAGTCATATTTACTTCCAGAGAGCTTTTCAGGGTCTCCAAAGGAATCCTCCCAAGAAAACGGATTGTTTTCATTTTCCTGAATGGTTGAACTCTGATAAAGTCCTGCAATGTCTAAGGCTCCTGACATGCTGGCTGCCTTTGAGTAGATATCAGGACGGCTCAGCCCAAGATACCAGGCTCCGTAACCTCCCATTGAAAATCCTGCAATATATGTTTTCTCCCGATCTTTGCTGACAGGAAATACGCTCTGGATAAAGGTTGGCAGTTCTTCTGTAAAGAAGGTTTTGTATTTTTTACCACTCTTTAAATCCTGATAGAAAGAATTTTCTGCGGATGCCATGACCACCACGATTCCACGCTCCTGGGCATAGCGGTCAATATTGCTGTAACGAATCCATGAGAAGGCGTCGCCGTAGGCTCCGTGTAGCAGATATAAAACAGGCAGACCCGCTTCATAATCATATTTTACTGAGTGGTTTATCTGAGTGATTTCTTCACTGCTTCCCGGAGTAGGGACGAACACGTTAAGCGTGATGTTGCTTCCCAGAGAAAAGCTATAGTAATGAGTTTCCATTAGTGCCATATTTGTCACCTCCTTGATTGCTTAAAACAAGTTTTGTACATCTCTTGTGTTTATGTTAAAATCGTAGCAAAATGAAAATAGCAAAGCTACACAATTTTTGCTACATAAGGGCAATTCTTTTACATATATTGCTGTTTTAAACGCCAAAAGTGGATAAATAGCACAAGATTTCTTATGATGATACTTGAATTTTGGTCAAAAGGGAGAGAAAAATGGTTGATAGAGCAAGCATTTTGATGGAAAATGGGGCAGGCGTTGCCTGTCAGCGTGTGGAAGGCATGAATGATAATATGTCTCATTCACATTATCATCTGTATTATGAGCTGTACTTTTTGGAGGGAGGTGCCCGTCACCATATCATGCAGGGGCAGCAGTATGAGACACAGGTTGGAAGCTTTATGATTTTTGAACCATATGTGATGCATTATTCTTATTCAGACAAGAATGTGCCTTTTAAGAGAACTGTACTTTACTTCACAGAGGCTGCGATTGCTTCCCCAGCACTGCTTGAGCTGTTGAAAAACAGTAGTGGACTCTATGAACCGGAAGCAAAGATTTCATCCACAGTACATTCGCTGCTCAATGAGATAATGAGTGAGCAGGAGAGGGATGACGACCTCCATGAGGCTGTTATGGAGAATCTGCTCAATACTCTTTTATTAATTATAATGAGAAGCACAGCAGTATCTCCGAAACCTGAGACTCAGAGCAGAATGGCAAGGGTCGTTGCGTATATTGAAAATAATTATCAGCGTGAGCTTCGGCTGCCGGACATTGCTACCCAATTTTATGTAAGTGAGTATTACCTCTGTCATGAGTTTAAAAAATACACAAACCGTACAATTGTACAGTACATAAATACCTTGCGAATATTGCATGCCCAGAGGCTTATTGCAGAGACTGATTTGAATTTTACCAAAATTGCAGAGAGGACAGGCTTCTCTTCCCTGACTCATTTTAATCGTACCTTTAAATCAATCGTTGGAAAATCACCATCTGCCTACCGTAAGATGAATCCCAAGCAGGACTAACGATTTTATAATCAGCAGAAAAGGAGCAAGGAGACTATGAAGTATCATGAAATCACACCAGAAATGACAATTGGAGATTTAGTAAAGTCGGGAGCTTACGGAGATTTTGCTTCTTATATCTTTACGGATATGACACCAGACCACTGGAACAACCAGCTCAAGAACTATGGCTTTGAGACAGTTGGCTTTGTACCAGCTTTACACCGCATGGAGGAGCTGGCTGCAAGTGGCAAAAATTATGTTTACCATATATATGATGAGGAGACAAGGCTCAGCCAGTGGGATAAGGAAAAGACGGTGCTCTTACATTTCCCGGGACCGGAAGAGGATAAGCCTTATGCTCTTGTTATTCCAGGAGGAGGCTTTAACCGCCAGTGGGGACTTATTGAGGGTATGGCAGTTGCGGCAGAGCTAAACCGCCTTGGTTACACTGCCTTTGTTTTGTATTACCGCACCAAGCAGGAGCCTGTTATAGCAAAGGCAATTGAAGATATGCACACGGCAATCCGGTTTATTGAGGAGCATGTTGAGACTTTTAGGGTAGAAAAAGGACACTATATTATGGGTGGTTTTTCGGCTGGAGCGACTCTTTCAGGAGAGATAGGTTCAACTAACTTTGGCTGGGAGGCTGCTGGTCTGCCAAAGCCAGAGATGATTTTCCTTGGATATACAGCATGCGATATGAGAGGCTTTTATGATGTATATCAGAAATTTCCTGTGGGGCATCCAGTGCATATGGGACAGGGAGAATTCCTGCGCCGCATAGGAGGGACTGAGTTTGGCTGGGAAGATTTAGCCCCATATAATCTGGTTGATTTCGTAGATGAAAGCTATCCACCAGTATATCTGACTGCAAATGAGGATGATGGAACTGTACCATTTGCCAACAGTATATTAATGCGTGACACCTGCGTAAAACTGGGAATACCATGCGGGTACAAATTTGGAAAAACTGGTGGTCACAGCTTTGGACTAGGTATAGGGCTTTCTGTCGAAGGCTGGCTTTCGGATGCAATAGACTTCTGGCATAGGCTTTAGATACTAACTTTCGCTTTGCAATCCGTTTTTTATATGTTAGAATATCTTAATAAATGCTTGGAAAAGT
>CAVKUD010000003.1:0-44574 GCA_963659315.1 Senegalimassilia sp. | reverse complement strand
CATTAATGCAATAATAATTGGAATTGATTTTTCACTATCACTATCTTCGAGTTCCCTAACCTCTATTCTGTCTATGCTATCCACATTTCCCTCCATAGATGTGACAATAAATTGTTTTACTTTAATATCATAATTCTTTACATATTTTAAAACTCTCTTTGCAATTACTCCTGCACCATATATACATATTTCTTTTGTATCACATAGCCACTTATCCAATTGTAACTTCTCATTTTCAGCCTCTTTTATCTCATTTAATATTTTTTCCTCTACAAATTTATCAGCAATATCTTCCCTATTCTCTGAAAATAGTAAAGATAAATCAACATATCCTAGTAATTCTTTCAGCCTAGTTATCAAATCATCATTTTCCAAAATATAAGGAAGCATAATTATGTTATATCTTGTATTGTACACATCCTCCAATAGATTCACCTGCAATTTTGAGAGGTTCTTTTCCTTCGCAAATTTCAGCACCATACCAATCCCCTGCAATGCTTCTTGCAAACTTTTCTCGCTATTATAAGTTCTAATATGCTCACCTCTATGAATTTGATATGTAGGCAAATCTACAGAATAAAATCTATTTGCATAATAAAAAGCTTTTACAAAAAAAACTGGATCCTCATACTCAGAAATCTCTGGGAAAAAAACATCATTATCTAACAAAAACTTTCTGTTATATATAAATCTAGTAAATCCAACAAAATTTTGCACATCCTTGTAATTGACCATTCCATATGATTCGCAAACAAATTTTCCATATGTTGGATGTAATCTATCATATGGTAGGACTTCTCCGTTTCGTTCGATAACCGCATTTCCACCACATATTTTCACCTTATATTTTTTTGCCAAATTATACAATTTTTCTAACACATCATACTTTGGAAAACAATCGTCCACATCCAAAAAGAAAACAAACTCACCTTTTGCTTTTTTGATTCCTTCATTCCTAGCCACTCCAGTGCCTCTATTTGCTTGTGAAACAACAATTATACGATCATTCCCCTTATACTCATTCAATATTTTTAAAGTGTTATCAGAAGACCCATCATTTACACATACTATTTCAATATCATATAAGCTTTGTGCTAAACAAGATTCTATACATTGCCTTACATACTTTTGAGAATTATACATAGGAATTATAACACTAACTTTTTTACACATTTCTATATCTCCTTATCATTCCTTTTAGCACTGTTTCTTGTTAAACCAACTCATATTTCCATAATGTATCCAATAAGTTTTTTCATTAGCCATATATTCTTTTGTGTGACTATTAGCACCTTGAAAAATCATAGGATAAATATTCATTCCACCAATATTCTGTAGAGAATCATCGTTTTTATACCCCATTTTACTTAGTAGAACCAACTGATGAGAATTACATGATGTATTATCAATTGTCCCATCCTTTTTTATAAATTTAATATCATCATAATAATCTCTTATCTTTTTAATCATTGGATGATATGGCATCGCACCAAAACCACTTCCCATGTTTAGTGTAAGCGTACAATCGCAACATCCAAAGCATTCCTGGTACAATAAATCATCAGGCTTTTTTACGAGTTCTATATCTGTATCCAAATATATTCCTCCCATCTGATACACAATATCAAGTCTCATATAGTCTGGAACAAATCCCCACATTTTTCTTTCATAAGCTTCTCTCATATACTCGTTTTTTGATATATCATAATTATGTTCATTCCATTCTATTATTTCATAATCTGGACACAGCTTATGCCACCCTTCAATATTGGCTTTAATCGCATCCGACTTTTCTCCCCCTAGCCACGCATAATGTATTATTTTTGGTATAGCTATTTGTGATTTTTCCTTCACAACTTCATCATAATTAGAAATTCTGAACTGTTCACTCGCAATTTCATCCATAGACATGCAGTATAATTCTATGTTTGGATATTCTTCTTCAATCTGTTTATATATTTCGTTATATGATAATGATGTGACCAAGATTACACATTGTTTTCCATCACATTTATATCTTTCAATTCTTCTAATAGCATCATCTAACGCAATAATTGGATATTCACACCCCAAATATTCCATGTTTTTTCCAATTTTTGATGTGCTATTATCTATAAATGCTTCTGCATTATCCTTCAATCCCCATGTTTTTAAATAATAAGCACTTCGTCTTCCCTGTATTCCGCATCCAAATCCGAATATAACTTTATCAGACAAATATTCTATTGAATCAATAATATTTTTTTTAATAATACGAACCATAATATCCTACCTTTAACTGTGTATCTTTTACCAATCTATCACTTTGGCATATCCAAATGCTCTACGCTCCCTTCAACTTAAAAAATGCATTATATGCATATAACATTTCCTCATTAAGTCTCAATATCTAACAACGCACACATAAATTGTTCCATATATTCCTGTGCGCCAGTGGTTACACGCAAACAGTCTCCCAAATCTCCAACTCCCCTATATATCTTTATCAGAATATATTTTTCATCTCTCATGCGTTTCACTACAATTTCTGCATTAGTCTTGGGTTTAATAAACACGAAATTTCCTTCTTTTGCACTGTATTGATAATCATTTTCTTCAAGTGCATCTATCAAATATTCTTTGCCTTTATTATGATTATCAATTAATGTTTGGAGCATTCCTTCTTCATTTAAAATGGACTGAGCAAACAACATTGAGAATGCATTCACATTATGCGGTGTACATAGTTTCTGCACCATTCTAATTCCTTTCGGCCAACCTAAAACGTATCCCAATCTACATCCCGCCAATGAGAATATTTTTGAAAATGTTCTTGTCACAAAAATATGTTCTTGAGTTAATGCATACTCCACAAATGATTTAGGATAGAAATACATATAAGCTTCATCAATTAGTACCGTCACATGTTTTTCCTGCGCTTTATTAATAATTCTCTTCATTTCTGATTCCGTATAAGCATTTCCTACTGGATTATTAGGATTTACAAGAATTAATAACTGTACAGATTCATCAATTGCTGCCAAAATATTATTCACATTCATCTCAAGGTTTTGATTATATTTTATTGGTATAAATTGTCGACCATACATTTTTGCATATACCTCATACATCGCATACGTAGGTACTACACCAACTATTCTTCCATTCACGGAAGTAAACGCTGCAATAACATATCTTATACCTTCTGCCGAGCCATTGACCAAGCAAATATGCTCAATGTCAGTACTATGAAACCTCGCCAAAGTCTGTGTGAATTCTAATGTTTCAGGATATTTTGCCACGAATTCAGGGGTCACTTTACTTAGCACCCTTTGAATAAAGTCTTCTGATAATCCTCCTGGATTTTCATTTAAATCTAATCGCAAATAACCATCTCGACTATTTTGATCAAATATTCTCTCTAACTGTTCTATGTTTTCGTCCAAATAATACATATCCTTTTAACTATTCCTCCGGAAATGAAACAAATGTTGCGGTGTGTCTTGGTCTTCTTTGAATTTCAGGTGGCGGTGTCATGAAATCTTTTCCAAATGAATGCTCCAAATACCCAATCACATCCCTAGGGCAGGAAAACTTATCATCCTCAAAACATATAGTAGCAGTCTCTGTGAACCACTCTCGCTTAAAACCAGCTGTCTCTACTGCATCTCCCCAGCCCTGACAACGCACTCTACTAGTTTTATATCTATTACTCTTCAATTCTTGCTTTTCAAAAATACTATAAGCATTCTGCTTTGGGAATAAATTTAAAAACCAAAATCCCAATTTTTTTATTCCAAACTTATAATTGCCCAATGCAACCTCTGAGTACAGCATCTTTCTGCCTATCCAGCTTTTAATTGTAAATATTCTTCGTTTTATTATATTGTCAGGAAGCGCATCACAAGGAAATATATCTATGAATATTCCTCTTTTCATGGTAAGCATATCCTGCCCAGCTCTCTGGAAGTTCGTTCCATTTCTGAGTATTCTTGCATATCCCCATCTATAACCTGGGTCTGTTTTGTGGTTTTGTAAAAAATACTTGTCTGTATTCAACTGTGTTTTACACACTTCGCAAAACTTCTCATACTCACTTCTAAGCATTCTAATATCTACATCATCATCCCATGGAATAAATCCTTTATGGCGATACGCACCCAGCAGAGTTCCAGCATCCAAAATATATGTAATATTATTTTGCTTACATATTCTATCTAATTCTTTAAGCATATCTAATTCTACTAACTGCATTCTTCTAATTATTTCTGGTGTATATTCAAATTCCATTTTTACCTCAAAATGATATCCATTACAAGCAACAAAAAAGCCCTGCATCATTAGATGCAAGACTCTCATATCCAATATAAACGACAGCGACTCCATTCGCACCTAACAAAATCCTTTTTGCTACGGTTCTACAATTTCCTATTTATTATATCGGTTTTCAATATAAATTGTTTAGTTTTTTTCGATATATTTTTTCTTTTTCAAGAAATTTTTCCATTATACAAGCAATCTGTATGCTTTGTTCAGATGTAACCAGATTATCTACGCTTTCTCCTTTTATTTTTTTTATGAAATGCTCTAATTCATACTGCAGTCCATTCCCCTGATAATCACAATTATATACCTCTGACTTACTTACATCCTCATAATGCACTTCTATACATTTAGGCATCCACCATGGTGCCCTTACCAATATATAGCCATTTGTTCCGGAAACAATCAGTTCTCCCTCTGATTTTACTCCAATCCCAGCTTTAACTAATCCTGTCGCTTCATTTTCATATTCAAAAAACACTTTTGTAAAAGTATCCACCCCATCATCATTCCGCAAAGATATATGTCTTATATCCGTATAATTATTTCCCAAAATACTCGTTATCGCAAAGCAGCCATATGTCCCCAGTTCTGTCATGCTTCCGCAATCTTCTATATGCGTCCATTCTCTTAATCCTGGCTGTACTAGCTTTGTAAAACACGCCTCTACGTCTTTAACCTCGCCTATTTTTTTGCATTCAAGTAGTTCCCGTAATTTTTTAAAGCCTGGACTATATGCCGTTTTTATACCTTCCATCAATACACATTTATTATTTTGCGCAAGTGAATACACATTTTCTGCCTGTTTCCCTGAAATAACCATTGGTTTTTCACACAGCACATGCACCTTTGATTGCAATAACTTTTGAATATACATATTATGAGTGTGTAATGGCGAAGCCACATAAACAGCATCAATTGCCGTCACAAAGTCATTCCAATCAGTATATGCACATTTTTCCAGCTTCACCTCATCGCAAAACTTCTCTGCACTTCCAGCATGGGGATTATATACCGCTACAATTTCTACGTCCAGCCCCTGCCACGCATCTGTCACAAAACGCTTTGCAATTCTTCCAGTTCCTACAATTCCTAATCTTACCATTTACAAGACTCCATTATATACCCTTGCGATTTTTCATAAATTTTTCGACTATTCTAGACATAGCTATAGACTCTTCCTTTGTAAGCTTGTAGTCTCTACGTCCGGTTCCATTTATCTTTCCTACAAACTCGCTAATCTCATATCTAAGCCCATCTCCTTGGAAATTTGGCTCAAAATGTTCTATTACGTTTGGATTCTCATATCTTATATCGAATTTATGAGTGAGCCACCATGGTGATGGTGCCAGAATATATCCTTCTGTTCCTGCAATAACTAGATTACCTTCTGATTTTACTCCAACACCCATCTTTGCTGTTGCCATGCCATTTGGGTATCTAAGTTGAATCTTTGTGTATATATCCACACCATTTTCATCATATATGCTATCAATCTGTACATCCTGATATTCTATCCCAAGAAGCTTAATAATTGGAAGTAATGTGTATCCTGCAAATTCTAAAAATGCTCCGCCATATTTAGCATCTGTTCTTTCCCTTGATTTAGGATTTGCAATTCGTGTAAAACATGCCTCTACGTCCATTACTTTGCCAATTTTTCCACTTTTTGCACTATTGATTAGCTCTTGAAAGCCCGGACAGTACGCTGTTTTTATTCCTTCCATAAGGACTACATCCCGTGTACTTGCTAACTCATATAATTCAACAGTTTCATCATATGTAAATGCAAGAGGCTTTTCACTCAACACATGTTTTCCAGCCTTTAATGCTTCTTTAGCATATTCATAGTGTGTTTCATTAGGAGAAGCTATGTATACTGCATCTATTTTATCAAGAAATTCCTTGTAGTCATTTCTGTATACAGTAACCTGCTCTTTATTTTCAAACTCGTCAGCGCTATTCGTCTCTGGATTATATGCGCATTCTATTTCAAGACCACTTACATACTTCGACTCCGCCACAAATCTCGGAGCTATTCGTCCGGTTCCCACTATACCAGTTCTTATAATTGGGAACTTTTCTTTGCGAATCATAGTAGATGACACGTTCTTTGTTCTCTCCAGATATACTACCTCACAATACGATTTAAGGTAATCAAAATAGCCTATCCAATCCGAACCAACAGTAAATATGTCAACCCCATATTTCTGGATATCCTCTATCTTCTGCCCCTCGTGATCCTCCACTATGATTTCATCTGCGAATCCGGTCTTACGGACATTCTCTACCCTTTCAAGCAACGAATCCACAACATTTACCTTTCCTCTTGCTTCATCAAAATGTTCTGTTGTAACCCCCACGATCAAATAATCCCCCAGGGCTTTTGCTCTTTCAAGTAGACGATAATGCCCCTCATGAAACAAATCAAATGTTCCATATGTTATTACCTTTTTCATTTTATCCTCCGTGATTATAACAATGTGTCCCTACATTGTATTAAAGTGCTATTCTTCCCCAAACACTTTCATATCTATAAGTTTCTGTATATCCTGATATGACAGCTTTGTATTAAACGCCTGTTCCATAACTCCTTTAAGTGCTAGTTCCTGTTCCTTATAATTAGGATAATCATGACCTCCCAATATCTGTTTAGGTATCATATAATCCTCTCCATATTTCAGTCTAAGAATATAATCATAGTTTTTGGGTACGGCAATACTGGTGTACTCAAACGGCATATCTATCCACTCATCATAATACTCTTTAGGTACATGGTAATCTTGTCCATTTTGACGTCTCATCATAGAACACACTTCATCCGCATCTTTCGGATCACACTGTTGCATCGCCATATCCACCAGTTTTTTTATCTCATGAATCAATCTGTTGTTCCAATTAATCTTCACTCCAAGCACATTTTCCCACATTTTCACAACTTCTCTATCATCTTGTGTATAAGGTGGTTCTGCTGATAATGTCGAAGCTGTAACCATTAATGTATGTACTAAGTGTATCAGTTCTTTGTCCTTTTGTGAATCTCTTGGAATATAATCAATGGGGAAAATATCTATTCCCGTTGAAAATGGGCACATATGAAATCGTTTCAAAAAATCCTCGTCGAAGCACATATGTCGATTGTTTATAACTCGCATAATGCAGTTATCCTGTTCAGTATCGTTATAAATATTTTTCATTTCAAACCATTTATCAAGTTCGTTCGGTGCAATCCTTGCAAACTCATTCCAATCGTCCCTAAGCATGCCAATGTCTATATCATCATCCCATGGTATTATCCCCCTATGGCGTACTGCTCCAAGAAGCGTCCCCCACTCCGCAAAATACTTAATATTATGCTTGTTGCATATTCTCTTTATTTCCTCCAGCACTTCAATCTGAGATGCCCAATACCTTTTCATTCGGGAATCGATATAAAATCCATCTCTTTCCTCTCCATCAAAAAATGTCTTTTCTGGGTTCAGCATTCTTATTCTCCTATCAACTTAAGATATCCTATTGGCAGACTAATTTTTCCCTTTTCAAACGGAAATTCTTGAACATCATCAAACCACGCTCTCAGATATACTGAATTTACGCCAACCTGTAAATCTGGTGTAATTCTTACTTGCTCACTTTTCTCATTACAAAGCGATGCGACTGTATCCGCTCCACGAATAAAACTTCTCTGTAAGTTACTTTCTTTATCTATCTCTATACCCAGTTTATTCGTCCACTCATCAACCAACGATAATATTTCATCATCATATGGTGGCATATTAGGAACAATTGATGCAGTACGAATCATTGCATTTATAATATCTATCCTCTTTTGATTCTCATCTGGATCTTTGTCCACCATATCTATCGGTGAAATATCTATACCAACAATTTCCCTGCATCCATGAAATCTTTCCATATAATCTTTATCTTTCACCAGATATGCATCGGTAGTAATATACGAACGCATATCCAAGTGTAAATCATTCAAGTAAATACTTTCATAAGTAAACCAAGTATCGAGTTCCTCCCCAAGACAATTCATAAACTCTACATAGTCTTTCCGAAGCATTGCAAGATGTATTCCCTCTGCATTTGGCTCATATCCTGCATAGTATACAGCTCCTGAAATAGTATCACCTATAGCAAAATATTTAATGCCCTTCTTTTCACAAATTCTTTGTATCTCTGCCAACACTTCCATTTCAGCAGCTCTGTTTCTTCTAATTTCTTCTGTTACTTTATGTTCATCAAATATAGTTTCAGAAAAATAAGACTCTTCATATTGATATACAGCCTTATTCTTCTGTTCTAAGAACTTATCATAGTACCCAGTCGCAATACTATTAATGTATCGCAATGTATCTTCTCTGCTCTTATCTTTACGTCTTCCCAACAGACCATCTATAAACACATTATAGAATGGATATCCATGACCACCTCCTCTATTAATAGGGGTCATATAATTATCGCCATAATTTTTTTTCAGTATAAAATCATATCCACTTGGTACCGATACTTCAATATTTTCAAAAGGCATACGAATTCTACCATCAAATACCTTTTTCGGAATATAATAATCCTGTCCATTTGCCAAACGATGTGGCACAGTATAGTAGTCAGATTGCTCTTCTGCATACAAACTTAAAATCTCATCCTTTAATATAAATAATTCCTGATTTGTAGGAATCTCCTGAGAAAACTCAATATTACACATCTTTCGAATTGTGTCCAATAAGTTTTTTTCATTTTTCTTAGCAAAATGATATTCTCTCCCATTCACATCATATTCCTGCATTTCAGCTCTTAGATGAACAACTTCCGAAATAGCTTTTATTGTATTATATTGTTCTCGTTCCAGCTCCTTATCTCTAGGGACGCAATCTATTACAAATACATCAACACTTGCTGGAAATGGGAATCCATGATATCGCTTTATATTATATCTATCTGTCAGAAAAGTAAGCGTATTCACAATTTTTGATGCATGTGCCCCCCAATCGGCTTCTTCATATACATCATAGAAAGTCAACTCATTCTGACAATTATTAATAGCGTATTTTAATTTATTATAATCCTCTCTAAGAACTCCAATATCTATGTCATCATCCCATGGTATAAAACCTTTATGGCGCACAGTTCCAAGCATAGTTCCCCAATCCACAAAATATGGAATATTTAATGCTTGGCACAATATATCAACCTTATGTAGGATTTCCACATTTGCAGCCCATGCATGCTTCATAAGAGACTCTATATAAAATCCATTTCTCGTCTCAGCTTCAAAAAATGTTCGTGGGAAATCAAGAACAATAGATTTCAAATCTATAATTCCAACATCCTGACATCTTTCAATAAACTCATTCCATTCTTTTTGCTTACGCTCCTCTATTTGATTCAATAACAAATTTGATTCGTTATTGCTATCAATTTTGCTGTTAAATTTTTTAAAATCAAATTCTTGCTTATATTTATTCGGAATAATTCTCTCTATAAATTCACATCTGACATAATCTATGTTAAGAATTTGCAAGGCTTGCAATGTCCATTGGCAAATCTCATCATTTTTAAAAACATTTGTAATACATATATCATTTTTTTTCTTTTCAATTAAATTAACTGTCGACTCATCGCCGATCATTATTGCCGATACCATAACATATGCACATATCTTAGATATCAAAATATTATCAGTATTCCCTTTTACTTTATAGTATGTGCTTGCCTGATTTAACACCTTTTCCGCCAAATTACATATTTCTATATAGTTTTCATTCTGCCAATATGCTGTTATTCTATTTTCCAAGTGTTCAATTCCATCTTTTACTATATCAAATTTTCCCATATCTTTACCTACAACATAACAATTTTTAAATTTTTATTTTAAAAAAGGAGCCATGGTCTCCCACGGCTCCCGGAAGTATTGTGTACGAATACTTTTTCAAATATTTCTTCGTAATCTAAATTACTGAAGAAGTGATAATACACCCTGTGTTGACTGATTAGCCTGTGCAAGCATAGACTGTCCAGCCTGCTGAAGGATGTTATTCTTAGAGTACTTAACCATCTCATCAGCCATATCTGTATCACGAATACGTGACTCAGCTGCTGTTACGTTCTCAACAACGTTGTCTAAGTTGTCAATTGTATGCTCAAGTCTGTTCTGCATAGCACCAAATGTAGATCTTGCTGATGATACCTGTGCAATTGCAGAAGCAATATTTGCAAGCTCAGATTTTGCTGTAGCTGTACTTGTGATAGATCCAATCAGACCAGAGATTGTAGATAATGTAACACCAGAAATTGCAATTGTATTTGCTGATGCTGCTGTGTATCCTACAAATATTTCTACTGCTGAACCATTTAACATGAACTTACCATTGAAGTCTGTTGTAGAACCAATACGTCCGATTTCTGCCTTTAACTGCTGAACTTCTGAGTTGATAGCCTGAATATCAGATGTAGAGTTAGTTCCATTAGCTGCCTGGACTGCTAACTCATTGATACGCTGAAGCATTGAATGAACTTCTGTCAAAGCACCTTCAGCTGTCTGCACTGCAGATACACCATCCTGAGCGTTTGTAGAAGCTCTGTCAAGACCTCTAATCTGCTTTCTCATCTTCTCAGAAATTGAAAGTCCTGCTGCATCATCTGCTGCACGGTTGATTCTGTATCCTGAAGATAACTTCTCTGTGCTCTTTGACTGCTGTCCTGCTGTTACATTAAGAACTCGGCTAGCGTTCATAGCCTGTAAATTGTGCTGTACTACCATAAAATTTTCCTCCTTGAAATTAATCTGTCTTCCTTGACAGATATACTTAATTAATTTGTTGTCCGTTTCCACCAGGGACGTACACTCCGTGGCTTCCACATTAGGTAGTTTTCCTACCCTTGTACCTTATATATCGGAAGCTTTCTCCGATACTTTATAGTAAAAATAAATTTTTTTGACCAAAGTCCAAATTTATTTTTTGCTATCCCAGAATTGTGGCTCTACAGCATTCATTTTCATCATGTTCTGATAGTAATTGCTCACTGCCTTACCACTGTGCTTTACTTCTCTAATTTGGCTTCGAATCTCGCCAAATCTTTTCTGAGCTTTTTCTTTGTTTCTAGCTTCTATAGCCTGAATCTGGACGCTTCTGCTCGTGACATCCCTAATCAACTCCTGCATATGCCTGATACTGTCCTCATACGCATCCTTATTATCTGTCAATTCTTCACGAACTCTCTGGTAGAGCTGTTCAAAACCATCATCCAATTGTGTGAGCTTTGATATCAGGATTTCCTTTTTCTGCACATTCTCGTCAAACATCTCTGGTGTCATATTTGCATCATCCAATATGTCCGACTGTTCCTGACAGAGCAACTGTAAGTGAGCCAGTATGTCTGCTTTCTTTACCAGACTATCCTCAAGTATGGCTATATAACTCTCGTTTGGCATATATTATCCTTCCTATTAAGCAATGGCTGTACCGTTTTTGGTCTTTTCCATTACTTCCTTCCATGTATCACGCATGGTACGGAGGTGCTTAAGCACCTCCTCCAGCATCTCTGTATCTTTTTTTACATTTGCTTGAAGTAATCTCTGCATCAAATACTTATATACATTATCAAAATCCTTCGCCACATCATACTCAAAATCAAGAGTTGCTCGAAATTCATCTATAATTCGTTCAGCTTTCTGTATATTAACATTTGCCTTAGCATAGTCCTTCTTCTCTATCGCAACTATTGCGATATTGCAAAACTTAATAGCTCCATCATACAGCATCAATGTCAGCTCCGCTGGTGATGCCATAGTTATTTTATTTTTAGCATACGCTTCGTATCCATTTGCAGGTGTCATCCTTTACCTCCCACATTTTCTTTTTAGTTTCCAAATAATGACGATAATGAAGATGTACTGCTCTGCATCTTTGCGAGCTGTGTTTCCATATTGGAAAACTGCTTGTAATACCTGGTCTCCAGTTCTTCAATCTTTGTTTCCCAGTTCTTTATCTGAGTTGTATAGCTATTATAATCCTTTGTCATCTGCTTATCATTATAGATGGTATATGCACTACTCATAGTAGTAGACTTCATTTTATTATCCAAAGCCTTATAAAGGCCTGATGTAAGCTGTTTCATAAACTCTTCTACATCTTCTGGATTATTTGTAATCATATCAAGAAGTTTATCTGTATTGCCAGATGTATTGCTATCATCCTCATCTCCATCAATATGGTATGCATACTGTTCATTGGTAGCCGCATTAAGATATCCCAATGTATGTATTCCAAAATTTGCCAGCGAATAAGTCTTTCCATTCACAGTATATGTACTCATCATTGCCGTTGTCATTGAATTCATTACACCACTTATTGTACTATCATTTCTTAGGATTGCATCTTTTATCTTAGTTTCCCATTTTTCAATCTCCGAGTCAGACATTTCACTCTTCTCATCATCGGTAAGCGGCTCATATCCTTTTGCCGAATCTGCATTATAAAGACTTGTAAGTTCATTTATAACGCTGTTATATTCAGTCAGGAAATCCTTTATCTTATCATAAAGCCCCTGTGTATCTGTGTCTGTACTGATAGTAAGTGACTCACCTGCTGCAGTTGTACCAGTTGCCTTGATTGTAAGACCATTGATGTTGAATACATTTGAGCTTGAAGTAAATTCAGCATCATTAAGTGTAATCTTAGCATCTTCTGCATCTACTCTTGTAGCTCCATCGCTTACAGGAATATCCGCAAAATTATTATCCACAATGCTCTTAGCATTCATTATCTGCTCTGTATACTTATCAGCTAAAGCCTCAAGTTCTGTGTCTCCCATGCCAGTATAGTCTTTTATGTCCCAATAACTATTATTCTCGTCATTGATTATTGCATCATTTATAGCTTTCTGGTTCGGAATATCTGCTAACTCTGCTTCCGCTGCAGTTCGCTCATCTTGATCAAGATAAAAGCTAGCCTTGTCTTCTTCTGTATAAACTTCATTATCATCTACAGCGGTGACTTTCGCTACATTCGATTTGAGTGCAGTAAGTTTTGTTGTATCTTCTTTGGTATTTCCATCATCATCTGTAGTCTCTGTAATTAAGCCAGTTGCTTTTGCCAAATCACTAACTTTAGTATCATATGCAGTCCAGCCTACAGTATCCTTAACATCATATATTTCTTTAACTTCCCCAGTCTCGTCATTAACATACGTATATTTACTGCTGCTATGCTTAATCAAATTTACAAGTTGCTCTCTGTCAGCTTTCAAATCCTCATTTGTCTCATCTCCATCCAGATACTCATTAACAGCATCCTTAGAATTTGAGTAAGATATTTTTGTACTAAGGCTCTTCTCTTTCAGTGAAAGCTCAGTATTGCTATCATATGCGCTCTTCAAATTTTTAAGCATTTCAAGAACTGACTGCTTGGTTGCCTCCTCTGCTGTAAGTATGTCTGTCGCTTCTTTCGCATAACCAGACATCTTCACATAATTCTCTTTATCTGCTGCTGAGCTTACGCAGAGTCCTGCTGCATTAAGTGCATTAAGACCTTCCTTGCTTGAGCTTGTAATCGCAAAGTCATTGTCCTTACCAGTCTCTTTGGCACTTACAAAGATACGTCTGTTTGTCTCATCATAGCTTGCATTTACTCCTGCATCCTTAAGCTTTGATACCAGATCATCTATTGTAGTTGTAGAGCTTATGTCTATATCCTTCTTGCTTGTACCTACTGTGACAGAGAGTGTTGTATCTCCATCTGTGTATCCCAAATCAGCAAGTGTTGTGCTGCCTGTTGTACCTTTTGCAAGCTGTGCTCCTGTCAGGTAACCTGATGTAGCAAGCTTCTCGATGGTCAGCTTCTGTGTACCGTTTATAGCGGAGCTGCTTGCTGTTACAGTCGCCTTTGTAGAATCAGATACTGTTGTCTTTTTCATATTGTAGGCACTTGAGAATCGCAGATTACTAATCTTGCTGTATAATCCGTATACCTTTGTGTTTATTGACTTGAAAGCATCCTGCTTCCACTGCAGCTTGGTCTGTGCCTTCTGGAGCTTTTCCTTCTTTGCTGTCTGTGTAGCTACCATTGCAGTTACAAGGGATTCTGTGTCAAGTCCTGATACCATACCTGATACTCTAATTCCTGATGACATAGTCTTACCTCCTGTCCTTTTCCATCTGTACTATCGTTTCTCATCTACCATGATTCCAGCCATCTCCCAGACCTTGGCTATCATGTCAAGTGTCTTCTCTGGTGGGAATTCTTTGATTACTTCCTTAGTGTCCTTGTCCACGATTTTAATCATGACCCTGTTTGTAGCTTCATGTATACCAAAAATCGCTTCGCCGTTGCTCATCTGCTTATTGATTTTCTCTACAGACTGGCGTATCTGCTCATTGCTCGCCTGTCCGTCCTCACGGATGACAGCCTTACTTCCATTTTCTCCTGTCTCTCTGACAGAATCACCGCTTTCTGTGATAACAGGCTGCTTTGCATCCTGTGTAGCAGCTTTGGTGTCCGCAGACGCTGCTGTTGTCTGTGTAGTTGATACTGAACTTCCCTGTCCCTGATAACCACCTGTGACATTATTTAATCCATCGATTTTCATTTCGCACCTCCATGTGATTGCAATCATGAGTTACTGTATATGCTTTGTTTTCTGCATCAGATTTCACAGTATAAATGCAGAAACAGATTTATTATCTACATCATATATCGGACGTTACACTAATTTAATAACCCCCTAAAACAAATTCTTGAGTGCTGCAAGTGCCTCTGCATCTACAGCTTCCTTTGTTTCTTGTTTTATCTGGTTATAAACTTCTTTTCTATAGACTGGCACATTCTTTGGAGCAGATATGCCGATTTTAATCTGGTCACCACGAATCTCAAGTATGCTGATTTCGATATCATTGTTTATCATGATTGATTCGCCTTTTTTTCTGGTCAATGCCAACATATTCTACTCACCTGCCTTCTCTTCTTTTCTAGCCTTAAGCACCTCATATATAGGGAAACGCACCTGCATGTCGTTTTCCACTACTATCTGGCTTGCGAGCAAGGTATCTGTGTTAATAATGATAGGTCCCTTCATGTTTGCTGTCATCTTTGTAATGTCAGATGGCACTGTCACAGTCACCAACACATAGAGATTATCCTCTGTGAACTCTCCCAGTGGGCTGATAAGCTCATCATTTACTATAGGATTGTAATCTGGCATGATTACATTCGGCTGCATGACTGGCATTGCAAATGATGGCTCATCCAGTGACTGAAACCACATAATGCTGCCCTTGTTCTCCTTTTCATTATCATACAGTATGGTAAATTTCTTCATCTCTGGGAAACCCACCATACCATTTATAAATGTAATGATTTTGCTTTCGTCTATTTCTATCTCCCCAAATAATCTGGTCTTTGCCTTCATGGCATATCCTCCTTTTCGCTCCGCGAGATATTTAATCTTGTATATAGTTTATCCTTATAAGTAGTTTAACAATGTCTGCTGTTCAACCTTTGACGCTGCTGTAAGACTTGCTGTGTAAGCATTATACATAGCATAGTAGTCTATGATGATGTCAGAGATGTCTCTGTCCTCATTGTTTGACTTAAGCTCCTCGATTGTAGTCTGCTGGTTCTCCACTCTTGTCTGGATGAGGGATATTCTGCTCTCTGTGCTTCCCACATTTGATATTGCAAGGTTTACATTATCCAGATAGCCATCACAGTTTGAGATATACTGTGAATATGTCTTCTGCATGTTATCATCCGCATATGATGCTTCCTGCTCTGCTGCATCCAGATAGCTCTGTAATATCTTCTGTGAGTCCTCTCCTGAGTACTGCTCTTCTGCCATCATTGATTTGATTTTATCTACCTTTTCATGAGCCTGAATAGCATCCTGAACGATATTTATCATCTCATCCACGTCTCTCTTGATGCTTGTGTCAAGCACATCACATGCCAGTGTATTTACTGCTATATCAGTATTGGTAGCTACTGTGTACTTGATGTACTGCTGGTCGTCAAATTCGTATTTTACTGGGTTTGCTGCATCTGTCTTGTTGGTACAGTTGTAGTAGAACTCAGGTCTTGCATCCTCTGCATCAAAGCCTGTCTTATCATATGTGACACTCAGGCTGTATCTGTTATCCTGTATCTCCTTTGCTGCATTTGCGCCAAATACAAATTCTCCTGTATCTGCTATAAAAATAATATCGTCATCACCTACAGTTGCATTACCGTCTGCCTGTGAAGTAAAATCAGTTGCGCTGTCATATACCTTGATATTCTGGGTTGCATTTGTCATGACATCATTGCCATCTGCATCCTTGATAGAGAGCTGCACAGAATCTCCTGTCACACCGCCATAGGCAAGTCTGATTCTCTGGTATGCATTCTCATGCACATCTGTCTTGCAGTAGTAATCCTTGATGTCGTCTCCTGCTGGAATTGACTTGTCAACTGTTGTAGGAACAGTCACTCCTCCAGTATAATATCTCGCCTCTTTTAAATCATTGTATGTGAAGTCCTGTGTTATCTCATAGGTTGTATCCTTCTGGTCATTCATGAATGTAAGGTTTGACGATGTATAATATCCTGTAAATATTGTCCTGCCGGCATAGTCTGAGTTGCCCTCTGAATATACCTGCTTTGACAGCTGTGAAAGCTGCTTTAAGATGGTCTCCCTGTCGTCTGCTGTAAGTGTATCTGTTGAACCATTTACACACTGTGTTCTGATATCTGTGATAATAGACTTCATGTTCTTTAATGATGTCTCTGTCACATCCAGCCATGACTGTGCATCTGGTATATTGTTATCCACATACTGTCCCAGATGCGACAGTGTTGTCGCCATTCTCATTGAACGAATTGCGATAACCGGGTCCTCTGACGCCTTTGATATTTTCTTCTGAGTTGTCATCTGGGTATTATATTTATCAACAAGTATCTTGGTTGAGTTGATATTTGTCTTAGTATTTCCCATTATCATATTGTTGGTAATTCGCATATCCTCTTACCTCCTTCTATCCGCACATTTCTTTACGCACCAGTCTCATTTATCAGCTTGTCTAACATCTCTGACATTACAGATATGATTTTTGAATTCATATTGTAAGCATTCTGAAATTTTATCAGGTTTAAGGCTTCCTCATCCTCGTCAACTCCGGATATTGATGTACGCTGGTTATCTATTGTGGTGCTCAGATTGTTGTATACCTTGTAATATATAGTTGCTTTCTCTGTATCTACAGATACATCCGAGATTAAGGTCTCAAGGAATGAGCTTGCCTTGTCTCCTCTGTAAACCTTTGTATCACTTTGCAGCTTTAAGAGCTGCTCTATCACGTCATAAGCATCCTGCTTCACACTGTCTGTTGTGGTTCCAAACTTTGATGGGTCGTCCAGCATATCCTGGCTTACCCTAAAGTTTGCGCCAGTCAGCTGATAATATGTATCACTGTCACTGGTTATAGTAGTGTTTGAAGCCTCTGTGAAACTGAATAGCTTGCCACTCTTTGTCTCAGCCTGGAAAAATGTTCCTGCCTGGTCTCCGTTTAAGTCCTGGGCTGTAGACTCTATCTCATTGAAGAGCTTTGCGAAGTTTCTGACAAACTGGTTTAACTGTGCCATATAATATGGAACACCCATTGTGTTTATCCCTGCTCCTGTTGTCAGTCTGCTGTCTACAACATCCGCTGATATCTTCTTCTGGTTGCCAAAATTATCATACTGTGTGCCCAGATTAAAGGTTATCTCCTCTATTGAGCCATCTGCATTGACCTTTGCTTCCCATGACTCGTATGAGAATGTCTTGTTTCCTACAGTGATTGAGCCCTTTGTTGCAGGCAGATTTAACTCATTCAGCTCATCTGCTGACACATTTCCTATTGTAACTGTGTTGTTATCAGTATCTACTCTTGTAACTGTACCCTTGAGATTCTCTGCGTTATCTCCGTCACGCATCTCAAAAAGTCCCTTTAAGCTTCCGTTTCCTGTACCTGTCAATGCCGAAAAGTGCATATCTGTGTCAGTCCAGTAAAGCTCATACAGACCCTCATTATCTGTCAGGGTTTTCTTGGTATCTGAGGCTACACATTCAAGTGTCCTGTATGTGTTTCCATCTACCAGCTTCTCACCATTTATATATACTGAGAAGTTTGTGCCGCCCAGAGGCATGTCTGGATTATTTGTATTTTCCACCTCATACTCTGAAGTGGTAACTGTCACAAGCTTTGACAGCTCATCTAAGAGATTGGCTCTCTCATCTCTTAAATTGCTTGCCTGGGCGCCTGTACCTGTCTCTACCTGATTTATCTCTTTATTTAAGAGGGAAATCTTCTGCGATATAGAGTTTATCTGGTCTGTTGCGTTTTTGATTTCCTCGTTACAGTCTGCCTGTATCTCTGACAGACTCTGCGCCATTGAGTTAAAATATGTACACAAGCTCTGGGCGCTGTTTATAAACTGTGCCCTGGTATTCTTGTCTGCCGCATTTGTCTTTACACTGTCGAGGTCTGTAAACATCTTTGCAAATATTGTGGAGAAGCCCTCTAAGGTCGAATCGTCCTTGAAGTATGTCTCTATCTGATCCATGTAGTAGAGTCTCTGCTCATATCTGCCAAGGCTTGAGTTATTCTCTCTGTATTTGGTATCGTAATATTCGTCCCTGACCTGTGCGACCTTTGTTACATTAACACCTGTTCCTGCGCTTCCGTAACGGGCTGCCACTCTCACTGCTGTTGTAGCTGCAAGAGTTGCCTCCTGTCTGGTATAGCCCTTGGTCTGTACGTTTGCGATATTATTTGCAGTTGTATTTACTGCCACCTGAAAGGAGCGCAGTCCACTTGATCCTATATTAAGTCCGAAAAATGTTGATGGCATAGCCATTCCTCCCACTCTTATCTACCGGCTTAAATCAGCCCTGTAACTATTGTCTCTGTCATCTCGTTGATTACTGTTATATATCTGCTCGCCGCATTGTATGCCGACTGGTATTTAATCATATTTGTGAGCTCTTCATCAGATGACACACCTATTACCTGCTGCCTCTGGTTGTCTACAGATGCAACTGTAGCTGACATTGTCTGGCTGGCTGTGTAATAAACATTTCCTGATATACCCAGTCTGTCGATTATCTTGTCATAATAGTCCTCAAAGTTACATGGCACTGTATCGTCTGGCGCAATAACCATTGATGTCTGTTGCCATGCTGCTGTGAGCTTGGTAGCAAGTGTCATATCCACTGCTCCATTGCTGTCAGCTGTACCATTCTGCTTGTATACTGGCATCTTTGTAACTTCCTTGAGCAGGTCTGGATTTATAGATATATTGCCCAGCTTGTAAAGGGTATTTGTATCATACTCATCTTCCTCATTATATACATAGAGGGTCTGGGTATTTCCATCCTGGTCTGTGTATGTGACCTCTGTGTATCTCTCACAGTTATCTCTCACGAAAAGCTCCTCCGGTGGAAGCTTCTTATCTGCTCCTACATTACAGTTCTCAGCGTCAAGTATCTTTGTGCTGGATGTTATCTGGTACTCATTGCCATCTGCATCATATGCTGTAATTGATGTAGCACCATTTCCTGCCGCTGCCTCTATCTCCTCATCACTCATGGTCTTATTTGGCACCAGTATATCGTTCATTGACAATATAATCTGATGCAGGAGATATGTCACCTCTGCCTGGGTCTCAGCCACTACGCAGTCATCAATCTTGGAATAATCGTATTTGTCCTGAAATTCCTGACTGAAATTTGCCTTGGCGTCAGTGTCCAGGTATTCGTACTCGCCGTAATTTTCACCTCTGGCATAGAGGAGTGCCTTGATACTTCCTATATCATTATTGTATTCTGTAGAGATATCTATACTAAAATCAAAGACATCTGTATAGCCGTTCTCACCTTTTGCTGCGTCTGACAGGTGTCCCCAGAATGGTGTATAAAAGCCTGTACCCTTTGCCGATTCCTTGACTCTTAAGCCAATCTTGTTATAACCATCCTCATCAACAAAGGTCACGCCCTCTGCCTTGATTATCACCTGACCAGTACTGTTTTCCTTTGCTTCTATATTGAGATAGCCAGACAGTTCATCTATGAGGTAGTCCCTCTCATCTCTTAAGGTCATCGCAGTCTCTAAACCGTTAGACTCGACCTTCATGATTTCGTTGTTTAACTCATTGATTCGCTTGCCTATCTCATTGACACGGTCTATCTTGTCACTTATCTCTTCATTTATATTCGCCTGGTATTTTTGAAGATCCGAATATACACTTGAGGTTCTGGACAAAAACAGCTCTGCCTTCTGCAATACCAGACTCTGGTTTGTAGAGTTGGATGGGTCTTTTCCGAATTCCTGAAATGCCTGCCATAAGTCGGCTACGCTCTCCTTGAACTCCTCTCCATCTATCTCCTGAAGGATGTCCTCTACATATGCAACTGCGTCGTACATACTGCTGTAGAACTCGCTTCGTCCATTCTCACGTCTATATGCTTTGTCTAAGAATATATCACGTGCATGTGCCACATCTGAGATTGAAACTCCCAGACCATTCTGCTGTATATTGGTCCGGGATGTTGGATTGACACGTGTTATATATGATTTATCTGAAAATCTGACCTGCTCCCTGACATAGCCTGCTGTGTCAACATTGGCTAAGTTGTTTGCAGTCACGTTTAATGCATTCTGCGCATTTGTCAGTCCCGAATTTCCAATATAGAAACTGCCGAATCCATTTGCCATATACCTGTTTCCTCCTAATTATTGCTTAGCATCAAAACCGCTGCTTCCTAAAATTGCGCCCGTATTATAGGCATCCTTGCCATAATTTGCGGTCTCTGGCGCCTGTCGCATGCTCTTAAACAGGGTAATGTCAAATTCAGCCATCTCAATTGCCTGAGATAACAGGACTGAATTGATATTATTTATTTCCTGCAACTCACCTGCTGATTGTATCAGTGCTTCCTTGGCATCTGTAAGCTTAGCCTGTATCTTTGGCTGTGACTCCAGATAGCCTATCAGTTTGGTAACAGTCATCTGGTCTTTTTCTTTACCAAGAACTGTTGCAATGTCATTTAAGAGCCTCGCCTGTCTGTTGCCCTTTGCAATCAGTTCATCACTTGCTTCCTGTTCAAGAACTGTAAGCTTTTCGAGTGCTGGCACATCTGCGTCTATCAGTATCTGACGCTTCTTTTCTCCATATTCTACAAGCTTTCTGTAATCTTCATTTTCTTCCTTGAGCAATACCACAAGCTCTTCTACCAAACTAGCCACACTAATTCCTCGTTTCTATTGTAATGTGTAATGCTTAAATTATAATGAGTTGTACTTCTCCAGCAGCTTTGAAGCAACATCATCTGCACTCACTGAGTATTCACCAGAGTCTATCTTGTTTTTAAGCAATGCAACCTTATCTTCCCTGATGTCTGAAGCCTGTGCTACTGCTGTCTTTGCTATCTGCAAATCCTTGCCTGCTGATGAAATTGTAAACTCATCTCTTGTTGAAGCAAGCTTTGAGTTCTTCTGTGCTGCAGTAGTTTTGTTTACTCCATACAATTGAGCAATCTGATTATATGCATCTATTCGCATAACAGCATCCCCTTTCTTCCTTGAAATCTGTGCTTTCACATTATTTATCGGATGATTCCGGGATTACTTAACCCTGATTTTATAATTTTTCCTCTTGAATAATTCCATGTGGCTTGATAATATTAAGAGCGTTTGTGGGTTTTAATGACTTCCCACTTGATAGGTTTTGGGGGATATCGGATAACATACAGTTATTCCTCAGAAAAAATATGAAGTCAGCCGCAGGATGGAATCGTGGATAGGGTGTTTAGACTTGTTAAGGTTTAACGTTGCCTTGTTTATTGGGAACCTGCGGCAGTTCATATTTTGTTCTGAGGAACAACTGTATGCCATCCGATAGATTTACGTTTTGAGTGGGAAGTTTAAATTTACATGCGCTTAATATTGCAGCTGTGTTTGTTACGGTTACTACATCAATATTAATGTTGTTTTAGTTTTGCTTAACGTTGTGGCTGCTTTCAAGTATCAATTCAAAAGAGGGAATATTATATGGAATCACTTAAGTACATCAAACCGAAATTTTTCTCTACTATGAAAAATTATAGTAGACAACAGTTCGTCAAGGACGTGGTCGCTGGAATCATTGTTGCGATTATCGCCCTGCCACTTTCGATTGCTCTGGCAATCGCTTCTGGGGTCAATCCTGAGCAGGGGCTTTACACTGCTATTATCGCTGGATTTTTTATTTCTTTTCTGGGCGGAAGCCGTGTGCAGATTGGCGGTCCTACCGCTGCCTTTGTTGTCATCATATATGGCATCATTGCCCAATATGGCACCAGCGGTCTTATCGTTGCCACTTTTCTGTCTGGTATCATCATGATTGTCATGGGTCTTTTACATTTTGGCAACCTGATTAAGTTTATCCCTAAGACTATCACTGTGGGCTTTACCTTTGGTATTGCAGTTGGAATTTTTGCTGGTCAGCTCAAGGACTTTTTCGGTCTTAAGATGGGGGCTGTGCCTTCTGAGTTTACTGATAAAATCCTGGCATATGCCCAGAATTTCCACACTATCGACTGGCTCACCTTTGCTATAGGTATGCTGGCTCTCTTAATCCAGATTTTCTGGCCTAAAATCAATCAGAAAATCCCTGGTTCACTTATCGCCATCCTTGTCACTACTGCATTGGTGCAGGGGCTTAACTTAAACGTCGCAACAATCGGTGACCTGTATGAGATTAAATCAGGTTTTCCTAAATTTGCCCTTCCTGACCTAAGCTTTAAACTGGTTGAGGAAATGATTCAGCCTGCTTTTACCATAGCAATTCTGGCTTCGATTGAGTCACTTTTGTCCTGCGTGGTTTCTGATGGTATGATTGGCGGCCACCACCGTTCCAATGCCGAGCTTGTAGGTCAGGGTGTGGGAAATATCATGTCCTCACTCTTCGGCGGCATCCCTGCTACTGGCGCTATCGCCCGTACCGCTGCCAATGTCAAAAACGGTGGTCGTACTCCTGTAGCCGGCATGGTTCACGCTGTGACCCTTTTATTCATATTACTGTTTTTGATGCCATATGCTTCTATGATACCTATGACATGCCTTGCTTCCATATTAATTATGGTAGCTTATAACATGAGTGGCTGGCGTGCCTTCGGTCATATGATAAAGACCGCTCCAAAGAGCGATATCGCAGTGCTTATTGTGACATTTGTTCTCACAGTATTTTTTGACCTGGTAGTAGCTATTGAGGTGGGCATGGTTCTTGCAGCCTTCCTCTTCATGAAGAGAATGTCTGACGTGGCAGAGGTTAAGGCATGGGTATACAAGGAGGATTTGGACGAAAACGAAATCTCAGAGCATACAGATTTAAAGAATGTGCCTGCCAATGCTCTGGTATACGAGATTTCAGGTCCTCTCTTCTTCGGTGCCACAAGCTCCTTTTTAGACCTGCTCAGTGAGGAGAAGCGCAAAAACGTGCTGATTCTTCGTATGAGAAATGTACCTGCCATGGACGTATCCGGTGAGGAGGTCTTAGAGGAAGCATACGCAGCCTGCCAGAAGAGAGGCATTACCCTGCTCCTCTCCCATGTCAACGAGCAGCCTATGCATGTACTTGACAAATCTGGATTTGCTGATAAAATCGGCAAAGAGAATATATGTGAGAATATTGATGCAGCACTTGCGAGGGCTGAAGAACTCGCACACCATAGTATACAATAGATAAAATTTGAAGGTCATTATAAAATGGAAAAAGAACGTGATTACTATTTTGATAATTTAAAAGCAGTACTTATCTTTCTAGTCGTACTCGGACATTTTCTACTGCCTATTCATGATGACAATTTCTTAGTCACCCTGAAGCGGTTAATATATGTATTTCATATGCCACTTTTTATATTTGTCTCTGGATATTTTTCAAAGAGCATTTATAAAAACGGCAGATATAATTTTGAGAAAATCCTGTATTTCCTCAAGGCTTACATAATATTTGTGATAGCCATACAGATTGTATATGCGCTGTTTGGCTATCGTAAGTTTTCGGATATAAATTTCTTTAAACAGAGTGGCGCTCCATGGTATATGTTTGCCATGATGGCATGGTATCTGCTGATTCCTCTAGTCAAAAAGGTCAAGCCCGCCCTTGTATTTGCGGTGAGCATACCACTTGCACTTATTGTCGGATACTTCGATGCAGTCGGAGATGTGCTCTGTCTGTCGAGAATACTGGTATTTGGTCCATTTTTCTTTCTGGGATTTTTTATGGACAAGGCTTCTCTGGCTAAGGTTATGAACAAGAAATACCGCCTGCCTGTAGTTACACTTGCAGTGGTTCTCAGTGCCTTTTTCCTGAAATTTGGCAGCAGAATAAAGGACGAGATGGAGATGGTCTACCAGAATATCCCTTACTCTGATTTAGATCATTACTGGGCTGGACCTCTTGTCAGATTGTTTTTCATGGCAGCCGCATTTATTATGTCATGGGCTATAATGTTTTTTATCCCAAGGGGAAAGACACAGATTTCCATAATCGGTCAGCGAACCATGCCTGTATATATGCTTCACAGACTCATTCGTGACATCTTAAAATTCTGTGGTCT
Source organism: Senegalimassilia sp. (assembly GCA_963659315.1). Taxonomy (GTDB): domain Bacteria; phylum Bacillota; class Clostridia; order Lachnospirales; family Lachnospiraceae; genus Roseburia. The sequence continues at coordinate 19,653 of CAVKUD010000003.1, read as the reverse complement.
GTACGATTATCTGGATGAGGTGAGCGCCTTTACCCTGCCGCTTTTGATATGTCTCGCCATCTGCTTTACATATATCTGCGCACAGGATGCACCAAACAGATTTATAAATGAAGTATTAAGACTTAAGCTTACACCACGTATTTCAAAGCTGCGCAAATAGCTTTGTGACACAGGAGGATTTACAAAATGAACATAATCTTGATTGGTAATATAGTTGCCCTTGCAGGTGCCGCTGTGATGGTTGCAACTGGTTTTATAAAAAACAGGCGGAACGTACTGATTGCCCAGTGTGGGCAGTTCGCCATTATGGGAGCCAGCAATCTAATCCTGGGCGGTGTCACAGGAATGATTTCTAATGTGGTGAGTATTCTCCGTAATATAATCTGCCTCAAAAGGGAATTTACTGTGCCCCTTAAAATTTTCTTTATCGCAATCCAGCTTATATTGTCTGCCCGTGTAAATACCATGGGACTTATCGGCTGGTTTCCAATTATCGCAGCCTGTGTCTTCACATGGTTTCTCGATACAAAAAGCGATTTGTTTCTTAAATTTATCATTATCGTGACCATGCTTCCATGGTGCGTATATGATTTCGTTCTTTACAATTATGTATCCTTTGCATTTGATGTATTCACAATCATATCAAATATAGTTGGAGTTATAATGCTCCTTCGTGACCGAAAGAGTGTAAAAAAAGAAGGCAATTAAGCCTTCTTTAACATCTCTATTATCTTTTCCTTTGCCACAGGTCTTGAATAATGATAGCCCTGGAACCATGTAGCTCCATAATCACGGAGGTACTGCTCAAGCCCCTCATCCTCTACACCTTCAAGACAAGTCGCCATTCCAGCCTGCTGGGCAAAGCTTATCATATTCTTTACCAGAGCCTGCTGCTTAGGATTATCCTCAATCCCCTTGATAAAACTCATATCTATCTTAATCTCATTCATCGGCACATTTAAGACAATGCTTGATGATGCTGCGCCTGTTCCATAATCGTCCATGGCAAGCCTTATGCCAGTATCTCTCATAAACTGCATCTCTTCACTCAGCAGACTAATCGGGAGATTTCTGCACCTCTCTGTAAGCTCAAGGCACAGATGGCTGGCAGGATAGCCTGTCTCACCTAACAGAGCCAGAACTACATACCTGAATTCCTCTCTCTCAAGCTGCTTTGCAGATACATTTACATTTATAAAAAAGTCAGGATTTATGGCTATAAATTCCTTTGCCGCAGTAAGAGCCTCCTTTAAGACAAAGTTGCCCAAATCATACATTACAGGGTTATCCTCAAGCCACTCTATAAACACTGCCGGTGGGACGTTGCCGTATGGCTCCTTTTTCCACCTGACAAGTGCCTCTGCTCCCATTATAGTGCCGTCCTCAGCCCTTACAATAGGCTGATACTCCACATAAAAGCCATCACAGTCATTATTGATGGACTGGTATAATATTTTCATAAGCTCAAGGTCTGGTGTACTATCCAGCTGCACAACTTCATTAAAGAAGATTACGCCGGATGCATGTCTGCTTCTGGCCAGGTCAAGTGCATAGCCCACCTTACTGTGTACAGACTCGCTGGTGCCGTTGTAATTACTAAACCACATGCCGCCAAAATGTGCCTTAAGAGCGAACTGGCGTCCATCCAGCACAATATCATTTTCCAGTACCTTTTTCACTCTCTCCACAAAGCCCTCTGACTCGGCTCTTCCATAGCCTTTGAGCAGAAACGCAAACCTGCTGCCCTCTACCCTGTATACCGACTTATTTTCGTCCATCATATATATGAATCTGGTTGCCAGCTCCTTCAGTATACGATTCCGGCAGTCAAAGCCATACAGTATGCTCAAATCATTGAGATGTTCAATCTTAACCTCTATGACCGTGGCTTTTCCTCTCGCTTCTATCAGCTCATCCACATCAATTCCAAGTTTTATGCCCTTGAAGAGGTCTGTCTGTGGGTCAATCTCAGATTCCATGTTGTCATTTCTCAGCACAAATACAAGATACTTATTGGCAGACTCATCCTTTACCACATCTGTAAGCACAGTATACATAAATGACTGACCATCGTTTCCCATCCTGACACTGAATGCTTCCCCTATGTTTTCACCATTTAGACGTGTACTTACCCCATCTGTAAATTCCTGTCTGTCATATGGGTGAACCATTTCAACCATTCTTTCAAATACCTGGGTCTCATTCTGATTCTCTGCTGTTTCCCCCAGAAATCCACGGACAGCATCAGACATCCAGGTATTTCCCGTCTCCATGTCTGTAATCAGAAACATCATGCTGCCCGTCAGTCCCTCTATACTGTTTATTACTTTTTCTACAAAATCACTTTTTATAAAACTCTCCATCATTATCTCTCCAGCCAATTCTTCACATCTTTAAAGTCTATCTCGCCTGATTCTACCCATTCATGAGCCTTGTCCACGCAGAACTTAACCCATGCCTCCTCGTCTCCATCAGGACATTCCCGGAATTTGAATATAGATATGCTGAAAAAAGCATTGTCCTTATCCTTGACCGCTGTGTAAAAATGCGCTGTCTCTCCAAATTCCTCATCTGTCTCAAATTCTATAACTACTGTGAGGGTATTGGTGCGCCCCTTGTGGTCTGTGTATTCCTCAAATTCGAGTTCTATTTCCTGTTCGTTCATATATGTTCCCCTTCTTGTATGGCTTGTTTACTATTTGCGACATGTTAACCCTATTTGGCACGTCTCTCTGCTTACGCTCATTATACCATTAAATTCATATTACTTCCGACACATTCGTCTCAAAAAACATACTATTCATTACCCGAATAGCCCCTTGTGCAGCTCAATAGTCCTGCCTACGCTTCCACCATACAGAAAATAATAATCTATCTGGTCTGTAACATCAGTATATACATATTGTCCATACATTGAAACATTGCAAAGCATTGCCGTCTTTTCTGCTGCCACAGCTATGCCATAGCCCTTGTCCGATAAAACAAGCGGCATACGCATAGGCTTTCCTCCAAAGGATATATATCTGGCTTTGAGGCTCAAATCCATCAAATCAGTTGCCAGGATTCCCTTGGATTTTATCTTTTCCTTTTTTTCAAAATCAAAGAAGCTCCATGACTCCCCATTTTCCACCAGCCTTGGCTCCCTTTTGTTTTCTGTGAGTAATAAGGTCTTGTCTGACTTTAAAAACTGGATAGCCCCGTCTGCCTTTTCAATTCTGACCACAAGCTTATCCGTTGTAATCTCTATGGCGGATTTTGATTCCTTTGCAGTCCATTTTATCTCAGAGACAATCTTTGGTGTCCAGTAATTGTCATGGATTTTGGTCATCTGCCCTTTGACAAAGCTGACTCTCACGCAGTCTGCTGTGATTGGGGTTAGTCTGAGCAAACCGTAGCTGCTGGCTATATCTATGTACCTCTTTGTCTTCTTTACCCATTTTACAGCGGTATTTACCCTGGAATGTCCCTTTGGCTTCAGGACATTGTTGTCTGGTATGCTGCCGTAGAGGAAAGGTGAATTATTTATCGGTCTTGTGTCTGCGGCGCTTGTCTTTCGCACTGGAATTTGTCTGGTCTGGGATTTCATGCTGCCGTCAAACTTATCCTCCTCATACTCCATTGCCACTCTCTGTATATTCGCATTTACAGCCTGTTGTGGCTTCTTTGGGCTTGACTGCGGTATATCTGGCAGACTGCCAGCCACAATTTCCTGTGGTGCCATCTGCTCTGGCTTAGGTGCGATACGCTTTGGCCCGATGTAATGACGGTTTTCCATCTCCCTGCTGCCCTCAAGCCGTCTTAACTCAATAACCTCACGCTCTGTAAGCTGCTGCTTGTCATATTCCTTCGCCTTGGTCAGGGTCTCTGCATGAAGCTCAGTGAGATGCTTGTCCTCCGGCGCTTTCTCAGCAATAAGCTTTGTGAGATTGCCCCTGTGAAGTATGGTCAGCTCATGCAGAGCACGGGTTGCTGCCACATACAAGAGCTTCACATGCCCATTGTCAGATGGATATTTTCTCTCCGACGGGTCAAAAAGCAGTACTGCGTCAAACTCAAGACCTTTTGTATAGGCAACAGGAAGCACCATAACTCCTGTTCCAAACTCTGCGCTCTCTAAATTATCATCCAGTATGTCTATATATTTTTTCAGTTCCTTTGTGACCTTCTCTGCTTCCCTCTCATCCCTGCATACCACAGCGATTGTCTCATAGCCTGCAGCCTGCCAGTCCTGTATTGTCTGTATACATGCCGCCACCAGGCTTCTCACATCCCTGTATTCGTCAATCCTTACGTCATTTCCATGCCTGATTATAGGCTCTACGGGATATATGGAGAAATCCCCATGCCTTAATATCTCTGTGGCAAAATTCGATATTTCGACTGTATTTCTATAACTTTTACGCAGGAGACCAAAAGCATCATAGGTACCTGTCAGTATGAGCTTTCTAAGTTCATCCCAGTCATTTAAACCATACTGGTAGTGTATATTCTGGGAGGTGTCTCCCATGATTGTGTAGGTGCAGTTTCTGAGACAGTAGTGCAGACAGGAGTATGCCATCATTCCAAAATCCTGCGCCTCATCTATAACCACATGGCTTGCTTCCCTGATTGGGTCTGTCTCCTTTATCCGCTTGTACAGGTATGCCAGCGCTGCCAGGTCATATACATCAAAGGCATCCTCTGGTATATCTATCTCATAACCAACCGCAGTCTGTTCCTGCAAAAATTCCTGATACAGCTCATATATAGAGCCTTCCCATTCATCCCTGCCAAAATATGTAGAGTACTTCTTTTCCAGTGTTTTTTTCTCCCTGGCTGTGAAGGACACATTTTTGCCCTGAACCTCATTCTCATATTTTGAGTATATAATCTCATTTAACATGAGTATCTTGCTCTGCATAGACATGTTCTGGTTTTCTTTCAGATATGTGTCTATGAGATTTCTGCCCACAAGTATATTTCCTGTTTTTTCCATGTATACCTCATCCCTTGGTATACATTTTGTCTCATATCTGGCACAGAAGGCTTCAAGGTCATTAAACCACTTTAGGCTGCCCTTGACACTGTTTTTCTCATCATTTTTATCCAGACCCTTGACCTTGTATTTTCTGTCATCCCAATCCTCGTAGAGAAGCCTGATAAAAAGCTGCTCCATGGTCATCTGCTTTACGCCATATACGTCCAGTTCAGGCAGCACTCCAGTTATATAGTTGAGCAAAATCCTGTTACTGCCTATTATGTAAAAATCCTCTGGTCTAAAATCATCCTCATAGTTATATAAAATATATGAGATTCTGTGCATTGCCACTGTTGTTTTTCCAGAGCCTGCCACCCCCTGAATTATCACATTCGTCTTAGGTGAACGCCTGATAATCAGGTTCTGCTCCTGCTGGATTGTGGCTATTATCTCACCCAGGACAGCCTTTTTATTCTTTGCCAGATACTTGGTCAGCAGCTCATCATTTGCCACCACATCTGAGTCAAAAAAATCTTTTAGCTTATCATTTTCTATCTCATAGGTTCTCTTGCGCTCCAAATCGATTTCAAATGTGCCCTCGGAGCTGACTGTATACTTACACATGCCAAGAGAATTTTCATAATAGACCGAGGCGATTGGTGCTCTCCAGTCTATCACCACAGGCTCTGAAGCATTCTTTGCAATTCCTACTCTTCCTATATAGTATGACTCTGGGAAATCCACATTTGGGTCCTTAAAGTCTATTCTTCCAAAATATGGCTTGCTCCTGGCTTTTTCAAGCCTTGTCATGCTCCGCCTGGTTTCCTTAAGCTGAGCCGTCGCATTATTCCACAAAGCCAGACCTTCCTTGTCCTGTGCCTCATAGACTTCCATAAGGTCTGCCAAATCATCATTCAGTTTTCTTATATCCGCTCTTGCTCTGTCCAGATTGTCCTGGGCTATGCCGATTATTGTGGCAAGCTGTTTTTCCTCGTCTGCTTTTGTCAGTCCTGGAATTTGACGCTGGTGGGCTGGTCTGGTTTGTTCTTTCATATAATATCCTTATCCTCAGTCAACTTATAATGCTTCACCATGCAGTGCTTTGTAAATCGTTTCTGCATTATAGATTGGAGCGTATTGCTCAATAACGTCATAAATCTGCTGTATTACAGCTGGTGACTCCTCTAGCATTTCTGCTGTTTCCTCTACAGTACAGCCTTTACTATATTTCTTTATCACTAACTCTATTTTACCCTCTATCTTGCCAGCATTTCTTCCCTTAAGCTCTGATTCACGTAAATCATCTGCAAATAATTCTTTTAACGCTTCACACATTTTTCGTTCCTTCCAATATTCTTCTATATCTTCTCGTCCTTCGTATTCAATCATTTTCCCCCTTTATGATAATTGAATTCCCTGCGTTTTTCAATGTCTACATACAGTTTTAAATACAGAAAACCTGCCACTGGCAGCTTTTCTGCATACTATGGCATATAAAATGGTAACCCTCAGACGGATTACCATTTACAAACTTCATATTAACTTAGTAAGCTCACAGTTTTTGCCAAGATTATCCCAAAACTTATTAAGTGGAGTGTTTCTGACCCTTCCGATAATACTTCCATTCATGGCACCATGCCCCACTATGAGTACATCCCTGCCCTTTGAAAGCTCTGGTCTGACAACTTCATCCATAAACTGCCCTGTTCTGGCATAAAGCTCCTCAAAGCTCTCTGCATTTTCTGGCGGAATATAATTGACAGGGTCCTTAAAGAGCTTGTAGGCAGGCACCTCTGGATGGTCGAATACACTCTCCTCGCCCTCGCATATGCCAAAGCTCATTTCCTTTAGCCTGTCATCTATGATAATAGGAATGTCCCTGCCCTTTAAGACAAGTTCCGCAGTCTCGTGTGCCCTCACAAGTGGCGAGCAATAGCACACATCAATATGCAAATCCTTATACTTCTCACCAGCCTCAAGCGCCATACGGCGTCCTTCATCATTTAAAGGTATATCCGTACTGCCCTGCAGTCTGTGTACCTTATTCCAGTCTGTCTGACCATGTCTCATGATATATAACATGTCATATCTCCTCTATCTTCCTGCATATATCTGCTCACAGGCGGTTTAAGGCAATATATGCTGTTAATTTTTGTTAGTCATTTCTAATTTCCCATATACTGGTCGATTCCGTTTGCTATTCCCTCCGCAATCTTCCACTGGTAATCATCTGATGCCATAAGAGTATCCTCGTTAGGATTGGTCATATATCCCATTTCTACAATCGTCACAGGAACCTGACTCCAGTTTACTCCGCTCATGGAATCTGTCTCCCATACATACTCCTTATTGCAGCCTGTAGCACTTACCAGATTATCCAGAACTGCTGTGGATAATGCCTTGCTCTGGCTGTAGACTCCTGCATTATATGGGTTTGATGCAGTCTGGCATATGGTCATTGCCCCACTCACTGATGAGTTTTCTGAACCATTTGCATGTATTCTTATAAAAGCATCAGCCCCTGCATTGTTTGCTATTGCAGCCCTCTCGCTGTTGCTTATATTTACATCATTTGTGGTACGAACCATGATTACCTCATAGCCCCTCTCCTCAAGCTCCTGCTGCAGCTTAAGTGCTACCTCAAGTGTCAGTTCATACTCAGCCAGTCCACTTGACACACCTCTGGTTCCACCTGCTACCTTTGCCTTTGTCTCACTGGCTCCTGGTCCTATAGGCTCCTGGGATGAGTCTCCTGTCTGCTGGTGTCCTGCATCAATCACCACCAGATTGCCGTTTCCTGTGGCAGATGGCACCTTAAGATACTGGCTTGCCACATAGTATCTGGCTTCATCTATATAGACCTGGCTCCACTCTCCATCGTCTGATATCCTGTATACATCAGTTCTGGCTGGCAGCTTCTTATAAACATCCGAATCTGTGGATGGCTCCATTCTTACATTGACTGTGCTTGTGGTTCTCACAGTCTCAAGCTGCGAGACATCAAGCTGCTCCTTTTCCTTCTCAGCTACAGCCTCTGTAGCCTGTTCTGCAGCTTCCACTGTTTCTGTAGCGGACACATCCTTATCGGTCACATCAGCCTGTACAGTCTCTGTGCCAGTTACCGTCTGTTTATCATCATTTCCCTTATCTGACACTTTGCCACACCCTGCCACAAGCAGTGCAAGCATGGCAATGCATATAAACATTCTTAATAAACTTTTATTTTTTCCCATACGAAAAAAGCCTCCTGCTAGATAAATTTATTTAATCCTTCTATATATTTATCATAATTGCAGAGACCTTGTAAATACCACTCACATCTTGAGCATGAATTATCAAACATTTCTCTTGTCATTTTTTCTTTGATATACTGCATCAGCTCTGACGAATCATATTCCTCATTTTTGCGCAAAGCAAGTACATCGAGCAAGGCTTCATCCTTGCTCTTTACCTTATCGCTGTCTAAGGTGCATACTTTTCTCTCTTTATCCTGATTTGGACACTCACTGCACACAATATCTGGTGTCACCTGCAGCTTAAGCTTGGTTCCCTCCTTAAGCCTTGCCACAACCTTATCCATATTTTCTGTAAACTTTTCACTGTATCCTTTACCAACATAAAGGGGTGCGCACAGTAAATGATGCACTCTTAAATTCATTGCCTAATTCCTCTTTATTGTCTTTGTAATTGCTCTGCCAGAAGCTGTGAAAAGCTCTGCCCAGCAACCTTTCTGTTCACGCCTGCAACCCTTTGGGTCTTCTCGTGTCTTGTCGAATCAAATACAAAGTGCTGCATAGGGAGTATTTTATTGAAATCCATTCTTTCTACACTACTAATATTGTCCATACCATCATCCTCCTTGAATCAAGTAAACACAACTACACTATATATTGTTCCTATTTTATATATCGACCACTAATTATGGTTTGTTAACCCAAATGATAACTTTTTCATTAAAAAAGCACCATAAAGTTTGCAATATTGCGCAAATTGTGATATAACCGCATATGGTTGCTTCTCTGGCATACTTTGGCATTAAAAGCCAGTTACAAATGTAATAAACAATAAATAAAAATAAATATAAGAAACGATTAAAATGAAAATAAAGAATTTAGACCCAAAACAAAAAAAGAAGCTCCTTATTATCTCCTCAATAATTATAATTCTTGCAGTTATAATCACCCTTGTCACCAAAAAGATAATATATGAGGTAAACAGAACCATAGAAGAAACTGCTGCCCAGGCAGCTTCGGAAGCCTACGATAAGGCTTATCAGGAAGCCACTGACGCAACGACTGCTGCCGACCACGAGAAAGAGGTTCAGTCGCTTATGGATGATGGTTATCTGCCCCTGACTGAATGTATGGAGCTTGCAGGCTATAGTCAGTCTGAAATAACTGATGTAAGGTATGACAAAACAGTTGCTTCCATACCAGTCAATGTCACCTTCAATTTTGCAGCTGATATATGCCACAAAAATGAGTATGATTTTGATATAAGCAATATGTTTTACACCCTGAGAGATGTCACATATATAAGGAAAGAATGTATCTCAGCAATCACTAACTATGACTTTGAGCTGGATGACGATTACAATATATCCGCAAGTCCTGTGGACGATAGCTACGACTATTCTTCCCATGAATGGACTGAGGGACAGCTTATCGCCCATGCAGGAGGCGGCTACCGTGATACCTACGGTGGTTTCTATTCTTACTATACTAATTCATATGACGCATTGGTTCAAAACTACAATCTGGGTGCCAGAATATTTGAATTTGATTTTTCCCTGACCAGTGATGGCAGGCTCGCCGCTGTCCACGACTGGAATGATTTTGGCAACATGAACGGACAGCCTATGTCCTCTGAGGAATGGGCTGAAACAGAAACAGTTGCAAAGCCTCTCACAGACAGAACCTTTAAGTCCATGTTTATAGAGGACATACTGGATCAGATGATGGTAAATCAGGACATGTATCTGGTTACAGATGTGAAATACGATAACACAAGCCAGGAGGAATTCGAGCAGGAATTTTCCTCTATATACAATGCAGCCATGGAGCGGGACCCTATGCTGATTAACAGGATTGTTCCCCAGGTATACTCTGAGGAGACCTACAACTGGATTATGGATGTATACAATTTTCCAAGCGTGATATTTACCTGCTATAAGACCGAGGCTGACGCTGATGAGATTATTTCATTTTGCAACAGCAAGGACAACATCCATGTAATCACAGCCAAGTATCAGGATAAGCGTTTTGATGAAGCCGCTGTGGCGAGCATACATGAAAACGGCATGCTCTTTTACAATTATACAGTCTCTACCTTTACCAAGATGTATGACGGACTGGCAAATGGGGTAGATGGAATATATAGCAATACACTTCTGCCACAGGATTTTGATGTGTATTACACTTCCAAGAAGCATTGATGATAAACATGAAAAAAGCCGTGGCTGTGACCCTATGGCCACTCCACGGCATGCTCTAACAGGCAGTCCGACAAGAGACTGTAATATTTCCCCAACAGATGAACTTCATCATAGGTATATTCTGGCAGCAGATTTCCGTCCTTATCTACCACAAACTCATTTATATCCACATAGAATATGCTCTTGTTATCCGCAAGCTCTGATATTCTCTCGTTTCTCTGCGAGATGTTCTCATTGCTGAAAATCGGATCTGACTCTGACTTTTCCTTTTTCACATGCATGATTCCGCACAGGAAAATCGCCGCATCTGGCTGAAGCTCTCTGATATGCTCGACCGCAGCCCTGTACTCATCCATAAAGGAATCAATCGTGCCTATGCCTATCTCATTAATGCCAATCTCCAGATAGATTTTCTTATACTGGTTTTTGGAGAGGGCATTTTCCAGTGTGTCCTTTGTCGTTGCCGATAGCTCGAGAGGTTCGTCAAACATATTATAGACTGTGAGTCCCTCCTTGCAGTAAAAGGCAGCATTTTGTATTCCTGCATAGAGCTTTATCCCTACCACTCTCGAATCCCCTATGAATGCAGCATCATCAAAATAGCTGACATCCTTTTTCACAAATTCCTTTTCCTGTGGCTCCTCCTTTGGCGACTGTGAAAACACCAAATCTGAGCCTTCTGTCGACTCCTCTGTATCCTTCTCCGCTATAATGTGGTGGGGCTCTGTGTCCTTTTTCGCCTCCTCATAGGCAGGAGGCTCTTCATCAGGCTTCTTTGCCCAGGAATAGACTGCCATAATATTCATTATCACAATACTTGCCAAAAATAAATTAAAAAACAAACTGCGTTTTATCTTTTTCATTGTTATCCATTATCTCTCTAAAAACCACTGTACATAAACGGATTATTTGCCCCCTTATGAATCTGATATGTGCAAAACCAGAACACAGCTATCAAAATCAGCTTGAAGACTACATAATCCTTGAACTTATTATATAGTTTATTCATCTGTGGCAGCGATACCACAAAAGCAGCAATTATAATCAGTACAAAATCTTTTCCGTAGTATATGAAATCACCTGCATTTACAGCCTCGCCTGTCCCCCAGAATGGGAAGAGGCGTGTGAAGTAGACCCCAAGTGATTTAAAATCTGTTATTGCAAAAATCACCCATGTAAGAGGGATTATAAACCATATATAAACAGTAGATATGATTCTGTGCTTCTGCAAAAACTTACCGTATACGAATTTTTCCAGTATTATGAATAAAACCAGAACTCCTGCCCACAGGAGATAGTTAAGTGTCACTCCGTGCCATATGCCTGTCAAAGCCCACACAACTAAGAGGTTAAGGAGCAGTCTCACTCTGCCTGCCCTGTTGCCCCCAAGGGGTATATAGACATAATCCCTGAACCATTTGCCCAGGGTGATATGCCAGCGTCTGTAGTATTCGCTGACAGTCGCCGACGCATATGGATGGTCAAAGTTTTGAGGAAGCTCAAAGCCCATCATTTTGCCAAGTCCCACAGCCATAATACTGTAGCCCCAGAAATCAAAATACAGCTCCATGGAAAAAGCCAGTGCTCCCAGCCACGCCATAGGAGTTGATATGCTGTCAAAGCCTATCATCTGCACATCATTCCAGAGTATAGCGATTTTATCAGCTATAAGAGTCTTAAAAGCAAGTCCTATGACAAATTCCTCCAGACCGTTCTCCATCTTAGTCCATGACACAGTCCGCTCCTTTAGCTGCCCTTTTATGTCACGGTACTGGACTATAGGTCCCTGCACCAGCTTGGGAAACATGGTAAGGTAGGCTCCAAACTCTGCGAAGCTGCCGATTGACGCCTTGCCATAATATATATCCACGCCGCAGCTTATAGCCATGAATGTGTAAAAGCTGATTCCCAGAGGAAGGGTCTGCACAATGTACTTGAAATACAAAAGCACTCCAAGGTCTATAGCAAGCATGGCTCCAAATAGGAGCTTACGGGACAGGTTTCTGTGATTTCGCATAATGAAAAGTATCACATAATCTATAACCGTTATTCCAAGCAGGACCGCCAGATTTCTCCAGTTGCCAAAAGCTATAAATACAATACTGGATATAAACAAAATTACATTTCTATATTTAGATGGTGATATATAATATATCACAAAAAAAACAGGCAAAAACCTTAACAAAAAATTTAATTCCGTGAATCCCATAAATGCTCCTACTAAGTATCGTATTTCTTCTTTTGTGCAATCAAATCCAGCTTTGCTTTTCTGGACATCTGCTTTATATTATATTCCCTTGACATGGCTTCATGCTTGGTCTCGTACTCTTCATAGTACACTAATTTAACAGGCAGCCGGCTCCTTGTATACTTGGCGCCATTTCCGCTGTTATGCTTTTTAACCCGTGCGTCTACATCTGTAGTATAACCTGTATACAGACTTCCATCCGCACATTCAACTATATATGTGTAATGCATTTTAAAATTATAACTCAAAAAATTCTCTGATTTGACCCAGTATAATATCCATAAGCCTTGTACGTGCCTCAATGCTTGCCCATGCAATATGAGGGGTGATGATAAGACGCTCTGAGTCCTTAATATTCCTGAGCGGATTATCCTCTCTCATAGGCTCCTGTGACAGCACATCAAGTCCTGCTGCCGCAATCAGTCCTGTGTCTAATGCCTTAGCCAGGTCTGCCTCGTTTACAATCTGTCCACGTCCCAGATTGAGGAAAATCGCACTGGACTTCATTTTGCTAAAGGCTTCCCAGTCCATAAGGTTAAGTGTCTCGTCTGTAAGCGGCGCATGTACTGAGACAATATCAGACTGCTCTAAGAGCTGGTCAAAGCTTACTCTTTCATATCCCTTTTGATTATTTTTTCCACTGGTAGAATAATAAATCACATGACAGCCAAAACATTCTGCAATATCTGCAACACGTTTTCCTATATTTCCAAGTCCGATTACGCCCCAGGTCCTGCCAGACAGCTCATGAAACTTATGGTCAAAATGAGTAAACATACTGTCATTGACATAGTTTTCATTTTTCACATAGTCATCATAGTATCTGAGCTTCTCCATCAGGTAAAAAAGCAGGGCAAAGGTGTGCTGCGCCACGCTCTCCGTAGAGTAGCCAGCTACATTTCTCCATTCGATGCCTCGTTTAGCCAGATAAGCCTTGTCAAGATTGTTTGTTCCAGTCGCTGTCACACAGACAAGCTTAAGCCTTGAAGCCTCACCGATAGATGTCTCATTTATCTCGACCTTGTTGAGTATAATCACATCTGCATCTCTTGTGCGCTCTCTGGCTTCCTCTGGTGTGGAATATGGATATTTAACCACCTCACCCAGCTTGTCATACCCCGACAAATCTATATCTTCCCCTATTGACTTTGCATCCAAAAATACTATCTTCATGCCTGCTTCCTGATTTCTTATTATATTTTAACCACCGACAAGCCTTATATTCTATGCAATAGAAAATCTGTACTCTGTCTGTGACCTGTATTCCTCGCCAGCCTTTGTGATTGGTGTCTTAAAGTTTGGCTCGTTGATTGAATTTGGGAAATACTGGGTCTCAAGACAAAATGCGTTTCTGTCGTGGTATGTCACGCCACCCTTGCCCTGCTGACCTTCGATAAAGTTTGCTGAGTAGAGCTGGATGCCCACTGTGTCTGTGAATACTTCCATCTTGATACCAGTCTTATCTGCCACAGCTGTAGCTACATGCTCCACGCCATCTGTAGTTTTGTCTATAGCAAAGTTATGGTCATATCCGTTTCCATACTTAAGCTGCTCATTATCAGCCTTTATATCCTGTCCGATTGGCTTTGCAGCTGTAAAATCAAATGGTGTGCCCTTTACCGCTGCAATCTCACCTGTTGGAATAGCCTTTGCACTCTTAACTGGTGTGTAGTGAGAAGCCTTAATCTGGAGCTTTGTATTGTATACATCACCTGAATCGTGACCGTTTAAGTTAAAGTATGTATGGTTTGTGAAGTTAAATGGTGTAGTTTTGTCAGCCTTACCTGTGTATGTGATAACTAATCCATCAGCATCTGTTATCTCATATGTGACAGTCATAACTGCATTACCAGGATAGCCCTCCTGTAAGTCAGCATCCTCAAGCTCAAAGGTAATGGCATTGTCAGCCTGTGATTTTACTTTCCATACTCTGAGTGCAGTACTCTGTGAACCGCTGTGGAGACAGTTCTCGTTGTCATTAACCTCAAGCTTGTAGTCAACTCCGTCTATATTAATCTGCGCATTTGCTATTCTGTTTGCACATCTTCCAATAACTGAACCAAAATAACAGGTCTGTCTCTCATATGTAGCAAAATCCTCATAGCCCAGAGCTACATCAACCAGATTACCGTCCTTGTCCTTTACATATAAGGCTAAGACTGTTGCGCCATAATCTGACACAGCAAGCTTCATCCCATTATTATTGCTGATTTCATAACGATTTACTGTTTCACCTGATTTGGTTTTTCCAAATAATTCTTTCTTCATGATACCCTCCTTAGATACGAACATTCCTTCTTAGATTTTACTTTATTTTCGGGGAAAATGAAAGACCTATTAAGCTTTCTCTTTAATTTACCGATAATAATATTATCAGGTAAGTATCACATGGAGGTGACATATACTTATGGCAGCTGCTTCTACAGCTATCAGTCTTTCAGAGACCTACTTCCTGAGAGATTATTACAACAATAACAGAAGTCTTGTGACTTCATCTAACAGGACAAAATACACTAATTCAGAGCTTTCCTTTGAGGACAGTCTCGCTCTTCGCCGTGCTGTCAAAAAGCTTGGCGATTACAGCTATACAGACTCGGAAAACAGTGAGAGCATAGCCAATGCCATAGCAGGCTTTATAAAGACCTACAACAACACTATTGGCTCAGCTGGCACATCATCAGACCACGATATATCAAGACAGACAAAGAGGCTCAAAAAGTATGTAAATGACAATGCTGACACCTTAGAAAAGCTTGGTATCTCAGTCAAAAATGATGGCACTCTCAGCTACAGCGAGAATCTGTTAAAAAAAGCAGACAAGGATGATCTCCAGTCTGTCTTTGGTAAGGATAGCAAATTTTTAAAAAATCTGACCAGCACTGCAAAGCGACTTCATACTGAGACATATGATAATCTTTATGGGCAGATGACTGGGTCAGGGAATAATATTAATCTGGTATTGTAATATGGCTGCAGCCTGGTGGATAGATTTTTCTATGTGCCAGGCTGTTTTTATGCCTCAGTATGCAGAAAAGCTGCTGGTTGCCATGCATCCAGAGAAGCTGCCAGTGGCAGGTTTGATGGAGGCAGATTTTCTGTATGCCTTAGTGTACATGTTTGAACTTCCCACTTATAGGTTGTGTAAATCTACTGATATACAGTTGTTTTGCAGAAAAAATATGAAGTTAGCTGCGGGTACGAATTGCGGATAGGGTGCATAAATTTGTTTGGTGGTCTCCATTTCCTGGATTGATGGAACACCGCAGCAGTTCATATTTTGTTCTGCAAAACAACTGTATATCATTCGATTATCGTGGGTTAGCAAGTGGGAAGTTATTTACGTCTTGAATATTAATTATTTACAGATTAAATATTTACGCTTTAAATACCGCTGCTATACTGGCTCTTGATGCAGTTACTGAGCCTTGTATCATCTGGTTGTTTCCACCGCCTTTGGCTGAAAACTCATCTCTAAGCTTTCCTGCGATTTCCTTACAATCCTTGTTCTTGCTTCCCACCACATAACTATAGCCATTTTCATCATCACCGACAAAGATAGCACAATATCCGCTGTGTTTTTCCATCATGCTGTTTATGACATTTCTGAGAGTCTTTGTATTTATTCCGCTCTCAAACATGATTACGTCTTCCTGCTCTGTCGGTATGGTCTCAAGCTTCTGCAAGAGCAGGGTCTGGTTTGCCTGGGCAAGCTGTGAGCTGATATTCTGGTTTGTGGTCTTTAGCTTCTTTACCGTATCTAGCAGCTTGTCCTGACCTGTGGTGAGATAGCCTGTCAGCTCGCTGATTACAGCCGCCTTTTCCCTGAATGCTTCAAGCGCCCTGAAGCCACAGAGTATGGTCACTCTCACTCCTCCCTTGTAGTTTTGGATGCTCATGACCTTAAGCATGCCAATCTCGCCCGTTCTCCTTACATGAGGGGCACAGCAGGCACATACATCATAGCCTGGCACTGTCACAATTCTGACCTGTCCCTCTATTTCTATCTTGCTTCTGTAGTCAAGCTGCTCTAGTTCTTCCTTGGTTGGGAAAGTCACCTGCACCTCGATATTTTCTGTGATGGCTTTATTCACCTCATACTCTATGTCATATATATCTTTCTCAGATATGATTCCATTAAAGTCCATAGTCACAGTCTGGTCGCTCAGATGAAAGCCCACATTGTCATAGCCAAATCTCCTGTGTACGATTCCAGAAAAAATATGCTCTCCCAAGTGCTGCTGCATATTGTAGAATCTGTGAGTCCAGTCGATTATACCGTGAACCTTATCTCCTGCCTGGGGAATTGCCTTGTCTGCTGTGTCAGCTGTCAAAGTGTGTATTATTATTCCGTCCTTTATCTGAACATCAGACACCTGTATTCCGTTTACAGTTCCCTTGTCAGGGCTTTGTCCTCCCTGCTCTGGGAAGAAAAGGGTTCTGTCCAGGATGAGCTGATATGTGTTTTTATCTGCTGTGGTGTCTGGGGCTGCTTCACAGCTTAATACTGTGGCGTCGAATTCTGTGGCGTAGGCGTTGTCGTCGTATAGGGTTATTGTTTTATCTAAAGATGTCATGTTGTGTCCTTTCTGTTTGGGAATTTATATATAATTGTAGCACAGATTGTTTGTTGCATAAAGAAAAAGACAGCCTTTCGATCTGCTGTCTTTTTAGGAGAAGGTATTTTACTATGGGGATAGTAAAAATATATAATGTATTGGGGGGTTTTTACGAAAATTATAATACCACGGTGCTGTCGATAAGTGTGCACAAAGTTGCTAAAATTTGCGAAATCATTTTGTGCAAAATGCGCAAACGGTTGCATAGCGTCTATTCTGTGGTATCTCTGTACCATACCACAATCAAAAAAGCCGCATAAAAACAGGTACATGCAATTCCTCGCATGTACCTGTCAGTTGCTTTATGGCTTACATACCAGACAAGGTGTGTAGCCCTCTTCAATTAATTCCTCTCTGCTTGCTGTAGAGTTCTCCTTGTTATCTGCGCTTATAGCGTTCACAAAGCCACAGTCAGGTGAATGGAACTTCTTCGCCTTGGTGTTCAGGACATATGTTACATCCCCACTGTTTGAACTGTTGTTATCATCTGATACGCTGTCCTTTATGTCACTGTTTATATTGTTAATGACATCCTTTATAGTGCTGCTGTCTGAAGAGCTGTCACCATTATTTGCATAGTCTGTTTTAATAGGGCTTCCTGTCTCCGCTGCAAATAAAGCAATTCCCTCCTTGCTCCAGCCTATGCCAGCTAAGGTGTTGTACTCATTCTTATCAGTTGTGAGAAGATGCATACCCTGCAGTCCTTCATTGTACAATCTGAAAATTGGAACCTCGCCAGCTGAATAGAAAACTGGCTGTCCATTATTATCCATTGTCCACTCTGTATCAGGCATGCTCAAAAGCACGTTAATCTCATTGGTGTCTGTAGTATACAAATGATTGCACAGCCCACTGTTATACAATCTGTATACTGGTGTACCACTCTCAGCACAGTACCAAGCAATACCTTCGTAGCCCCAGCCATAATACTTGTGCAGCACTTCGCTCTCGTGGGCATCAGAGGTATAGAGATGTTCTCCATTATCAGGATTATACAACCTGTAAATCGGGATATTGTCCGATGTCTCGTCAGCCTTTACCTGGCTTGGAAAAGCAAAGCCTGTTAAAATCAATGACAGTGCCAAAGCAAACACTGCAATTCGTTTGAGTTTATTTTTCATTGTTATACACTCTCCCTTCTTTGTCTACAGGCTATTGTAGCACATTGTCAAAAAATGGCAAGCGCCCTCCTACCAGAGTTCATCAGGATATTTCATTCCCCAGTCTTTTCTAAGTCTGGTCATAATATCCATAACATCACGGGAGTATTCCAGGTGCATCAATCCTGTATTTCCAGTCCTGACAGCCTCTTCCATATCCATCATTTCATAGTATAAAGCATTCTCTGTCTCGCCAGCCTTTATCTCTCTGGTCTCACCAGTCTCTGCGTCTACAATAAGCGCCTTTGCCGCCCTTGGATATTCCATTATCTCAATATAGCCCTTTTCACAGCTAATCATGGCACGCTTTGGCTGCTTCGAGTGCATTGACAGGGCAACTGTTGCCATTTCATCCCTGCTGTTTTTAAGTAAAATCGTTGCCTGCTCGTCTGAGCCTGTAGGTGAAGGCTTCCACTGGCTGACTATCTCATCTGGCTTCTCTGACATGAAGCTTCTCACAATAGACAGGGCATACACACCTATATCCAGCATTGCACCTCCTGCGAGGTTCATATTGAAAAACCTGTTTTGCATATTGTATTCCTTGAAGCTGCCGAAATTCATGGTTATCATCTGCACTTTTCCAAGCTCTCCGCTCTCTACAAGGCTCCACAGCTCCTTATATAGTGGCATGTGCCATATAGTCATCGCCTCTGCCATAATCAGCTGCTTCTGGTCTGCAAGGGAAATCATCTCATTTAACTCCCTGCTGTTTAATGTGATGGATTTTTCAACCAGAATATGCTTGCCATTTTCAAGTGCCTTCTTCATAAACTGATAGTGGGTATTGTGCGGAGTTGTAATATATATGACGTCCACATTTTCATCCACAAACATGTCGTCAATATTGTCATACACCTTCGCCACTCCATATTTCTCAGCAAAAGCAAGAGCCTTCTCATGAGTACGGTTGGCAACTGCATACAGTGTCTTGCCCATTTTCTGGAGCGCCACTGCCATCTCATTTGCTATCACACCAGTTCCAAGTACTGCCCAATTCAGATTATCTGCCATAATATATACCTCCCTGTCCTATTTTTCTTGATTATAGCTTCTATTTATGTCAAAGTCAATCAAAGTCGGTCAGCATCATTCATCGCAAAGAAAATCATATGGAAGTTCCTATGATTACTCATTTAAAAGCTCTGCCCTGTCACTTAAGAAATCAGACAACTGATTCACAATACATTAATCTTGTTCTCAAAGAACACCTAAATGAGATTACAGATAAAAATTCT
>CAVKUD010000002.1:8122-46368 GCA_963659315.1 Senegalimassilia sp. | reverse complement strand
ATTTTATGACAGATGAATGCTGATTTTAAAGGTACTCACTATGGAGCGTTTACTTCACACCGTACTTGTCCTTCACATATTCCTTAATCTTTGAATAAGTAGCCTTTTCTTGTGGTGTGTAATTACTCTCTTCATCAGGCTCCATTGTAACCTCAATCTTAGGTGTATCTTTTTTGAGGGATAATTTGACAACCGTCTCCACATGCACTGTATTAGGAAACATATCCACACAACAAATCTTCCCAACCTCATATCCTCTTGCAGTAAATATCTCCAAATCCCTCGCCAGGCTGGATGGCTTACAAGATATATACACCATATTTTCCACGCCATATGCGATTATCTTCTCAATCGCCTTTGGGTGTATGCCATCCCTTGGCGGATCCAGGATGATATAATCAGGCTTTTCTTCTATTGTATCAAGCACCTTGAGTACGTCTCCTGCCAGGAACTTGCAGTTATCCAGTCCGTTGAGCTTTGCATTCTCCTTTGCAGCCTCCACTGCTTCCTCTACGATTTCAACTCCCACTACTTCCTTGCAGACTGGTGCCATCATCTGGGCGATTGTTCCAGTTCCGCTGTAGAGGTCGTACACTGTCATCTCATTGAGCCTTGACTCGTCTCCATCCACTATAAACTCTCTTGCTGTCTCATAGAGCACCTCTGCTCCCAGAGAATTTGTCTGGAAAAATGAAAATGGGGATATTTTAAAATGAAGTCCCAACAGCTCCTCATAGAAGAATTCCTGACCATACAGGACCTCAGTTCCTTCATTTTTAACAACATCTGCCACACTGTCATTTTTTGTGTGAAGGATTCCCTTAAAGGTTCCAGCATAGGTCTGGGCTAAAAGCACCTCCTTCCAGCCTGCCAATACTGCTGCTTCATCAAAGCCCTCAGTCTGTGTGGTCGTGATTAAATCCACAAGGATTTCTCCTGTTTTTGTAGCCTTGCGCACCAGCAGATGTCTGAGATAACCCATATGTGTGAGGCGGTGGAAATATGTAAGTCCTGTACTCTTAAAATACTCAAGTGTTGTATCAAGGATTGTCCTGAAATCCCTGTCTATTATCTTACACTCTCTGACTGTCACGATATCGTAAAAGCTGCCTCTTTTGTGCATGCCAAGGGCAAGGGGTCCGTCCTTGTATTCGTCACCAAAGGTAAACTCCATCTTGTTTCTGTACTCTTCCTTTAGCGGACTTGCCTTGATTCCGATAAACTCATAGCCAGTCTCTTCCTCTGTTCCGATTGCATCAGCTATTAGCTTTTTGACCTGGGCAAGCTTCATATCTGTCTGCTTATCGTATGCCACAGTCTGATATGTACAGCCTCCGCACTGTCCAAAATACGGGCAGGCTTCCTCTGTCTCAAGAGGTGATTTTTCAAGTACCTCAAGGAGACGTCCCTCCGCCTTTCCATGCTTTACCTTATTTACTCCAAAGGCTACTTTTTGTCCTGGGATTGAGTTTTTTACGACGACACGTTCTCCGTCCTCTGTCACCACGATTCCCTTATTCGGGAAATCTACTCGCTCAACAAGGCCCTCGCCTCTAAATCCTTTTTTCATCTATACTCTCCGTTTCTATTCCATTCCATCATCCAGATATGCCAATACACCGTTTTTTCTCGCATACTTTGGCACGCAAAAGGGGTTACACAAAGTAACCCCTTTAATCATCGCTCTGTTCTCTTAATCTGGGGATTATTTTTCCTCAGCGTCCTTTGATGGCTCCTTGTCTGCTGGCTCTTTGTCAAGCTCTACATCATCCTCATCCTCAAAGAAGTCATCATCGAAATCATCATCAAAATCGTCCTCAAAATCATCAAGATAATCAGGTGTAAAGAATCGATATATTCCGTAAGCAGCTGCGGCGATTGCAACAACAACACCAATCACTGCAAAAATGATTACAGCCTTAGATGGTTTCTTTTCCTCTTCCTTCTTAAGAAGCTCGTTTAATTTTGCCATACTAAGTACATCATTAATCTTTGCATCCTTTAAAAGCTCTTCAACCTTACTCATAATTAAATACCACTCCTTTACATTTTCTAATTAACATGAGTATATCATATGTTACCCTTTTTTCATATAAAAAATTACAATATTCGCAGATTTTATATTTTTTTAAGTTTAGCAAATGAGGCAAACATTTTCTTGGTGCCCACCTTGTCAAAATCCACTGTCACCTCATAGTCTCTGCCACCCTCTACAATCGCCATTACCTCGCCATCACCAAACTTTATGTGGCGCACTCTGTCGCCCACTGCATAGCTTAGGCTGGTGCCTGATGTATTTTCACTGGCAAATGATTTCTGGTTTGATACTGGTGTGTAGACTGGCGCTTTTGGCTTTTTACTGTTAAAACTTGTGGCATACTCTGTGCCATATGTAGGAGTAGACTTAAATGCTGCCTTTGCTTTCTGGTATGAGCTTGCCTTTGTCATATTCTCGTCTCTTCCCTTTGGCTCATATATCTCGCCCTTTAAAAGTTCAGTCGGTATCTCCTTTACAAACATAGACACCTTGCCATACTGGGTCTGTCCCCTTAACATTCTCATTCTGGCAGAGGTAATCGTGAGATGCTCCTTTGCCCTTGTGATTCCCACATATGCCAGACGTCTTTCCTCTTCTATCTCAGAATTGGAATCATCGCTTGTGATTGACATATAGCTTGGGAATAGTCCATCCTCCATACCAGCCAGATAGACATTAGGAAACTCAAGTCCCTTGGCACTGTGGAGAGTCATCAGCACCACATAATCACTGTTTTCGTCAAGACTGTCTATATCTGCAACCAGGGCAACCTCCTCCAGAAATCCATTTAAGGATGGCTGGTCTGTCCCCTCATCATAGGCTGCCGCCTTACTTATCAGCTCGTCTATATTTTCGATTCTCGCCTGGGCTTCGTCTGTTCCCTCTGCCTCAAGCTCTGTCACATAGCCTGTCTCCTTTATGATTTCTTCCAAAAGCTCTGCCACAGACAAATCCTCTGCCTTTGCTTTCATGGATTCGATAAATTCCACAAACGGGGCAATCTTAGCTGCTGTCTTGCCCATTCCAGGTACTTCCTCCGCCCTCATAAGACCTGAGTAAAAATCCATGCCCATCTGCTGTGCATAATTTTGTACCTTTGTAATGCTTGCCGCACCAATTCCACGCTTCGGCACATTTATGATTCGTCTGACAGCCAGGTCATCCCTGCCATTATCTATAGTCTTTAAATATGAGAGTAAATCCTTTACCTCTCTTCTGGCATAGAAGTTTACGCCGCCTACAATCTTGTATGGGATATTCAAGTTAATAAATTTTTCCTCGAAAAGTCGTGACTGGGCATTTGTCCTGTAGAGTACTGCACAATCCTTATAGGTGTAATCGCCTCGTCTCACTTTTCCTGCAATATCCCTTGCCACATAGTCCGCTTCCTCATATCCACTGTCAAGCTGCTCAAAATCAATTTTTTCACCAGCCCCGTTTGATGTCCAGAGGCTCTTTGCTTTTCTTCCCACGTTGTTTGCAATCACTGCGTTTGCCGCATCCAGGATATTCTGGGTAGACCTGTAGTTCTGCTCCAGCTTTATCACCTTTGCATCCTCAAAATGCTTCTCAAAGTTTAATATATTATAGATATTTGCCCCTCTGAACTTGTAGATTGACTGGTCATCATCACCTACTACACAGAGATTTTTGTATTTCATCGCCAGAAGCCTTATCAGCTCAAACTGCACAGTATTAGTATCCTGATACTCGTCCACCATTATGTATCTGAACCTGTCCTGATATGAGCTTAGCACTTCCTTATCCAGCTTGAAAAGCTCCACTGTCTTAAAGAGCAAATCGTCAAAATCCAGCGCATTATTCTGCTTCAAGGCATTCTGGTATTCCTTGTATACCATTGCCTGTTTTCTCTTGGTGTAGTCGCCTGCTGTCCTGTTCTCAAACTCAATCGGTCCAATCATCTCATCCTTTGCAGATGAGATAACGCTTAAAAACATCTTTTCCTTATATATTTTTGTGTCGATTTCAAGCCTCTTGCAGATATCCTTCATCAGGGTTTTCTGGTCGTCTGAATCATAGATTGTGAAATTTGTATCATATCCCAGCCTGTCAATATATCTCCTTAAAATCCTCACACAGGTAGAGTGAAAGGTGGATACCCATATACTCTCAGAGCCATATCCCACCATATCATCAATTCGCTCACGCATCTCCCCTGCCGCCTTGTTGGTGAAGGTAATCGCCATAATATTATATGGATTAATCCCACATTCCTCTATGAGATATGCAGTACGGTGGGTAAGCACTCGTGTCTTGCCACTTCCCGCACCTGCAAGTATGAGAAGGGGTCCCTCTGTGTGAAGCACTGCCTCTCTCTGTTGTTCATTTAACATATCTAAATTCATTTATACCTCCTGATATATCAAAAAAATGTTGTCATCTAGTTTTTAATACTATATAATAAAGCAGAGGTGAACAAAATGGAAACAAACGTACATGAATACTTAGAGCAGCTATTAGAAAAACTTAATTCCATAGGCTATGTCAAGTCTGTTGATATTCCATCTATAGATTTATATATGGATCAGATTACCACCTTTATGGACGAGCAGCTGGCTGCCAGCAAGCGTCATGCTGATGATAAAATACTGACCAAGACAATGATTAACAATTATGCCAAGAATAATCTTCTTCCACCTCCGGAAAAGAAGAAATATTCCAAAGAGCATGTTCTTACTCTTATATTTATCTACTATTTCAAGAACATACTTAGTATAAGCGATATTCAGTCAATCTTAAATCCCCTAACTGAAAAATATTTCGGAAATAAGGATGGATTTAATATGCTTGATGTGTATAACGAGGTCTTCTCATTGGAAAATGACGAATCCCAGAAGATACTAAAGGATTTGGGTAAGAAATACACTATTGCAAACAATACCTTCAATGATTTTCCTGATGAGGATAAAGACTTCCTGCACGCATTCAGCTTTATCTGCATGTTAAGCTATGACGTATATATCAAGAAAATGATTATCGAGCATACAATTGACCAGCTTACATCTGAAAAGAATCCTTCAAAATAGGCATTAAAATAGCTTCACACTAAGCAATTAGTGCGAAGCTCTTTTCCTTTCTATTTCTCTTCGCTTTCCATTCTGGCAAACACCATATCGTATCCGTCATTTCCATAATTTAACGAACGGTTTACCCTGCTGATAGTAGCTGTACTTGCACCTGTCTTTTCTGCAATATCAAGATATGTCTTCTGCTCTCTGAGCATCTTTGCCACCTCAAATCTCTGTGACAGTGAGAGCAGTTCATTTACAGTGCAGACATCCTCAAAAAAAGTATAACATTCTTCTCGGTTCTCAAGGCAGAGTATTGCATCAAATAAATGGTCTACCGCCTCTGTTTTTAAATTTTTGCTCATCTATATGTACCTCTCTTCGCTGCGTTTTAACTATGGTTATTTTAGCATATTAAAGTCTTGAAGTAAACAGCTTTCTTGCAATCAAATCCTGTTATGCTATAATCTTCCATATGACAATAACTTATTGGAGAAAATTATATGAACAAAAGAAAAATCGCTTACTTCTTTCTGGCATTTACACCTGTCCTTCTGGCTCAGGCAATACAATTTTTTGCCATCATATTTGTGTACGGAGTTTCCACCGTCACAGGCGTTTTAAGTAATCTGGCTTCCGGAGATGTCCGCTCATCCTTAAACCAGATATTTAACATGTTTTCAGACTACAATTTTTCAAGCTTTATCATGATTATATATTCCATAATCATTATCTGTAGTTTTGGACTTTGGTATTATACCAGACTTGGCGGAGAGTTCAAGCCTGATTTTAAAAATAATTTTAATATGTACAAGTTCTTTGGCATCATCCTTCTGGTTCCCGGAGCACAGTTTCTAAGCTCAGTGATTGCCAATCTGACAGCCTTTATCATGCCATCCTGGATGGAAAGCTACGAGGAGCTATTTGAGTCCGCAGGATTTGACAGTGATATTACCATCGTACTCTTCCTGTACTCAGTAATTTTTGCCCCTGTATGCGAGGAGCTTATATTCCGTGGAGTCACCATGAAGCTTGCAAAGGTTTCCGTGCCATTCTGGGCAGCCAACCTCTTACAGGCTTTCCTCTTTGGAGCCTACCACCTGAACTGGATTCAGGGCATATATGCCTTTGCCCTTGGACTTATATTAGGCTATGTCTGTGAGCGCTGTGGAAAGATACATTATTCCATTGCTTTCCATATGATGTTTAACTTCTGGGGAACGGTTGTGTCAGGGCTTTTGCCTGATGAGGTGCCTGTGATAGTATGGTTGTTGCTGCTTGCCTGCATGATTCTATCCCTTGTATTCGGATTTATCTTTGTACATAAAGGCAGTAAAATAACCGCCAGCCACATTAATGAGGCTATATAAATTTAATCAATATACACAACATGCCGATAACCGCCAGTCCTATGCAGTTTGCAGACAAAGAAATAGCGTAGCAGCCATAAAAACTGCTACGCTTTAAATTTAATTTTCTACGAACTCTTAATACTTATATCCTCAGACTCAAACTCTACTATTATATCCTCTGGTCTGTGCAGCCTGTAAAAACTGCTCATGATTCTTCTCATTACCAGATTTACATTGCTTGCATTTGTGTCAACCAGCGTCACAAGCAGCTGGGCATTTGAGAATCTTGTACACACATCCACACCTCTCAAGGCGCTTGTCACTGTGTATTCCAAATCATCTATGATTCTGGTTCTATCGTTTACATTAGTCTCTATCGAATGGTCATAATCAATAGTTAAGAGCACAAGCTGTACACTCTGATGATTTCTGGCTGCATATTTTTCTATGAATTCATGCACCCTGAAAAATCTCTGATACTCCACCTTATAGGCTCCACTGTACTCAGTATGGCTTCTAAGCGAGGTTACAAGACGGTTAAGGTTTAAGAGCTTCTCATCATCCTCATAATCTCTCTCAGCCCGTCTGTGGAAGCTGTAGCCATGCTTGCCGTTTTGCTTTACATAGTAGAGCGCCCTGTCTGCACACTGATACAACTCATCATAGTCTCTTCCATCCTTTGCGGATAAGGCAACACCTATTGAAAGGGAAGTCCTTGTCAGGATATCTGTCTCCTCCGCCTTACAATTATAGGTGTAGGTCAGCGCATCCAGTATCTTTTTGGCTTCATCCACAGATGATATATCCCTGACAAAGAGCATGAACTTGTCCCCGCCAAGACGGCAGAGGTATTCCTCCTTGGCGTGTGCCCTCAGCACATCTGCCACAAGCTTTAGGGCATGGTCTCCCTTTAAATGACCATAGTCCTCATTAAGTGATTTAAAATCATCTAAGTCTATTAACATCAGGCAGCCATCTGCATATTTTAAGTACTCTTTGATTTTTCTCTCACCAGTCTCCTTATCCCAGACCTGGGTGAGGTAATCATTTGATATCTCAAGGCGGGCATTTCTCATCTCATCCCCAAAAAGTCTTGATATGAGTATATTGCCATCCATAAGGATTCCGTGGTCTGCCTTTATCTCCTGGGCACCATCTATGACCTTAAGCCTGCCCTCATCCATCATTCTGAGCACAACAGAGGTTATATATGGGTCAAACTGCCTGCCGGCATTCTTACTTATCTCCTCACGGACTACCTCCATCTCAAGATGGGCTCTGTATCTTCGGTTGCTGGTCATGGCATCAAAGGCATCTGCTATACCTATCACTCTTGCGATAAGAGGTATCTCATCCCCCTTAAGCCCTGCCGGATAGCCCTTTCCATCATATCTCTCATGGTGGCACAGGGCACCTACGCTGGCATTATCAAGGGTCTTTATATCCTTTAATATATCTCCTCCGATAACAGAGTGGGTCTTCATTATCTCATACTCTTCATCAGTAAGCTTTGAAGGCTTATTTAATATCTCATGGGAAACACCAATCTTACCTATATCATGCAGAAGTCCCACATAATACACATTGCTGCACTCCTCTGCTGTCCAGCCAAGCTCTTCTGCTATCTGCTTTGCGTACTGGGCAACCCTGGTGGAATGTCCCAGAGTATAGGACTCTTTGGAATCGATAAAGTTTGCCACAGCTGTGATTGCCTGACGGGTCATGGACTGCATCTGGTGATTTTTCTCCTCCAGCTTTTCCTCAAGCACAGACTTCTTGTTTTTGAGCTTCTCTATCATTTCATACTCTTTTGTCATATCATTGACAAAGACCACTATACATGTAGGCTCACCAAACTCATCAAGAATCGGATTTGTTGACAGCTCGCAGACTGCATGATTTTCCCTGGCAATAAGCCTGCATGACTCATGCTGTAAGCCGCTGACCGCATTTTTGATATATGTATCTGCATCATTCTGCGACAGCTCAAACAGGTCATAGAATCTAATCTTTCCATCTGCCGCATTTATTTTAAAAAACTTCTCTGCGCTCTCATTAGCCATGGCAAGCTCCATGTTTTCTTTTATTATAAGCACAGGTGTAGCTACATTTTCAAATATATATTTTGACACATTATTTTTGGTTATGGAAAAGGCATTCATTGATAACCCCAGGAAATAAATCATTCCCATTGCTGCAAAAACACCCAGACAGCTTGCCGGGAATGATGGTATGCCAAAGCTCGGCATCATCGCATCCAGCATTGATGTGAGAATCAGGAGCACTCCCATCACTGCAAATATTTCCACAATTTTCTTATCACGCTTATGCCTGGCAAAACGTATGCCCCTTCTCATATGGAGATAGGCGACTACAATATTCACCCCAATAAAGGCGAAAGCCACAGCCCTGTCTATGTCCATCTTTGCGTAATATGCCGTACCATAGCTTGTCCTCACAAAGCTTACAGCACCTGGTCTTACCATAAGGCATACACATGCCGCTGCCCAGATATAATCCATTATTGTGAAAGCTCTGGTAAATTTAGAATTAGTTCCACAGAAAAATGCAAGAAACCTGACAACTGTTGCACAGAAAAAGAAGACACCTATAACACCTATTGTCCTGCCCAGACTGGCATGTCTGAAGGATTCAGACATAACCATTATTCCATATCCAAGGCACCACAGATAAGAAAAGACGGTAAGACCGAGCATGATATATTTTTCCCTTACAGGCATGTCGACCCTGACCAGCATAAAGACGCCCATGAGCAGACAAAATATTGCCATGAGCCATATTCCAAAACCAATTAACATTGCTACAGACATTACAACTAATACTCCCTTAAACCTATTTATATCTTATACAAGTGAAAATCCAGCCAGACTGATTAGCATCATTATTACACCAGCCAGAAGCACACCGAGCATCACAGCTGCAATTGTAGACTTAAAGTCCATATCCAGTATGCTGGCTGCAAGCGTTCCAGTCCATGCACCTGTTCCAGGAACCGGGATTCCCACAAACAGTAAAAGGGCTACAAACAAGCCTTTTCCTGCCTTTTCCTGAAGCTTCTTTCCACCTTTATGTCCCTTGTCAAGACACCATGTGAAAAACTTACCAATCACTGGCTTATCAGCCCCCCACTCAAGCACCTTTCTGGCAAAGAGATAGATAATAGGCACTGGCAGCATATTTCCTATAATACAGATAATATATGACTGAATAATAGGAAGCCCAAAGCCCTGCGAAAATGGAATCGCTCCTCTAAGCTCAATCAATGGAACCATAGAAATAAAGAAAATAATCAAATACTTTTTAATCATAAAATTCTCTCCAATATAGAAATAAGTTTTTGCATCTGCTGGTCTGTACCTATTGATATTCTGAGGTAATCAGCTATTCTCTCAGGCTTGCTAAAGTGTCTCACAAAGACCTTTTCTGCCTTCAGCTTGTCAAATAAGTCCTGACCTGACATCTTAGGATGTCTTGCAAATATAAAGTTGCTCTTTGAATCGCCAAACTCAAAGCCGAGTCTGGCAAGTTCATTTTTAGTCCACTCTCTGGTCTTTATGACTTTTGCAGTGGTTGCTTCAAAATACTCTCTGTCCTTTACAGCCTCTGTTGCTGCTGCAATCGTGATTCTGTCCATTGTGTATGAATTAAATGAGTATTTCACATCATTTAAGTACTTTATAAGCACTGGATTTGCCATGGCATAGCCCACTCTTGAGCCTGCAAGCGACCGTGATTTTGAAAATGTCTGCACCACAATCACATTGTCATACTTATCAATAAGCGGAAGTGCGCTGACTCCCCCAAAATCAATATATGCTTCATCCACAACAACAATTACATCCGAATTGTGCTTTATGATGTCCTCAACCATATCAAGACTTAAGAGTTCTCCTGTTGGAGCATTTGGATTTGGAAAAATCACTCCACCATTCTCCCTGTAATAATCCTCTGGATTAATCTTAAACTCATCATCCAGGGCAATAGTCTCATATGGTATTCTGAGCATTTCAGCCCACACATCATAAAATGAATATGTTATATCTGGAAAAATAAGGGGCTTTTCTGAATTAAAAAATGTCATAAAAATCATGGCAAGCACATCATCAGACCCCACTCCTGTAAAGACCTGATTCTCATTTAAGCCATAAAAATCCGCTATAGCCTTTACCAAATCAGATACCAGGGGGTCAGGATAGAGTCTCAGACTATCCACATCAAACTCCCTCAATACCTTTTCAACACCTGGTGCTGGTGGGTATGGATTCTCATTTGTGTTTAATTTTATAACATCCAAAAGCTTTGGCTGCTCACCCGGTACATAGGGTACAACCTTCCTTATATTATTTTCCCATTCTCTCATTTTAACCACTCCTACGTCTGCTAAAAAAGACTAAAATCCACAATTACTTTACATTATTTGTTCATCTTTGTAAAGCAATATGGATTTTTTGTTTTTATTTTGTTTTTTATCAATATTCTTCTAGTAAATATTTACTATTGGTGGTATTATTGTTTGGCACAAAAATTGTATTTTTGAGAGGTAAATGTAATGGCTAAATCAACAGGAAAAGATATGACATCTGGAAGCCCTATGAAGCTCATTATCGGCTTTGCCCTTCCGCTTTTAATGGGAATGCTTTTTCAGCAGGTATACAGTCTGATGGATACCATCATTGTAGGACAGGCACTGGGTGTAAACGCCCTTGCAGGCGTAGGTGCCACAGGCAGCATCACTTTTTTAATCATTGGTTTCTGTCTGGGCGTATGCAACGGCTTTGGACTGCCTATTGCCCAGCGTTTTGGCGCAAAGGACTATAAATCACTGAAAAAATACGTAGGAAATGCATATGTCCTTTCTATAATAATTGCTGTTGTTATGACTGTGCTCACTGTCATATTCTGCCGTGATATTCTGGAGATAATGCAGACCCCTGACGACATCATTGATTTATCTTATTCTTATTTAATAGTAATATTTGCTGGTATTCCAGCCACCATTTTATATAATCTGCTGTCAAGCTATCTGCGTTCACTGGGAGACTCTGTGACATCGGTTATTTTTCTGATACTGTCAGCAGTATTAAACATTGGTCTGGATTTACTCTTTATTCTGGTATTTGACATGGGAGTTTTCGGTGCAGGGCTTGCAACCATTATATCCCAGGGAATATCCGGCATACTCTGCCTCATTTATATATTAAAAAAGGTCGAGCTGCTGCACATCACAAGGGATGACTGGAAGCTTGACTCATACTGTGTGAAAAATCTCGTGATTATGGGATTTCCTATGGGCTTTCAGTATTCAATCACAGCTATCGGAAGTGTAATCCTACAGGCTGCTGTAAATACTCTTGGCTCCATCGCTGTAGCCTCAATGACTACTGCAAGCAAGATTTCAATGTTTTCAATGTGTCCTTTTGATGCCTTAGGTTCCACAATGGCTACCTATGGCGGACAGAACGTAGGGGCAGGAAAGCTTGACCGACTGGGCAAGGGTGTGAGAAGTGCCACCATTATCGGCTCTATCTACTCAGTCATTATCTTTGTAGTGCTTTACTTCTTCAGTAATAATATTGCCCTGCTCTTTGTCTCTGCATCAGAGACTGTGGTAATAGCCCAGGCACGCCAGTTTTTGCTTATAAATGTATTCTTCTACATACCTCTGGCTCTGGTAAATATCGTGAGATTCATGATTCAGGGTATGGGATTTTCGGGCTTTGCCGTGCTGGCAGGTGTGGCAGAAATGATAGCAAGAGCCTTAATCGGATTGGTTTTCGTTCCGATTTTTGGATTCACAGCTGCCTGCTTTGCAAGTCCTCTTGCCTGGATATTTGCAGACACCTTCCTTATTCCAGCCTTCTTCTATTGCAGAAAGAGGCTGACTAAGAAGATGGGACAGTAAAATCACAGAAGGCAACAAAAAAGATTTTGGAAAAATCCAAAATCTTTTTTATTGCCTTATATTTCCGAGGTATCCTCATCTATCTCAGCCTGACGCTTCCTGTTATACTCATTGTAATCGCTGTCTCCTGCTCCAAACAGAGTATCATCCAAAGCCTTAAGCAATTCATCTACATTGTAATGTGAAATCAGGACAGCAGGGGCCGCCTTCACATATTCAGCATCCTCCCCATATATCCTGTCGATTTCCTCGTCTCTCTCTATATCAGATATATCCTTAATAGCTGAAACCTCATGGGCAAGCACCTGCTTCCATGAGCACATATAGCACTCATCCTCACTGATTCCAGCCTGGTCAAGAAGCCATCTTATCTCACTTACATCATGCATCGATACAAAAAGATGGGTTAGCTTTTCCTCTTTTGATATTTTTGAAAAATCAACCATGCTATTTCACCGACTCAACAAATCTCATAAATGCTTTTCTGCCTTCCTCTGTACACTTGTATACACCAGCACACTCAAGCACTTCCTTGAATACCTGTCCCATCTCCTCATGAATGATATCCATGACGTTTGACTCATCTACCTTGTCATATTTTGGAAGGAAGCCCTCAGCCCACTCTGCATGGCTTGCAAGTGTCTCTGTTGAGCGTAAGTCCTTGCCATTTACGATTGCATCTGCAAGCTCTGCCATCTCATCCTTAAGTCTGGCTGGAAGTACTGCAAGTCCCATTACCTCGATAAGACCGATGTTCTCCTTCTTGATATGGTGAAGGTGGGCATGTGGATGGTATACTCCCAGTGGATGCTCCTCAGTTGTTATATTGTTACGAAGTACTAAGTCTAACTCATAATCCTCTCCACGGCGTCTTGCGATTGGAGTGATTGTGTTGTGTGGCTCTCCATCTGTCTCAGCAAAAATAAATGCGTCCTCATCTGTATAGCCTCTCCATGTTACAAGAATCTTATCTGCCAGGTCAATAAGGCGGTCCTTGTCTGCTCCGCTTATTCTGATAACAGACATTGGCCATTTTACGATTCCTGCCTTTACATCCTCATAGCCCTTAAAGCTGATTTCCTTCTCAATTGGAGCCTTTGCCATGGCAAATGTATAATGTCCAC
Organism: Senegalimassilia sp.; assembly: GCA_963659315.1. GTDB lineage: Bacteria > Bacillota > Clostridia > Lachnospirales > Lachnospiraceae > Roseburia. Next base: position 32,902 of record CAVKUD010000002.1, on the reverse strand, counting down.
CCTGGAAGTGGTCATGTGTGAGGATTGAACCACCTACGATTGGAAGGTCTGCATTAGAACCTACAAAGTAGTGTGGGAAGTTTGTCACAAAGTCAAGGAGCTTTCCAAAGGTTGCTCTCTCAATCTTCATTGGTGTGTGCTTTGAATTGAACACGATACAGTGCTCATTGTAGTACACATATGGAGAATACTGGAAATACCAGTCACTGTTGTTGATTGTGACAGGGATGATTCTGTGATTCTGTCTTGCAGGGTGGTTTACACGGCCTGCATATCCCTCGTTCTCAGCGCAGAGCTGGCATTTTGGATAAGCACTCTGCTTTGCATTCTTGGCAGCTGCAATAGCCTTTGGATCCTTCTCAGGCTTAGACAGGTTGATTGTCACATCAAGAGTTCCATACTCTGTATCTGTTGTCCACTTCTGGTCTTTCTTGATTCTCTGACGGCGGATATAGTTGCTGTCACAGCTTAACTTGTAGAAATAGTCTGTAGCTGCAAGGCTTGACTCATGCTCATATAAGTCTTTGAATTTTGCCCTGATTTCACTTGGTCTTGCAACAAGACATCCCATAATCTTTGTATCAAATAAATCCTTGTATACAATGCTGTTTTCCTTCATGATACCCTTGTCATAGGCATATGCCATCATATCCTCAAGGATGCCCTCAAGAGCAGCCTCTGCGCTCTCCTGGGTCATTGGCTCTCTCTTTGCAAACTCCTCAAATACAGAATCCTCAATATCATCCACCTCAAGCAGTTCCATAAGCCTGTTGATTGTATAGGTCTTATCCTCTTTCTCTATAAGTCCTGTTGTAAGTCCATACTCTGCTAATTCTAAAATTCTTGTCTGTATCATCACTTAGCTCCCTTCACCTGCTAATACTCTATAATTCACAAATCTCTGCATCTACCTATACTGAATATTAGATAAGTCTGCTTGGTCCGTCTCCGATAGAAACTACATAGAACTCAGGTGTCTTCTTAACCTTTTCCTCGTATGCAGCAGTAAGCTTCTCCTTGAACTCATCAATAGCCTCATCCTTTACGATGCTGACTGTACAGCCACCGAATCCGCCTCCTGTGATTCTTGAGCCGATTACTCCGTCTATCTTCCATGCTTCCTCGACAAGTACATCTACCTCTTCACATGATGTCTCATAGTCGTCTCTCAATGATACATGTGATGCATTCATGAGTTTTCCAAATGTCTCGATGTCATTAGCCTTAAGGGCTGCAACAGCCTTGATTGTACGCTGGTTTTCGTATACAGCATGCTTTGCACGGGCACGGTTAACCTCATCCTTGATAGATGACTTGTATTTTTCAAACTCATCCTCTGTCAAATCGCCAAGTGTCTCGATTCCGCATACTGTCTGTAAGTCCTTGAGTGCCTGTGCGCTCTCGTTACGGCGGTCGTTGTAGGCTGATGTCACAAGGCTGTGCTTAACCATACTGTTTGTAACTACAATCTTTGCACCATCAAGCTTGATTGGAGCATACTCAAAGTTAAGTGTGTTGCAGTCAAGGAAAATAGCATTATCAGCCTTTCCCATTGCAGATGCAAACTGATCCATGATACCACAGTTACATCCGTTGAAGTTATTCTCTGAGTACTGTCCAATAAGTGCCAAATCCTGGTTTGTCACATCAAAGCCATAGATGTCACGGAGCATAAAGCCTGTAACCACCTCAAGGGATGCTGATGATGAAAGTCCTGAACCATTAGGAATATTTCCAAATAAGCAGATGTCAAGACCTGCGTCAAGCTTCATTCCTCTTCCCTCAAATGCCCAGATGATTCCCATTGGGTAATTTGTCCACTCTCCGTTATCCTTTGGTGTTAAGTTGTCAAGTGAGCACTCAATCACGCCAAGGCTCTCAAAGTTCATAGAGTAGAATCTTACCTTGCGGTCGCTTCTCTTTCTCGCTGCCATATATGTACCAATAGTGAGAGCACATGGGAAAACATGTCCTCCATTGTAATCTGTGTGCTCACCGATAAGGTTTACACGGCCTGGTGCAAAGTAAACACCGATTTCGCCCTCATTACCAAATAATTCTTCAAATTTTGCTAATACTTCGTTCTGTATCATTTTTCCTCTCCTTTTTCTGCCTGAATTTGCGTCTATTTTGTTTCTTCTGCCTTGTCTGATTTATTTATAAGTCTATTATAACAGGGGATTTGAGCTTTTCAACTGCTAAGGTTGAAACTGCAACATAACACAAAAAAGATGCAACAAAATTACATGTTTGTAATCTGCTGCATCTTTCTCTTATATTACTTTTTCTTAAAATCCCTGATTGCCTCTAATGCAGGAAGCACATTTCCGTCATAATCAAATAATGCCTGATTTGCCCACTCGTTTCCACATGGACCTGGATCATTCATATACTTAAGTGAAGCTGGAGTTGCCCAGCCTGAGCCTGGTACTGGTATCCATGCTGGCTCCCACCAGAAGAAGCCCTTGCCTGCATCGCCTGTCACATTTGCCACCCTGTTCAGGAAGTCATTTGTGAAATCAAGCTGTCCCTGAATAGTCATAGGATAGTCAATCTTCTCAACAAGCTCTGCTCTTGTGGCATAGCCCTTACGCTCAGAGTCCTCAAGCTTCTCATAGTCCTTGTAGTCCTCCATGGTATATCCCATAGAAACCTCAGCAATGATTAAATCCTTACCGAATCTCTTTGCAATATCATTCATGTTAAACTCAAGGGCATCAAGTGAACCATGCCAGAATGGATAGTAGGACAAGCCAATATACTCAAAATCCTCGCCTCTCTTGATATAGTTTTCAAACCATCTCACATAGAGCTCATTATTTCCGCCATTGTCCAGGTGGAGCATAATAGGAATATCCTTATTTATCTCTCTGCAGGCTCTTATTCCTGCACTTACAAATTTTGCGATATTGTCGTAGTTTGGCACCTGACCCTCTGGCCACAATAAGCCATTTGACAGCTCGTTTCCAACCTGAATCATTGTGACATTGACACCAGCGTCAAGCACCTTCTGTAATGAGTCAAGTGTAAAATCATAAACTGCCTTCTCCAGCTCATCTACGCCATAATCAGCCCATGCCTTTGGCTTTATCTGCTTTCCAGGGTCTGCCCAGAAGTCACTGTAATGGAAGTTGAGCAGAACACCAAAGCCTGCATCTGTAACCTTTTTACCTATTGCTATTGTCTCTGCCAGGTCATTATTGCCTGCGCCATATGGCTCTCCGTCCTCAGATTTTGGATCATTCCAGAGTCTGAGTCTGATGGTATCCACATCATAGTCCCTCATGATGTCAAGCACATCCCTCTCAGTTCCATGATCATAATACTTTGCGCCGCATCTTTCTAATTCCAGCAATGTAGAAAGATCCATTCCTTTGATAAATCTGCTCATTATTCTCTCCCTTGTCTGCAAATATTATTAGATTCCCCTGAAACAGAATGTAAACTTAAGCTTATCAGATACATCATTTAAGTATTCTGGATGTACCAATGAACCCCAGCTGTCATCTCCTGCTACACCCATCTGGTGCTTTGCAACACGTACAACTGTGTAGTGTACCTCTGGAAGCTCAAACTCATGCGCTGCATTTTCAAGCTCATGAGGTGTATATGGCAATGCTGAGAAGGATAAGTCATCTCCAAAGAATCTGATTCCTCTGCCCTTTATGTCTGTCACATCAGCGTATCTCACATTGCACTTATTACCACATTCCTGTGGCACAAGGTATCTTGCCATATTGTCGGCAACCTTGTTTTTGTATACTCCATACTTACCGCCATGCTTTCTGTCAGCATAGGTCTCTTCTGGTCCAAGTCCGTACCATTTGATTGTATCATAATCAGCAGGAAATTTAAACATCATACCGAATTCAGGCATATCTCCAAGTTCTTTTACAGGGTCATACTCAAGTGTGGTCTCGATTGTACCATCTCCAAATACCTTGTATGTAAGCTCACAGCTGCTTCTTGGTGTGGTTGGCATAAAGAAGGTATATCCTATCTTTACAGCATTGTCCTCTTTTTCCACAACTGGTGATGTATCTTCAAAAAGTTTCTCTCTTCTGGTTGTGATATACATGCTGGCAATCTTCCACTGGGCATAACGCTGTGGCATGTTGTTACCGTTGTCATTGTTTGTCGGTGCTCTCCAGAAGTTTGGTCTTGGGATGTAGTTTGGCAGCATCTCCACACCACCGTATACATATGATACCAGTCCCAGGTTGATTCTTGAGAAAATGGCACTGAAGTTATCACCTCTTACATTGATACATCCATTTCCGATATTTACCTCTATTGGCAGGTCACACTCATATGCCTTGACCTCTTTCTTGTATACCTTCTGTCCGAAGGCTACCTCATGGCCTGCCTCTGCCCATAATGTATCCTCTTTAAGTACAAAGGATACTGTGACAATATACTCTGGGGTTTTAACCTTCTTCATATATTCAACCAGGGCTGTCGGGAGCTTAAACTCCTTCTCACTCAAAGGTGCCACCGCCATCTCAAGAGCCACTCTCTTAACCTCTTCACCGTCAGCCAGAAGAATTACATAGCCCTTGTATACATCTGTATTGATAAAGAGATTCTTATTGATTACTTTAAACTTATCCTCTGCTGTAAACTCTACAGATATATTCTGGTAATTGAATTTGACCTCCTGCATCTTAGGAGACTCATCTCTCTCTCCGCCGTATACGATTCCGTTTCCAGAAAACTCTCCATCAGTAGGTCTGTCATCACAGTCTCCGCCATATGCCTGGAACCACTTGCCATATCTGTCCTTTTTGTAGATAGACTGGTCTACATAATCCCAGATAAAACCGCCCTGATAGCGTGGCTCAGTATCTGTCAAATCAGTATACTTGTGCATTGCACCACAGGAATTTCCCATGGCATGTGAGTACTCGCAGCATATAAATGGCTTTTCCTTTTCGTTTTTCAGGTGCTCCTTTATAGCCTCAACAGATGGATACATCTGGCTTTCCATGTCACTTGTGTCATTGTAGCTTCTGTCATGGAAGATACCCTCATAGTGTACTAATCTGTTTGGGTCAAGCTTTCTGAAAAGCTCTGACATCTGATAAATCACCTTGCCGCCATAGGACTCATTTCCACATGACCATATGAGGATGGCTGGATGATTTTTGTCCCTCTCATAGCATGATTTTACTCTGTCAAGCATCATGCCCATCCACTCGTCGTGATCCTTTGGCACCACAAAGTCCAAATCTACATAGCCCTTGTCATAAGCTTCAAAGGTGCCGTGGCTCTCTAAGTTGTTTTCTGCAATAAGATAAAGTCCATATATATCACAAAGCTCATAGAGGGCTGAGTCATCTGGATAATGACTGGTTCTGATTGCATTGATATTGTTGCGCTTCATTGTCACAATATCTTTTATCAGTTCTTCCCTGTTTGGCACTCTTCCGCTGATTGATGAAAATTCATGGCGGTTTACACCCTTAAAGACAATTCTTTTACCATTTAATTTCATGATGCCTGCAGCCATCTCAAATCTTCTAAAGCCCACATACTGTGTGATATACTCCACAAGGTGTCCCTTGTCATCTGAGATTTCGATATTGAGCACATAGAGGTTAGGCTCCTCTGCGCTCCAGAGCATTGGTTTCTCAAGCTCTGACACTACAGTAAGCTCATCAGATACCAGGTCTGTATCCATTTCGTGAATGAGCTTTTTGCTGTCGCAGTTATCCTTTATGGATAAATTTCCCACCTCATATAATGAGAGTCTTGCATGTCCCTCGCCCTCAGTCTTAAGCTTTACAGACAAGGTACCCTTCTTAAGGCTTTCATCCAGAGTAGGTACAATTCTCACATCCCATACATGTGTGGCTGGTACGGCATAGAGATATACATCTCTGTATATTCCTGAAAATCTATAGAAATCCTGATCCTCACACCAGCTGCTTGATGTCCACTTCCAGACTCTCACAGCCAGCTTGTTTTCTCCATCCTTTATAAAAGGTGTAAGCTCAAACTCAGCTGGGTCAAAGCTGTTCTCGCTGTAGCCCACATAATTCCCATTAAGCCATACTGCAAAGCCACTCTCAACGCCCTGGAATGATATGCAGATTCTCTGTCCCTTCATCTCCTCCGGGATTGTGAAATACTTCACATAGCTTGCCACAGGGTTAAACTTTACAGGGATTTGACCCGGTTTGATTTTCTCTGTTGCCTCCCATGGATATGTGGTATTGGTGTAATGTGGGTTGCCATAGCCCTCCATCTGGATATGGGCAGGTACACGAATCTCATCCCACTCCCTGCAGTTACAGTCTAAGCTTTCAAAGCCCTCTATTGCCAAGTTCATGTTCTTGGCATAATCAAACTTCCATAAGCCATTTAAGCTCATGCGGTAGCTTGTTTTCTTTTGAAGCGCCTCACTCTCATCCCTGTATATTACATGGTCTGAATGTGCCTCTAACCTGTTTTCCTGAAAAAACTCAGGATTTTTTAAATTATCTACATTAAACTGACTCATAATATTCCTTTCATCATGTTTTATTACTTATCATATCTGCTATGTTGAAAAAAGGGTGTGCGCAAAACTTGCGCACACCCTATGATTACAGATACGCAAACTATTTAACTGAACCTGTAATTCCTTCTGCAAACTGTTTCTGTAATACGAAGAATACAATCATTGTTGGAATTGAGCAGAAAAGAACGCCCATCATCAACATTCCGTAATCTACTGTATATCCAGCTGCCAAATTTGCAATGAGCATTGGCATTGTCTGTGCTCTGTTGTCTGTCATAACAACCTTTGGCCACATGTATGCATTCCATGCATTCATGAATGTAATTACTGCTGCTGCTGCATATGTAGATTTCTGGACTGGCATATACATTCTGAAAAATATACCAAACTCGCTTAGTCCATCAATTCGTGCAGCCTCCATGATGTCAATCGGGAAGTTTCTCGAATTCTGTCTGAACATCATTATAAGGAATGGTGTTGAGATTGCAGGAAGCATAAAGCCCCATACTGTATTTAAGAATCCAAGTGATGACATCATCTTAAAAAGAGGAATCATTGTAGCAACCTGAGGTACCATCATAGCTAAGAGCAGTACTGAGAATACAAAGTCCTTGCCCTTGTCGTGGTAAAGCTCAAATCCATATCCAGCAAGTGAACATACAAACAATGCTACTATTGTCTGGATACCTGCATACTTGAATGAGTTCCAAAGTGCTCCCCAGAGATCCTGTCCTGCGAGCAGATTCTGTAAGTTTGTAAGTGCATATGTACCAAAGGCAAGCCTACCTCTTGCCACATCAACAGTGTTGTTTGTAGCTGCTGATATCATCCAGTAGAATGGAAATACTGAAATAAATGATACTATGATAAGAAATATGTATGTAGGAATTAATCTTTTCTGGATTGAAGATCCACGTTTTTTCTTAGTCACGCTTATCACCTACTTTCATGTTAATAAATGCAAGGACTGCAACCATGATAAATACAACGAAGCATAATGCTGATGCATATCCAAAGTTTGCAACACCCTGGCCGAATGAAATATTGTAAATGTAGTGAGACATTGTAATTGTAGAGTTTGCAGGTCCACCACTTGTTAAGTTTACAGACTCGTCGAAGAGCTGTAATGTACCATTGATTGACATGATTACTGTCATAACAATTGTAGGCTTTAAAAGTGGAACTGTAATCTTCCAGAATGTCTGCCATGCATTGGCACCATCAATCTTTGCTGCCTCATATACAGAGTATTCAATGTTCTGAAGTCCTGCCAGGAAGAATACCATATTGTATCCTGTCCATCTCCAGATAAGTGCGATAATAATGATTGCCTTTGCACTGCCTGGATTTCCGAGGAAATTGTAATTTGTTTCAAATATTCCAAGTTTAACAAGGATAGAATTGATTAATCCGTTTGTTGCAAACATTGATTTAAAAATCAATGAATATGAAACAAGTGATGTAGCACATGGTAAGAATACACATGTACGGAATAATCCTTTAAATTTCAAGTCCTTATTGTTAAGTAATTGTGCCAAAAGCATTGCAAGCACAAGCATAACTGGCACTTCAATGATTAAGTATAAAAATGTGTTCTTTACAGATGTCTTAAAGATTGCATCCTGGAACATTCTTGTGTAGTTGTAACCAGCAGGATCACACCAGCTCATGTTTGCAGATGGTCCTGTCTTAAATGATGTAAATACAGCTTGAATAATTGGATAAAAGCTCATGATGCAGATTAAAATTGTAGCAGGCATCAAATATGTCCATCCTGCTATCTTCTGCTTGCCCGTAATACTAAGTCCCTTTTTTTTGTTCATTAGGAGCCTCCCTATCTTAGCTTATAAACGGGGAGTCGGAAAACCGATTCCCCGTTTAAATAACTCATAATTCAGGTTCTGATTAAAGTCCCATTGTAAATCTTAAGTTGCTTTCTGCTGTCTCTAACTCAGACTGCTCATCAGCGCCACCAATGATGTTGATGATTGCTGTAGCAAGGTTAGAACGTGCATCATAGTGATAATCACTCTGCTCAACAACCTTTACATGAGATCCCATCTCAACTATGTCAGCGTAGATTGGCTGTCCATTGAAGTAGTCAACACCCTGGTTGTATACTTCTGACTGTCCAGCTGAGATACATGTTGTGATAACACCACCGTTTGTAAGAGCTGCATCATATGTAGCAACGGCTCCGTCTCCACCACCGAATGTGTAAGCTAAGAAGTCTTTTGCAAGGTCTGTATTGTGGCAGTTGCTTGTAATGTAAAGTGAAGATCCACCATTTGAAGCATATCCCTCACCACCTGCTAATGTAGGCATTGAAGTAATCTCCCATTTTCCTGAGTTCTCAGCAACCTGCTCGATTGTTGGGATAATCCAGTTACCATTCATAACACCTGCAACCTGATCTCCAACGATTGTCTGATCTGTGTAATCTGACCAGTCATTTGCAAGATATAATACATTTTCGTTTGCCATCTCTACGATTTTCTCAACAACCTGCTTGAGTGTCTCGTTGTCAGCGATGTATGGCTCTCCATCCTTGAACTGTGAACCACCCTCTGCCTGAAGCATCATGTATACTAAGTCGTTTCCATCACCGTCCATAGAAAGTAAATATTTTCCTGTTGTGCTGTAAACAGCTTTTCCGATTTCGATGAAGTCATCCCATGAGCAACCTGTCAAATCGTCGATTGTGTATCCAGCTTCCTCAAGTAAGTCTGTTCTGTATGCACAGATAACAGTTCCGTTATCAACTGGGAATCCGTAATGTGTTCCATCGATTGTAGAGAATGAAAGCTTCTCCTCTCCGAAATCTGACCAGTCAACATCTGCATCTGCAACGTCTACCCAGGCATCAGGATAGTTTGTAGCGTACTGCTGGAAGTAATGATCCTGGAAAAGTACGATATCTGGTAAGTTGCTGTAGTCTCCTGATGAACCAGCTAATGTAACTGCATCCTCAACGTCTGATGACTGAGACTGCTCAATAATCTCAAGATTGAAATCTGGGTTTTTCTCTTTGTAAGCTGCTGCTGCTGCCTCAAGAGCTGGGATGTTAAAGTTTTTATCCCATGCATATACTGTTAATGTGTTAGGATCGTCTGTTGTTGCAGAAGCTGTTGTACCACCTGCTTCTGTACCACTTGTTGTACCTGCATCATTTGATGTGCTTCCACTATTGCTGCTTCCACATCCTGCTACCATAGAAGCTACCATAGCAGATACAAGCATAGCTGAAATAACTTTCTTCTTCATATTCTTTTTCCCTCCATAAATAGAATATATAGTTTCTGTAATCCCAAAGGTCTGTTAACATTTGTCTGCGCTTATTTTATGCACTTTGACTAAAATGTTATGTCCTCATCTCGATTACATGGTTATTATAACGAATAATATGTCTTAATTGTGAACATATACAATAAAAAAACGGGCGTTTTCATCCAAAAACGCCCGAAAATATCCGAAACATATACTATACTCCTACCATCCCTTTAGTGCAGATATCCTAAAATTGAGCAATTTATGCTCATAATTTTCAGGATTTATCTTCCACTGATATGGTGATGTATCAAGGAACTTTCTAAAATTGCGGTTGAATGTGCTCGTTGTGGTGAATCCGCACTTTCCTGCAATAGTATCCATGGAGTCATTAGTCTTTTTCATCAGCTCACATGCCTTCTGAATCCTAATCAGATTGACATAATCCATAGGTGACATATTGATGTAGGACTCAAATATTCTTCTGAAATGAGTCTCACTCATATTGCATATCTCAGCAAGCTCCGCCGCCTTCATCTGCCTGTCATAATTCTTGTTGACATATTCAAGGGCAGCCGCAATCTGGGACATGTTGGTACCTTTCATCTGGTAATCCTCTTCAATCGGCAGCGATGCATCCCTCCTCAAAAGCTCAAGGACAATGGCCTGCACATGCAGTCTGATGATTTTCTGATGATAGGGTCTCTTATCTGTAAATTCCTGTATAACGCTGTTTATATGGCCAGCCAATGCTTTATTTTCTGTGGAATTGGTCATAATTGCACGTTTTGTCAGGGAAGCCACTACCTCAGTCTGGAAAACCGGATTGTTTGGAAACAGCTCCTCAACAACAGATTTTAGGTCAAAGAAAATGTATTCCCAGTAATTAGTTCCCTCTCCATCACTGATTGTTACATGAGGGTAGTTTTCTGGAATAAGCGTTATATCACCATCCCTGTATCTGAGCACTTCCTCATCCATATACATGTCGCCAAGCCCCTGCCTGCATATGCCAACCTCCATGAGATTGTGGAAATGCAGATGAAACTCATCATGTCCATATACTCTTATCCAGCTCTCCCCGCATAATACTAAGGCTGGCTCTCCCTGTGGAATTTCATAAAATCTAAACTCTACGGTATCCTTCTTTTTCTTTGCCATAAAATCTCCTTACAGAGACCCTGCCACTGGCAGCTTCTCTTGCATACTTTTGTACGAAAAAGGGAACCGTCATAAACGGCTCCCTTCCATTACATTCTAGTCAAAATCAAATTTGTCAAATCTCTTGTACATTGCGCCGTACTTTTTACGAACATCCTCATTTCCCTGAAGAACCTGTTCCTCAGTTCCTCTGAACTGACATCTGATGCAGCTGTAAATACCTGTATCCTTGTTGTAAAACATATCAATGTCTAAGTCACGCTGAAAGCACATTGGACATCTGTAATTTAATTTGCCTTTGCCAAGTTGAGCCATGTTGCAAATACCTCCTTATCTGAAATCTGCTTCTTGTATCCGAGTTTGAACATTGGTGAGAATGCATAACCCTCTTCGATATATCCCTCTGCATCTGCTGAAGGAGTAAGTGAAACCTTTGTCTGAATCTGAGGAATAACAGCGCTTACCTCTGTTGCTCCCATATCCTTTGCATCACGACACTTGTACTCGTAGTTGATTGTTGCTGGTGTCTGTCCTCCAACTGCCTCAAGAGTAATTCCTGTCATATCCTCTGGATACTCAGTTGTTCCGTAACATGCTGTGATGTACTCATCAAGGTAAATCTCAGCACTTGGATCGCTAATCTCAAGAATATTTCTCTCAATCTTGATATTTGAAGCGCCTTCCTCGAAGTACTCCTTTGTCTGAAGCTTAACACTTACGCCGTTGAACTGAATCTCAACTGGGTCAAGTGTAAGAATTCTTGTCTTCTTGCCATCAATAACTTCCTCAGAGAAGTGAGAATGTGTTGGGCAGAGGCAAAGGTCTACTTCCTCTCCGTTGTAAGAAAGCTTAGCACTTCTTACTGTTCCTGCTCCAGCGTAATGTGTGAAGTATCCAGCTCTGTATTTCTCCTGGATAAGGAATGGGTATGAAGCATCCTGTACATGCTTTGTTCCGATTCCAACTGGCCACTCAAGCTTAGCAACATATGGACGGAGGTCTACGATTGCTCCACCCTGATCCATGTTTACACAGGCTCTCATGTATGGGTCACAGTACCAGAATAACTGCTTGTCAGATCCGTAAAGGATGTCTCTCCATGGTGCGCACTCTGGCTCATTGTAGTTTCCAGCGTTTACACCCTTCTTCTCTCTATAGTAGTCAGCGAACTCAGACATTGTCATGTCAATAAGCTTGCCTTCCTTCTTTAACTTACCGTAGTAGTTACATCCATCTGTGTAAGACTTAAGAAGAAGCTCATATGGCTGCTCCCAACGTCCCATCTTGTTCATCCAGCCTGGTCCAACGAACATCATGTTGTATGAATATCCATTGTTGTATTTTGCCAGGTCTCTGTACTGGTCAATTAAGTTGTAAAGGTATGGGTACTCCCATGTCTTTGTATCGTAAATCATTCCACGGAGCACGTTCTGTGGATGAGTTCCAAAGTTTGAACCATTTCCATCGTAGCATGCAATAAGGTCACGAGAAAGATGTGGAATAGCAACGATTCCGCTATCCTCTTCCTTGTTTGCTGCTGGTGCATGTGTATTCTGCTTTGAAGGAATCCATGGTGCCCATGGGCCTCCATCAAATAATGTATACCATGAGTTGTTACATGTGTGGTAAGCCTTTGGTCCTTCCTCCCAGCATGTTGCAACTGCACACTTAACTGAAGGATATTTCTCCTTGATGTAGTTTGTTAAGTCAGCGTCCATGTAGTATGAACCTGTAGACTCTGGATAGAATCCAAATGCGTCATGGAATTTTTCGAAAACATCATTTACGATTGCTTTCTTGTCTTCCATAGAGAACATCCAGATACAGAAGTCCTTTGTCTTATATTTCTCACGGAACTCTTCACAAGGAAGTCCAAGTAATGAAAGTGCAATCTCATCACCATATACTTCATGGTCATGCTTTGCAAGTTCAACAGCCTCTTCATTGAAGAGAGATGCGTATGTCATCTGGATAGTACACTTAAGTCCTGCCTCATGAGCAAGTCTCTGCTGAGTCTTGAAAATGTCAAGTGACTCTGTAATAAGCTTCTTATCTCCGATATCCTCTTCCTTGCCCTGTCCAGTCACAGTTGCTGAATACTCAGGAACCATCTCTGGGCGGTGAATGACGTTAACAATAAATTTGTCCATCATGAAATCCTCCATCTTGTATGTTTGTATTATTTGTTATGGCTGCGGTCTGCACCTTGTAAGCCTGCTTTTGTATGTACATGTATGCGTGTTACGCATGTTGTGCATATATTTTTTATATATTAGGCAGGCTGTTCTCTGCATTGCGCAACCGTTTGTTCATAACCTAGTATATATTTATGGGTCAAATATGTCAATGTGCAATTTTAATATTTTTTTCTGAGTGTTTTGAGCATAATTCACAAATTACGTGCAAATTCAATTTTTCGCTCTGCGCAACCGATTGCGTAAATTAATATAATCTATGCCTTTACCGCCCATCTCATCTTAGTAGACCTTGCCCTGCCGTTTTGCGCACATTCCTCTGCACTTGGTCTGATGACATCCTTTGACACTTCTGAGAATACGCCTGCCTTGAGCAGCCTGTTAAAGGTTTTCTTAACCAGCCTGTCCTCTCCCGAGTGAAAGGTCAGAATCGCAACTCTTCCACCGCTTGCCAGGGCATCAGGCAGAGCTTCAAGAAACGCCTCAAGCACCTCAAACTCACTGTTCACATCAATTCGCAGCGCCTGAAATGAACGCTGACAGGTCTTTTTCACAATATCCTTCTTTTCCTTATTATCAGGCAGAAAGGACAAAGCATTTTCAATCACATGCTTAAAATCCGTGGTAGTCTCGATCTTCTTACCCTTTCTGTAGGTCTTTATGACCTCTGCTGCGATTTTATCAGCATATGGCTCATCAGAATTTTCAACCAGCATACCCTCTATCTCATCCTGGCTGAGCTCCCTGAGCCTCTCTGCCGCAGAGACTCCATGCTCTGGGTCAAGGCGCAGATCCAGGGGACCATCTATCTTATAGGAAAAGCCCCGCTCTGGATTGTCAATCTGCATTGATGACACACCAAGGTCTGCCATCATGAAATCAAAGGGTCCATTCTCATTTGCAACCTCAGCCAGATTTGCAAAATTAGTCTTAATAACAGTCAGTATATCCTCGCCAAAGCCTGCCTTTGCAAGCCTCTCTTTGGTCTTTACGATTTCAATCGGGTCCACATCAAGGGCATACATGTGTCCCTGGCCTTTAAGCTGCTCAAGCATTTTTCTGGTATGACCACCATAGCCTAAAGTGGCATCCAGTCCTTTTTGTCCTGGTTTAATCTGCAAAAAGTCAAGGATTTCCTTTACCATGATAGAGATATGCATACCAGCAGGAGTACTGCCCTTGCTGATTACCTTAGCGATTGTATCTGCATATTTTTCTGGATTGTGCTCCTTGTATTTTTCCTCGAAGCTGCGGGGATGGGTTCCCTTGTACCTCACACGGCGTTTGTGGGCTGGGGCGGATTCTGGTACCTGATTGTCTGTAGCTTTATTGTCTACACCCGAATTACTTTCATTTATGCTATTTGTATCTTCATTTTTGCTTTTTATTGTGCTCATTTCTTTTTCCATTTTTGTATTATCCCTACTCTATATTCTATTCTTTTTATGATTGCAACCACACCAAATACTATTAAAAACGACCATGTGTAATTTTGCGCTGCTTACGATATAATGAGTGCAAGTGAGTCAACATGCTTGCATGATTGGCGAACGACGAATGTTGATCATGAACTGATTTTGTTCATGATATAATGTCGCTTTGCTTATTATATCTTCTTTCTCCGACGTGCTCAGCCCATGAAACAAAGTTTCCTGGGCTGTCCGGGCAGTCGCCCTATCAAAAATAATGAACATGCCAGCTCTTGTGCAAGCACATCGCTGTCATGTTTATCATTTTTGGCACGTCTCGTTGCCTACGCTCATTATATCTTTTTTCCCCACTCTACTACAATATAAAATTCCACTATTCCAATTATTAAATATTTGCTGTAGGTTTCTTTACACAAAATTAATAATAACATTAGATTTATTAATGGGAATATATGTTAAAATAGACTCATAAGATTTACGGGGGTATATTTTATGACAGATATATTGAGCCAGATTTCATACAGCAATTCTGGCAGCACTAATGAAGAAAAAGTAGATATTGTGGTCAGCGAGGATGGGGATGACATTCTCCTCCCTTCCGATACAACATTTATGTCCGTAGAAAACCAGTATCAGCAGATTATGTTTTTCTACGAGGCAGGTATACAGCAAATAACAGCCAAGCTTCAGATTTTAAACAATGAATTCAAGTTTGGTAACGACCGAAACCCAATCGAAAATATAAAGAGCAGGGTAAAGTCCATAGACAGCATCACAAAGAAAATGAAACGCAAAAACATACCGCTGACTTTAAACAATATGATGTTAAATCTCCACGACATAGCAGGAGTCAGGGTCATCTGCCCTTTTATATCAGATGTATACAGCGTGGCAAATATGCTGACAAGCCAGCAGGACGTGACACTCATTGAAGTAAAGGACTACATAAAAAATCCAAAGCCTAACGGCTACAGAAGTCTCCACCTCATTGTGATGGTAGATGTATATTTCTCAGACCACAAGGCACAGGTGCCTGTTGAAATGCAGTTTAGGACAATCGCCATGAATTTCTGGGCAAGCACCGAGCATCAGCTCCGCTATAAGAAGGACTTTGAGTTTACCGATGAAATGCACAACGAACTGAGGCGGTGTTCTGAGCTTATGGCAGAGGCAGATGAGAGGATGCAGAAGCTGGCGGAACAGCTGCCCTCCTTTGAGCAGACTGAAGTTGCCTATTCCAAATGAAGGCTCACCTCAGCTAAGCATATAAATTCAGATTTTCCAATAATTCGCCCTGCCTGCTAGTGCATACAAGACACTATGCGGGCAGGACTTTTTTCAAAATATACCTATCTTCTGTTCTTTATCTGCTTGCGAGCCTTTGAAATTGCTTTCATCTTGGCTCTGTTATCATTCTCACGCTGCAGGCTTTTATACAACTCAAAACGTTCAGGGCTTAATAAGCCAGCTTTAAGGGCTGCCTTTACCGCACATCCCGGCTCTGTGTCATGCCTGCAATCCCTGAACCTGCATTTTGATGCAAGCTCCATGATGTCAGAAAAGGTCTCGTCTATTCCATCCCCTACGTCTCCCATTCCAAGCTCTCTCATGCCAGGCGTATCAATCAGGGTCACACCATTATCAAGCTCAACCAGCTCCCTGTGTGTGGTTGTGTGGCGTCCCTTTGCATCATATTCTCTGATTGCACCAGTCTCCATAATGTTTTGTCCTGCAAGTGCATTTATAAGAGTAGACTTGCCTACTCCCGATGAGCCGAGTATGGCTATAGTTTTTCCAGGAATCATATACCCCTTCAACTCATCAAGCCCGATTCCATACAAGGCGCTGATAGTGTGAACATGCACCTGGTCAGACAAGCCCTCTATCTCACGGACATATCTGCCTGGATTGCTGCACAGGTCAGCCTTTGTGAGAACTACAACCGGGATTCCGCCTCCCTGCAGGACAAGAGACACATATCTGGCTATCCTGTTATAATTATAGTTTTCATTCAGTGACGACACTATAAACACATAGTCAAAGTTTGCCACCATAGCCTGCTCTTTCATATTTTTAGGACGTTTTAACAGACTCTTTCTCTCACATAGGGATGTAATTACGGACTCCCCCTGCTGGTTATAAACAAATGTCACATAGTCTCCTACCACCGGAAGCTCTCCTGTGTAGGCTCCCTTAAGCTTTGCAAGGATTTCTTTTTCAAAAAATCTGATTTTGTATATATTCTTCTGCACCTGACAGATACGTCCAAGTCTGTCCTCGTGAAGCCACTGGCAGGACAATTTAAGCGGCTCGTGATAAGGAAAATTCTTAGTAAAATCTCTTATCTCTGCCTCATCCTCACAGTTTTCAAACACCTCTGCTTCATACAGCCTGCCATGCACCTTTGCAAAGGCTTCATCATCAAGGGCATATGCCATAAGCGCATCATAATTTTTTCCCTCCACATCAGTAATGAGAAAATTATCTGCTGTCTTAAATCCAAGCTTAGGATAGTACTCTGGCTCACCAAATATACATATGCCAGCATATCCTGCCTCCTTCACAAGAGGAAGTGTCTCCTCCAAAAGCCTTCTGCCGATTCCCATATTATGAAGCTCAGGCTCTACACACAATGGTCCAAAGCTGGCTATTTCAAACTCTTCCCTGTCGTTTCTCACCCATGCCTTTGAATACATGATGACACCCACTATCTGTCCATTAAGTTCTGCCACCCTGCTATAGTCAGGCAGGTAATCCTCCGAATCCCGCAGTTTATGCACCAGCAGATGTTCATTGCAGCCCGGTCCATGGATGTTCCAAAAGGCACGCATGACCATGTATTCAGTTTTCTTATAATCCTCTGGGGTTTCTTTTCTTACTATGATATTGTTATTAATTATTTTGTTTATATTTGAACTCAATTTAATATTCTCCATTTCTTCTATTTTGCAAATTCATTTTACATTAGATTATGGGAATATATTGATATCTCAGTTCATGACATATTTCATAAAGATATGTAATTTGAAAAGCCGTGGCAAAAAACCACGGCTTAAAATTCATCAATAATTATACTACACGCAATTAATATCTAAAAAGGCATAACCGAGGCATCAATATATTCAGTTCCAACAAGCTCTCTTACATTTAACATATTTTCTACCTCTCTTTCCTCTTTGATATACCTAAAATCTAGCACAGACCTATATCCCTGTCAAGAATTAGTTGATTGTGTGTACCTTTATCATATTAGTAGCGCCCTTCATTCCGATTGGAACTCCTGCTGTAAATACAACAGTCTCGCCACTCTTGAGCAGCCCCTGGGTCTTGCACACACATGATGCGTGCTCGATAAGCTCAAAGAAATCACTCTTTTCCTGCAGGAGTACAGGTGTTACTCCCCATGACAGGTTGAGCTGTCTGAACACCTTGTCTGTGAGACAGCAGCCTATGATGTCGCAGGCTGGACGGAAACGTGATACCATTCTGGCTGTGCTTCCTGACTTTGTTACAGTAACGATTGCTGCTGCATTTAAGTCATGGGCTGTTGTACATGTAGCATGGCTTATAGCTCTTGCAATATTTTTATTGTTAGCTGTCTCCTCATCTATCTTGTCAGACTTCTCGATAAGGCCTGGGAAAACTGCATTTTCCTTAAATCTCTTTCTGTAATTGATGCTTTCCTCTGTTCTGGTTGCAATACGAACCATCATCTGAAGAGCCTCAACTGGGTATTTACCGTTAGCAGTCTCTCCTGAAAGCATGATTGCGCTTGTGCCATCATAGATAGCATTTGCCACGTCAGTTGCCTCAGCTCGTGTAGGACGTGGATTTTTCATCATGGAATCAAGCATCTGGGTAGCGGTGATAACCTGCTTTCCTGCCTGATATACCTTCTTGATTATCATTTTCTGGACAATCGGAACCTCCTCAGCAGGGATTTCAACTCCCATGTCACCACGGGCAACCATGATTGCGTCGGCAGCCTCGATGATTTCATCGATATTGTCGATTCCCTCACCATTTTCAATCTTTGCGACGATTTTGATGTCCTCTCCACCGTTTTCTGCAAGAAGCTGTCTGATTTCCATTACATCCTCAGCGGTTCTGACAAAGGATGCTGCGATATAGTCCATATCCTCCTCAATTGCAAAGAGAATATCACTTCTGTCCTTCTCGCTGATAAATGGCAGGTTCAGGTGAATACCTGGCACATTTATTCCCTTGTGGTTTGACACTGGTCCACCATTTATTACCTTTAAGACAATATCATTTCCAGCGATTTCCACAACCTCTGTGTCGATAAGTCCATCATCAATCAGGATGTGTGTGCCTGGCTTTACATCCTTTACCAAATCCTTGTATGTGATGCTGACTCTCTCGTCATTGCCCATGCAGTCATCTGCTGTAAGTACAAACTTCTGTCCAGCCTTAAGCTCTATTTTATCGTTTTCAAAATCACAGATTCGTATTTCAGGTCCCTTTGTATCAAGGAGTGATGCAACTGGTTTGCCGTATCTCTCTCTTAAGACTCTTAACTTCTGTAATCTTCCTCTCTGTTCGTCATGGTCGCCATGTGAGAAATTGAATCTGGCAACATTCATTCCTTCCTGTACTAATCGTTCCATTACATTGCCAACCTCAACGGCTGGTCCCATTGTACAAATAATCTTCGTTTTTCTCATTTATTTTCCTCTCTATTCTTATTCAAACAAGAATGAATTATACGATTAAATGCAACTAAAATCAATGCGTTTTCATATTTATTTATACATTATTTTGTGGATTCTTTCAATACAACTTCATATGGTAAAAGTACTTTATCAGGTACATCCTCTCCATCCACCTGACTGAGCAGATTTTTGCAGGCAGTCATGCCTAACTCCTTTGCGTCAAAGGTCAGCGATGTTATGCTTGGAATATTGTTTTCAAGCACCGAGCTGTTATAAAATGACGCTATTCTCACATCATCAGGTATCTTCACATGATCCTGTCTGAGTTTTCTCAAAACCTGTGAACAAATCGCATCATCCATACATAGTATACATTCTGCCTCCTGGGATAATGCATCATCCACTGCTTTTTCTATAAACGACTTGCTCTCCAGATTCATAAACAGGCTGCCCGGCTCAAGCTTCACTCCAAACTGCTCATAGGCATCCCTGACACCTCTTAGTCTGGTCTGGTTTACCACAAAGCTCTCATTGCCGCCAAGTATAGCTATATTTTTAAATCCACGCATCAATATAATAGAAGTAAGCTCCTTACATGCGGTCTCATGGTCATGGTCTATCTGCTTTACCTTCTTATATTCCGAGCTTCCTGCCGCCACAAATGGTATATCCTTTTCTATTAAAAACTCCACCTGCGGGTCATTGACAAATGTACGAAGCAGAATAACCCCATCAACCTTACGGTTCATAATTATTCTTTTAAGGCTTGTGACATCATCCCCCTGACTGATGCAGAGTAAAATGTCATATTCCATCATCCCGGCAATTTCCTGTATTCCCATAATCGCTTCCTGGAAAAACGGCAGGTCTACAAGGGCATAATCCCCTGGCATAACAACGCAGATATTAAATGTCTTTGACTGGGCAAGGGATTTTGCAATTACATTTGGCTTGTAATCATGCTCATCTATATATGCCAGCACCCTCTGTCTGGTTGCTTCTCCGATTCTGCCTTTGCCAGATATAGCCCTGCTCACTGTGGTTTTTGATACTCCAAGGGCTTCTGCAACGTCTGATATTGTTATATTCTTATTATTACCCATTTTTCATCCTCTTTTCACTTTCCCCACGCAACTTAGTTGCGCAACTCCTATTTTCGGTATTATGACCAGAAATGTCAATACATTTTTGTGTTTTTCATGTTAAATGATTAAAAATGCCTTATATATGAAATTGTAAAGCCCCTTTCACAATGTTATAATCAATATACATATACTTTTAGTCTATGTTCATGATGCGCAATCCACTTATGTTGCGCATGTCACAGGTATACATAAATCAATAATTAATCGGAGGAGAATATGAAAACAGATAAATTACTGTATGGTGCAGCCTACTATGATGAATATATGCCATATGACCGCATCGAGACAGACTTTCAGATGATGAAGGACGCTGGGATGAACGTCATAAGAATAGCAGAGTCTACATGGAGCACCTGGGAGCCTCATGAGGGGCAGTTTGATTTTACCCATCTCACACGCATGCTTGACTGTGCCACAAAATACGGACTGGATGTGATAATAGGCACACCAACCTATGCTATCCCATCCTGGCTTGCAAACAAGGCAGATGACATACTTGCCCTGACACATGATGGTCCATCAATCTACGGCCATCGTCAGAATATGGATATAACAAATCCCATATATCTTGAGCACGCTAAGATACTTATTGAAAAACTGATGGAGCAGGTGACAAAATACGACTGCGTCATAGGCTATCAGCTGGACAATGAGACAAAGTCATATGACACCTGTGGTCCAAGAGCACAGGCTATGTTTGTGGAGAGGCTCAAAAAGCAATATCCAGACATAAAGGCGTTCAATCACGAGTTCGGGCTTGACTACTGGAGCAACAGAATAAATGCCTGGGAAGATTTTCCTGACATAAGAGGAACTATAAATCAGAGTCTTCACGCAGAGTATCGCAAGTTCCAGCGTGACCTGGTGACAGAATTTCTGGCATGGCAGGCTGATATTGTAGATAAATACCGCCGCAAAGACCAGTTTATCACGCAAAACTTTGACTATGAGTGGCATGACTATTCCTTTGGCTTACAGCCAGAGGTAAATCAGTACGAGGCAGCAAAATGTATGGACGTGGCAGGCTGTGACATATACCACCCATCCAACGATTTATTGACAGGACGTGAAATCACAGCCTGTGGCAATATTGCAAGAGGTTTAAAGAACGCCAATTATCTGGTGCTTGAAACAGAGGCTCAGGGAAATATCGAATGGCTGTCATACCCTGGTCAACTGAGACTTCAGGCGTACAGCCACATTGCAAATGGTGCAAACATGGTAGAATACTGGCACTGGCACTCAATCCACAACGCAATCGAAAGCTACTGGAAGGGAGTCTTATCCCACGATTTAGCCCCAAACAGAACCTACAAGGAGTGCTCTGTCGTGGGTAATGAGTGGAAACGAATCGGAAGCAGGCTTGTAAACTTAAAGAAGAAAAACCGTGTAGCTGTGATAGCAAGCAATGAAGCGCTGACAGGACTTGTGGAATTTCCAATGGAAAGCAAGACCGCTGATGGCTACAACACTGTCCTCAGATGGCTTAGCGATGCCCTCTACATGATGAATATAGAGTATGATATAATATCGTCCCACGCAGATAATTTCTCAGACTATGATTACCTGTTTGTACCAGCACTCTACAGTGCAAGTGAGGAGGAGCTTAAGGCACTAGACCAGTATGCTTTAAATGGTGGAAACCTGCTTGTGACCTTTAAGAGCGGCTTTTCAGATGAGCACCTTAAAATATACCATGACACCCAGCCACATATTTTAAGCAAGGCTCTTGGTATAAAATATGACCAGTTCACTTACCCTTCAAATGTAAAGGTAAGCTGCAATGGTGTATCAAGTGATGCCACTGAATGGATGGAACTTGTAACCTGCGACACAGCAGAAACCCTCTGCCATTATGACCACAAGGTATGGAACACATACTCAGCCGTCACCTTAAACCACTACGGAAGCGGACGGGCAATGTATCTGGCTGCAATGTTTGGAGAAAACACCTTAATAGAAATCCTAAAGGACTTCTTCAAAGATGCCCCAGCCCTCACCAGCAATGAATTCGGAGCAAAATATCCAGTGGTAATCAAGCGGGGCATAAACGACTATGGCAAAGAAATTGTCTACCTCTTAAACTACTCTGACAAAGACCAGTCAATCGTGAACCACAAGGCTGAGTGTACAGAGCTGATAAGTGACTGCCCAATCCATGAGGGAGGCACTATAACTCTTGCCCCATGGGATGTCGCCATCCTTGAATTCTAAATACCATCAGATAGCCTCCCATAACATACTTAGTAATATGTACAACCTTTTGCCGCAACTAACGAAGTGCAGTTGCGGCATTTTTATGATGCTAATCTTCTCCAACCAAACCTGCCACAGGCAGCTTCTCTGGATGCATGCCACCAACGTAAGAAAACCGCAATATATGTTTGTGAAGGACAAATTTGCAACTGTTCCAAGGCTCACTACCTAATTGGCTCGTTCTTCTCAGCCAACTATCCGAGGGATGTCCTTGGAACTGACTTGCAAATTTTCCTGAATAAACATATATTGCGGTTTTCGTATAATTTTAAAGATGTCTCACAGCCACTCTACTGTGCCGGCACTTCCTGTGCAGGAGCCATGCTTGCTACAATCGCAGCATACGCAGCCTCTGAATCAGCAAGTACCTGATACTTTGTCACATAACTCTTCTGGCTGTCAGAAAGCGCATCATAGGCAGCCCTTGCTGCTGCAATCGCATCACCTGAAGCCTCTGTAACTGCTCCAATTGCTGAGATTGCACTGTCAACAGCAGCTGCTGCATCCTGGTCTACGCCCTTTTGAGATTCTGTTCCTGCAAGCTCATATACAAATACCGGGAATCCTGCTGAAACATTATCAAATATTGTCTGTGCCACTGAATAAGGCAGGTTGACACATCCATGGGAACCATTTCTCTTATAGATGCTTCCACCAAATGTGCTTCTCCATGTCGCATCATGCATACCTTCATTTCCGTTAAATGGCATCCAGAAAGACACTGGTGTAGCATAGTTCTGACCCTTTAAGGTAGCATTTCTCTCTGTGTATGTCACTCCAAATACTCCTGTATGTGTGGCATTTCCCTTTGAAGGATTTCCTGATACAAAATCAGACTCAACCACAAGGCTTCCGTTTTTGTAAAGGAACAAATGCTGGGCTGTGAGATTAATCTCCACATATGAGTTTCCATAATCATTTCCAGTATGGCTTGCAGCTGTATACTGGTAATTTAAGTCTCTGGTGGTTTTTTCTCCACTCTTAATATCATCTATTATTGCTGCTTCCTCAGCCTCTGCATCTATCTTCCATCCATAATGGCAGTTGCTCATTGTGATGGTTGTACCGTAAGATGTGGCAAGCTCTTTTGACTTACCATATGTATTATATTTTGACTCAAGCCCGTCTACATACTCTGCCACCTTTTCCTCATCAATCTCAACCTTTCCGCTGTCATTGACGCTTAACCAGTCTGCAAAAGTGTCGATATCGAGTGTTTCCTTCTCTGAACCAATCTCATAATCAATTTCTGATCCTGCATATTTATTCATTGTATCGATGGCTGCTAAGAGCTTCTCATCATCATTTGAAACCTCTGGCTCAAGATAGCCCTGTCCCTCTGTAATCTGGAAAGAGTCTGCCAGTCCATAAAGTGCTGTCTCTATATTTTCCTTGAGCACTGGCTTGTCGATTGCAGTTCCTGGCACAGATTCTACAAGTGTGTAGCCATTGTCCTTATCGTACTCTGATACAGTGGCATCCACTGGCATAACCTGTTTTGACTCATCCATAAATGAAAAGTCATCTAAAACTGTATCCAGCTTATCCTCATCGAAAGTTACGATTGCTTCACTTGTATTTTGGTCTGGATTAAAGAGCTTTGCAGGCCATGCAAAACCATTCTGCTTTGAAATCATCTTGGCAATAGTATCATCCCACTGAAGGGTCATATCAATGTCTGAACCCTTAAGCTCTGACTCTGTTCCATCGCTCTCAACTATCTTAAGTGAATAGTTTCCAATCTCATCCTCCCAGCTGTCAAACACCTTATCTGCGCTGTAGCCTGATACGCTCTTTCCATTGAGTGTGGTCTTAAAATAGAAATGGCTCATAAAAAATATGGATAAGCCTATGTATACCACTAAAATCGCCGCTACTACACTTCCAAGAATAATAAGTAACTTTTTCCTGTTGATTTTCTTTTTAGCAGTAGAATTATCTACTACTTTCTCCTTAGTTTCCTCCAACTCATAAACCTCGCTTTATTAATAATTATTACTATATTATGCATTTATTACACACAGAACCATTATACTTGCAAAAAATAATAAGTCAATGAAATATAAAAATATACAAAACAAATTGCGGTTTTATGTATATTTCTTAATATTTTCATAAAATTTATTAACATTCATAAAATGCTATTGTACC
>CAVKUD010000002.1:0-8112 GCA_963659315.1 Senegalimassilia sp. | reverse complement strand
GTACCCCAAATTTCTCGGTGCTATAATTCCAACGAACACGAAAAACAGATTTTTATAGGTAGGTGCGAATATGAAAAAATTTATCAAAAAATACCAGCATCTTTGGATTTTGTCCTATTTCATAATTTATCTTATCTGGTTTAATTATGTAGAGAAAACGGTAACTACCCATTTTCATATCATACATATGACACTGGATGACTACATACCATTTTGCGAATATTTTGTAATTCCTTACCTCATGTGGTTTGGATATGTTGCCTGGGGTGTGGCATATACTGCCCTCCACAACAAGAGTGATTTTTATAAGCTGTGCGGCTTCCTCTTTACAGGAATGACAATATTCCTCATAGCTTCAACCGTATATCCAAATGGACATACATTACGTCCTCTGTATTTTACACACCACAATGTTTTCACTACATTATGTGGCTACCTGTATTCAATTGATACACCGACGAACCTGTTTCCTAGCATACATGTTTACAATTCTATCGGTATACATCTGATGGTAGTAAACAGCAAGGATTTGAAGCACAAAAAGACCATACAGGTTGTATCATTTATACTCTGTATCAGCATAATACTTTCGACAATGTTTATAAAACAGCACTCAGTATTTGATGTTTCTACCGCAATCATACTTGGCTTTGTGATGAACCATCTCATTTACGTCCGTGAATGGGGCAAGGTATCAGCAAAGAGTGTACTGCCACAGCATTAAAATGAGTTAAAAAATAAGGGGCTGCAACCGCAGCCCCCTTTTCTATACCTAAATATACAGAAAACCTGCCACTTGCAGTTATCCATAATCAGGTATCTATTCTCACATTCATCCATGCGAGCAGGTCAGCATATATCTGCTCTTTTCCGATCTCATTTAATATCTCATGCCTGCAGCCATCATAGAGCTTATAGGTCAAATCTTCCTTACCTGAAGCCTTAAACATCTCTACGACCTTCATAACGCCCTCACTGCAGCCACCCACAGGATCATCTGCTCCTGATACAATAAAAATTGGCAGACGGTTTGGAATCTTATCCACATTCTCCTGCTTGCAGGTATAAAATACAGCCTCTGTCAATCCAATATAACCATTTACAGTAAAAAGGAAAGTACACTTAGGGTCTGCATAGTATTTCTTTACGATTTCCTCGTCTCTTGTGAGCCAGCTGTTTGATGGGTCTTTTCCAAACATGTCAAACTTCTTATAGTACTTGTCATAGGTCAGGTCTCTTAAAAGCTTGCTCCTGCCATGGCTTCCCTTTATTTTCTTCATAAGCTTTGTAGCTGTAATACCCATCTTTGTAGTGTTTTCAGGGCTATAGCCTGTACCACAGATTATGGCACCTCTCAGATTGTCATTATGCACTGACAGGTATTTGCGTAAGAGATATGAGCCCATGCTGTGACCAAACATGAAGTATGGCACATCTGGGTTATCCTTCTGTACAAGGCTTCTGAGCTTGTGCATATCCTCAACCAGATAATCGCTAGGAGACTCAACGTCTGCGAAAAATCCCCAGTCATCCTTTGTTGTGACAGACTCACCATGTCCTAAATGGTCGTGTCCTACTACCATGTAACCATTGTCAGTCATAAACTCTGCAAACGGCTCATAACGCTCGATGTACTCAATCATTCCATGAGTAATCTGTAAAATCGCCTTGTAGTCTCCCGAATCAGGGAGCCACTTGACTGCGTGAATGTTTGTTTTTCCATCTATTGACGGAAATGTGAATACCTCTTTCTTCATATTTACTCTCCTATTAATTTGATTTTAAAATCGGAAGAACCTGTCCCACTATTTCTTCCTGATTTTTCTGCTGTGTCTCTATCTCTGTGAACATATCCTCAAGCTGCATCCGATTTCTCTCCTCTGATTTTAAAATCTCCTCTTCTGCATTCTTGAGGTCAACCACATTCTTTTTCAGTTCAGTAAGCGAATCACTGTCTATGCCAGGATTCAGCCTGGTGGCAAATTCATTGGTCTCACCACACTGCTTCATAAGCCTGGCTGTGGCAATATTATTTTCCTTCAAAAGGCTTACCAGATGACGAATCTGCTCCTCCATGTAGGCAATCCTCTCATTTGACTCAGCCAGCTCTTCCTTCATAATCCCAATCTCTGTCTCATAATTTGTGGCATAGGTTCTGATAACCTCACAGCTGTCTACAAAGGCTTTTCCGCTTTCACCCATTCTGCCAGCCTCAATCGCAGAGTTAAGTGCAAGTACTCCCATTTGCTTGCAATACTCTGACATCTTACCTATATGACCAGAATACTTCTGGTTGGTCTCCCTCATATTTTGAGGCAGCTCAGACAGATACTTTGAAGGTGATGTGAAATGCTTATTGCCGTCAACAAGCTGCATAGCTTCATCATTCTGCGCCTTGACCTGTCCTGTCAGGGTATCTAGGTCAGCCTTCATTCTGGATACTGACTCACTATATTCATCAATTGAGTGTATCAGCGAAGCCTCCACATCAATATTTGATTTTGCCGATTCTGCAACAGAAGCCACATTCTCAGATACCTGATTTGCGTATTCTGCTGTCCTGTCACAGGATTCTTTAATCTCAGCCATGCTTGTATCCAGTGCCTCTGCTGCCTTTGCAACATCCTGACTAAATCTTTTGTCTGATTCAAGCCTGTCCCTCATTTCAAGAATCTGCTCTGATGTTATCTTATTCTTATTACCAAACATACCAATTATATCCTCCGATACAACACATCATATTAGTTCTATTTTACCATTTACTTGGCAAAAAAACTACTGATAATATTGAATTTCAAACTGAAGATTTTCTTCATCCCTGAATGTGTTAATCCTTGGTGCGTAAACCGCAGAAATAATCAGTCGGTTTTCCCTGCCCCGCATGGCAAGTTCCACATCCTCACGGCTGTATTTCTGGCTCAGATACTCCATAAACGAATCTATGTCACCAAAGAAAATGGCCGCTATAGGCTTTCCATCTGACGACACAAGGCTGAGCCTTAGTACATTCTGATTTTTTCCAATTATCCACATCCTACTTATGTAGAGATTTTTGTCTGCAAACACAGGTCTTGGGTTTCCTTTTCCAAATGGCGCAAGTATCTCAAACTCCCTCACAAGCTCCTTTGTCACATAAGAAACCGGCATAGGCACATCAATTTTTACCTTTTCCATCAAATCCTTTTGTGTCAAAGAAGAGTTCTCGTTCACTCTCCTCCTGAATTCATCAACATTCTCCTCTGGCAGGGACAAGCCTGCTGCCATTGGATGTCCTCCGAATTTGATAAAGAGCTCCTTGACCTTGCACAGCTCCTCATACATAGAATATTCCTCTATAGAGCGTCCGGAGCCTTTTACCGAATCACCGCTTCTGGTGAGGATAAATACAGGCTTATGGCAGTATTCCCTCACTCTTCCAGCTATGATTCCTGCAATGCTCTCATGTACATCTGGCAGATAAATCACTACAACAGTATCCCTGTCACAGCCCAGCTTGTCATACTGCTCGATAGCCTCATCCACCCCATCCTGGGTCATCTCCTTGCGCTCATCATTTAATGAACACAGTTCAGCCGCCATCTCATTAGCCTTATCTGGATTCTTCTCCAATAAAAGCTCCAAAGCCTTTGTTGCTGTTTCAAGCCTTCCGCTGGCATTAATGCAGGGTCCCAGCACATAGCCAAAGTGGTAACTCTCTATCTCCTCAGCCGACAGACCACATTGATTTATCAAGGCTCTCATTCCCACGTTTTTGGTATGATGTATACGCTTTAAACCTTCCTTGACAAGAATTCTGTTTTCACCGTCAAGAGTCATAATATCTCCCACTGTAGCAAAGGCGACATTTTCTAAAAGCTCATCCAGCAAATCGTCATCTATATTCATTTTCTTAAACAAGAGGCACATGACCTTCCAGGCAACCCCTGCTCCACACAGCTCCTTGTAGGGGTAAGCACATTCCGTCTGGTGGGGATCCACGATAGCATCCGCCTTAGGCTTCTCCTCTGGTATGGCATGGTGGTCTGTCACAAGCACCGTCATCCCCAGCTCCTTTGCATGGGCTATCTCAGCTGTCGCTGCTATACCATTGTCGCAGGTGATAACAGTGTCAATACCGTCACCATAAGCATCATCTATAAGCCTGACATTTAATCCATATCCATCCTTCACCCTGTCAGGAATAACATAGCTCACATTCGCTCCTGCCCTCTCAAGGCACCGCTTTAATATATATGTAGACATGACACCATCTATATCATAGTCCCCTACGATTCTGATTGTGGCACCATCATTAATTTTTTGAATTAAAATATCTGTGAGCCTGTCCCCATCCTTCATCATGGCTGGGTCATGGCAGTCCGACAGATCTCCCTCCAGAAAAAGCCGTATGTCCTCATCCTCAACTATGTCCCTGTTTCTGATTACCCTGGCTGTAACCTGGTCTATTCCGTATTTTGCACCGATTCCCTTGAAATCGGCGGCTTTATTCATCACATACCACTGCTGCATATTAGTACTGTACTTCCTCCAAAATCAGACCCTGAGGTGGAGCAGTATAGCCTGCCACCTCCCGGTCTTTTGCCTTTAATATCTCTGTGACATCCTCTGGTCTTTTGTCTCCTCTTCCAACTTCAATCAGGGTGCCTGTCAATATTCTTATCATGTTCTGTAAAAATCCATCACCTGTGTAAGATATTTTAATTTCATCGCCTATACGTTCAATGGCGATGGCGTATATTGTTCTCACAGTTGATTTTTTCATTTTCTTATTGCCACAAAATGATTTGAAATCGTGGGTTCCAAGCAATAAATCCGCTGCCTCTCTCATCCTGTCTTCATCAAGTGTCTGACCATATTCATAGACAAATCTGTGCTCAAAGACATTTGACATCTGGCTGGTATTAATCCTGTACACATAGGTCTTGCTCTTAGCATTATATCTGCTGTGAAACCTGTCGTCCACCAGACTAAGGGATGTAACTGCTATGTCTCCTGGCAGATAGCGGTTTATCATAGCCAAGAGTTCTCCCTCGTCAAAGCTGCCATCCATATGAAAGTTTGCGGTCTGACCCTTTGCATGCACTCCTGCATCAGTTCTTCCAGAGCCAATCACTTCTACTGGATGATTGCATATTGATTCTATCACCTTTTGCAGCTTGCCCTGAATAGTGTCATCTGTGCTTTTCTGCACCTGCCAGCCCTTATATCTGGTTCCATCATATGACACTGTTATCCTGTAATTTTTCATCTATTTTCTCCTGTGTCCTATTATACATTTATACATAAAACCTGCCACTGGCAGCTTCTCTGGATGCATGGCAACTGGCAGCTTTTATTGTATACTTTGGTATTTATGTTATGTCACAAATTCGAGCTGTTAACACCCCTTTTTCAGCTCAACTCTGCAATTCGTGTAACTGCCACATATATGGCAGATATCTCGTACCATGTCAGATAGTCAACTGTTCCTGTGACAGGAAGCCCAAAGACCGACTGGAACTTCTCTACAGCCGCCCTTGTTCCATTTCCATATATGCCATCCACCGCCACTGTTGGAATCGCTGGATATGCCCTTGAAATACGAGCCAGCTGCTGCTGTAATTGTCTCACCTTTTCACCAGATGAACCTACCACCAAATCATAGCCGGGCCATGAAGCAGGAATTCCTGATATAGCCTCCGCAGTATTGATATACATGTTGCTTCCATAGTAATAGCGCAAAATCTCGATTGCACTATAGCCCCTGTCACCCAGACTCTTTGACCCCCACTGGGTCATCCAGTTGGGACATGACACCTTCTGCCCATCACAATACTGGGTCAGGATTGGCTGGGTCACGTTTGGTCTGGACAGGTAGTTTTCAAACATTTCATTTACTATTGTTGAAATGTTGCTGTATATGTTCCTGCCGTAGACGAATTTGTGGTCGTAGGCGGTGGATGAGGTGATGGTAAAGGAATAGCCTTTGCCCCTGTACATCCATGCCACCTGATTCAAGTAATTTTTCGTCACAAAAATCTTCAAAACGAATCTTGAATTTTATGGTGATGTCATCATCCTTTACTATGATTTTGTCTATCAGGGTAGAAAGTATCATCTGCTTGGTCTGTACATCTGCCTGACTAAAGATTTCATTCCATTTGGGCATTGATTCTACAAATGTCTTAAGCTCATTTGATTGCAATGAGATTTCTTCAAGCTGCTTTTGTAAACTCTTTTTCTGTATCTCTTTATCTTTTTTAAGAGACTCTTTATCCGATATTATAGCAGATAATTTGTCTACACTAAAGGCAAATTCACCTCGAATTGCCTCTGGTAATTTTTCTTCAAGTGTTTCTATATCTGCCATAAGATTTTTTATTTCTTTTTCCAAGTCCTTTATTTCACGCTTTATGTTCCTGCCCTGCTGTGCCTGCATTTCTTCAAGCTCTTTTGATATATCTATTTTCCTGAGGTTTTCAAGGTAGGTTTCCACTGTGGCAAATACAATCCCCTCTAAATACTCCTGTGAGTATGTACTCCTTGGCTTGCATTTCTCAGGACAGCCATAGCGACCTACATAGGAAACCTTTTGTTCTCCTGTTTTCTTGCAAGTCCAGTGATTTGCATATCCTGTGTTTTTGAGCCGCTTGCCACAGTAGCCACAATAAACCATTCCTGTCAGGGCAAGCCTGCCTCTTGTAGAAAAGGGTACATTATACTGCTCCATATATAGCTCATTTGTTGCCTGTCTCGAGGCATTGATTTTATTCTTTCTTGCTTCCCTTATCTCCTGTGCCCTTTCCCATAACTCTTGAGGCACTATTGTTATCTCTGGTTTCTGCTCTCTTGAATAAACCCACTCTTTCCTGTCTAATCTGGTACAGTCTGCATGGTTATTTTTTCTTCTATTGTAGGCTATGTAGCCCATGTACACAGGATTTGTCAAAATGCTCCGCACTGTTCCACTCTTCCACTTATCCAGTATAGGTGCTGGCACAGCATTTTGATTAAGTGTATTTGCTATCTTTTGATAGCCCATCCCCTGATTAACTGCATAACTGTAAATTTGTCTGACCACTTCTGCCTGCTCTGGAACTATCACAAGCTTGTGCAAGGCTCTGCCATGGTTGCTGATTTCTCTAGACAGGACTAGCTTGTAGCCATAGGGTGCCTTGCCCCCTACAAACTTTCCATCCTTGACAAGCTCAACCATGGTATCATGCACACGCATACCTGTTTTCTTACTTTCGCCCTCGTTCTGCCAAAAGCGAATGTAATTGAGAAGTTTATCAATGTGCTCCTCGGTCTTAAGCTGTCCATCCTTAATAGTCCAGACCTCAATTCCCATGCGGTTAAGCTCTGCCACATAGAAACTATACTCCTCCTGTCTGCCTATTCGGTCTGACATATAAGCGAGGAGAATTTCAAACTCTCCTCGCTTTGCATCCTGCATGATGTCTTGAAGTACCTCTCTGTCCTCTACACCATTATGATAGGCTGATATTCCTTTTTCAATGTACTCTCTGTCAAATACCCAATCAGCGTGTTTTGCAATAAACTGCTCCGCCTCCGCACGCTGAATCGGAATGTCATCATCATGTAACTGCTGTCTTGATGACACACGAAGCAGAGTCCTAACTCTTTTATTCATTCTTCCTTCCTCCTTGTGACATTGATTCACTTTTCCCATTTAGGGATGTGGAGGGTACCGCAGAATAAGCCATTTGTAAAGACCCTGTCTGCACTCTGTTTATATAAACTTGGCGCAGATTTCTCTCAAAACGCTCTGCATCCTTAGGGTCTACTGAGATTGGAAACTCTAATGTTATTTTAACACTTTTATTTCCCAGTTTGACTTCTTCTGAATATGCTTCCATATTCTTCATATTGTTTTGCTCACATTTGCTGTTTTTTAATACATTATGTGAAGTGATGTTGGGATATTCTAACACGATAAACTTCTTTACAAGCGATTATCCGAGTTAAATAATCCTTGTGCTTTATACTCTGCACACCTGTCCTCCTTTCTTATGATATGATTGGTTTGTCTGGCAGATTGCTCTGCCAGATACCCTTTGCCTGTTGCTTATACAGAAAAGGTAAATAATTTTTTCTTTTCTGGTGCGTCTG
>CAVKUD010000001.1:0-67672 GCA_963659315.1 Senegalimassilia sp. | reverse complement strand
TTTGAGAAATCAATGCTTTCATTTGCTGTGAAAAATCCGTTGTTATCACCAGCTGTGCCTTGTGTACCAGCTTCTGCTGTGCTGTTAGCTGATGAACTCTTCTTGTCAGAATCAAGCGATTTCATTGTCGGGAAGAGCAGCACATCCCTGATAGCAGCACTGTCTGTAAGCAGCATACAAAGTCTGTCAAGTCCGTATCCGATTCCTCCTGTTGGTGGCATACCAAGCTCAAGTGCATAGAGGAAATCCTCATCTGTGTGCTCTGCCTCATCATCTCCAGCTGCTGCGTTGGCATCCTGCTGGGCGAAACGCTCTCTCTGGTCGATTGGATCATTGAGCTCTGAGTATGCATTACACATCTCCCATGTATTACAGAAAAGCTCAAAACGCTCTACCTTTGTAGGGTCACTTGGTTTTTTCTTTGTAAGTGGGCTTATCTCGATTGGATGGTCTGTGATAAAAGTTGGCTGGATAAGCTCCTTCTCACAGAACTCCTCAAAGAAGAGGTTTAAGATGTCACCCTTCTTATGGCGCTCCTCAAACTCTACATGGTGCTCTTTTGCAAGTGCCTTTGCCTCTTCATCTGTCTTTACTGTATCAAAATCTACTCCAGAGTATTTCTTTACTGCCTCTGTCATTGTCATTCTTGCGAATGGCTTGCCAAGGTCAATTACTGTTCCCTGGTATGATATCTTTGTTGAACCACATACCTTTTCTGCGAGATAACGGAACATAGACTCTGTAAGCTCCATCATTCCCTCGTAGTCTGTGTATGCCTGGTATAACTCCATAAGTGTGAATTCTGGGTTATGGCGTGTGTCTACACCCTCGTTACGGAATACTCGTCCGATTTCGTATACTCTCTCAAGTCCACCTACGATAAGTCTCTTAAGGTAAAGCTCAAGTGATATACGGAGCTTTACGTCCTCATTGAGTGAGTTGTAGTGAGTCTCGAATGGTCTTGCTGCTGCTCCACCTGCATTGTGTACCAGCATTGGTGTCTCTACTTCCATGAAATCACGAGATGCAAGGAAATTTCTGATTTCCTTCATCATTAGGGATCTCTTTACGAATACATCCCTGCTCTGCTCATTCATGATAAGGTCGATATATCTCTGACGGTATCTTGCATCTGTATCTGTAAGTCCGTGGAATTTCTCTGGAAGAATCTGTAAGCTCTTTGAAAGCATTACAAGCTCCTCAGCATGAATAGAAATCTCACCAGTTTTTGTTCTGAAAGCATATCCCTTTACTCCAAAAATATCTCCGATATCGGATTTCTTGAAGTCTGCATATGCGTCCTCTCCGATTGAGTCTCTTGCTACATATACCTGGATTTTGCCCTTTAAGTCCTGGATATTGCAGAATGAAGCCTTTCCCATTACACGCTTAAAGAGCATACGTCCTGCGATACTTACCTCGATTGGGTCTGCATCCATGATTGCTCTTCTCTCGTTGTAATCGTTGTTTACGGCTTCTCTTGCTGCCGCCTCATCCATTCCCTCTGTATTTACAGCTGCTCTTCCAGCCAGTAATTTAGCTTCATGCTCTTCATAAAGCGCTCTTACCTCATCTGAATGATGTGTCTGATTATACTTTGTGATTACGAATGGGTCGTTTCCTGCTTCCTGTAAATTCTGTAATTTCTCACGGCGAATCTTGAGCAGCTGATTTACGTCCTGCTGCTGTCCGCCCTTCTGGTTGTTCTGCTCAGCCAATTTTCTTCCTCCTAAAAATTCCTGATTCTAGTTTGATTTTGAGATTTCAAGAATCTTGTATGTTAATTCTCCAACCTGTGTCTCGATTGTTACGCTGTCTCCTACAGACTTTCCAATAAGCGCACGTCCTACTGGTGACTCATTTGAGATTTTTCCCTTTAAACTGTTTGCCTCTGTAGAGCCTACGATTTTGTACTCAAGCTCCTCATCATATTCGCAGTCAAGGATTTTTACCATACATCCAATGCTTACCTTGTCTGAGTCTGCCTCTTCCTCAAGTACTACCTCTGAGTTCTTAAGAATCTTCTCGATTTCCTCGATTCTTGCCTCGATATCACGCTGCTCGTCCTTAGCTGCATCGTACTCAGCGTTCTCTGAAAGGTCTCCCTGTTCACGAGCCTCCTTGATTTTCTGTGATACCTCTTTACGCTTTACTACCTTTAAATCCTCTAACTCGTCCTCGAGTTTCTTAAGTCCTTCATATGTCAGTATGTTTTTCTTTTCCATTTTTGCTGCCCTTCTCTTTATAATAATTTATTTTTGGTCTAATTCAACTCACGTATTATAGCTAATCACGCTGTCTATGTCAAGTAGCAGCGCCTCTAACGCCTCATATGTCTCCACTGTATTTATGGCATCACGCATCTTAGATGAATTAGGATAGCCTGTTGTGTACCAGGCGGCATGCTTTCTGATTTCCCTGATTCCGATATACTCGCCCTTGAAATCAATCATCATTCTCGCCTGGCGCAGTATCATCTCCCTGACCTCATCAAAGCCCGGTCTGGGTTTTATCTGTCCTGTACTAAAATATTCAAGTATCTGGCTGAATATCCATGGATTTCCCTGGGCTCCTCTGGCTATCATAAAGCCATCACAGCCTGTCTGCTCCTTCATGGATATCACATCCTCTGCTGTGAGCAGGTCTCCGTTTCCTATTACGGGAATCTGCACAGCCTCCTTGACCTGCCTGATTATGTCCCAGTCTGCCTTGCCCGAATAGTACTGCTCTCTCGTCCTGCCATGGACTGCCACTGCACTGGCTCCGCTCTCCTGGGCTACCCTTGCCATCTCCACTGCGTTCACATGGTCATCATCAAAGCCTTTTCGGATTTTTACCGTGACAGGCTTTTTGATTGCCTTTACTGTTTTCTCGATTATCTGGCCTGCCAGGACTGGATTTTTCATAAGGGCTGAGCCTTCACCATT
This sequence comes from Senegalimassilia sp., assembly GCA_963659315.1. GTDB lineage: Bacteria > Bacillota > Clostridia > Lachnospirales > Lachnospiraceae > Roseburia. Next base: position 64,745 of record CAVKUD010000001.1, on the reverse strand, counting down.
GTTGACTATCTTTGGCACGGGGCAGCCCATATTGATGTCTAATATGTCAAAGGGTCTGTCTTCTATCTGGTGCGCTATGCCTGCCACTATCTCAGGGTCTGAGCCAAAGAGCTGCAGGGACACAGGCTTTTCCCTCTCATCTATCGCAAGCAGGGTCTCAGTATTTTTATTCTTATACAAAATAGCCTTGGCGCTGACCATTTCCATGCACAGAAGTCCTGCTCCCTGCTCCTTACATAATAGACGAAATGGCAGGTCTGTCACGCCTGCCATAGGTCCTAATATTAAATTGTTGGGCAGCTCTACGCCGCCTATATTCAATTTATTAATCATTTTATATCCTATTTTCTTCTATTTTGCTTCTTATAAACGATGTTTATACCCTTTAATGTGAGATTTGGGTCATAAATATCAACTGTTGCAGTCTCGTTTGCTATGATTCTGCCAAGTCCACCTGTCACTACAACCTTTGCCTCTGGTACATGGTTTTCTTCCTTTACCCTGTTTATAATGTACTCGGTCTGACCTATCTGTCCGTAGACAAGTCCTGACTGCATACTGCTTATGGTATCTTTTCCCAGTATGTTTTCCGGCTTTTTAATTTCTATCTCTGGAAGCTTTGCTGCATCCTCCCACAGTGCCTTTGCCGAAATACTGATTCCTGGGGCTGTTACTCCACCAAGGAAAGACCCGTTTTCGTCCACAAAGTCATATGTAGTCGCTGTTCCAAAATCAATTACCAGCACTGGTCCACCATAAAGCTCATAGGCTGCCACTGCATCCACGATTCTGTCCGCACCTATCTGCTGTGGATTTGGTGTGGCAACTCTAATGCCTGTCCTGATGCCTGCCTCCACTATAATCGGTGTGATTCCAAGGTATTTTATTATGGCATTTTGCAGTGAATGCATCACATTTGGCACAACTGATGCTATGATTGCATCCTTTATAGCGCTCTCCTCCACCTGATTTTTCTCAAGCAGGGTGCCAAGTATCATACCATACTCATCTGAGGTTCTCGGCATCTTGGTGGTGATTCTGAAGGATGCCACTATCTCATCTCCCTTAAACACACCACATGTTATATTTGTATTCCCCACGTCTACAGCCAGTATCATCTCTAGTCCTCCTCTAAGCCCTCGCCCAGAAACATTATCCTGTAGTATGTCTCTACTGACTCAAGCAGCTCTCTTCTCTCACTCTGGTATTGTTTTATCTTAAGCACGCTTCCGATTTCATCATACATGAAGTCGTTCTCTTGGCAGGATGTCCTGAAATCAAGGTTTCCATCCTCGTCAAAAAATAATTCAAGGATTCCTCCCACATCTTCTGTGTAGAGCACACACATGATTTTAAGCTCATCCTTTATTGTCTCAGGCATTTTCTGAAAATGCTCATTCAGGTAATACTTTTTCTGGTATCCGTTTGATACACACAGTATCTCCTCGTTATCTCCAGTTGCGTTTTTTATTTCATTAGACATATCCGTATATTCCTCTCACCGATACCTCGCCGCTTGAGACGAGCTTTCTTGATTCCCAGGTGTCCACTATCAGCTCACCCTTGGCGGTTATTCCCATTGCCTTGCCCTCAAACTCATCCTTTGGGTCCAAAACCTTAACCTGCTTATTCATATTTACAAGGAGCTTATCATACTCTCCTGTCAGAGCCGACAAATCTTCTGTCTGCAAATATATCTCGTAGTATTCCTCAAAATACTCCAGTACCTTTTCTATTATCTCGGCTCTCCTGAATCGCTTGCCGCCACTCTCCAGCAACAGGCTGCTTGCCACAGCCGATATCTCCTCTGGAAATGCTTCGTTGTGAACATTTATGCCGATTCCGATTACTATATGGTTTATATAATCAAACTGGGCACTCATCTCGGTTAAAATACCACATATTTTCTTGCCGTTTATCACTATATCGTTTGGCCACTTTATCCTGGCATCCAGCTCTGTTACGTCCTTTATGGCATTGGCAACTGCCAGGGCTACTACCAGTGTAAGCATTGATGCGTTGTTTGGATTTATCTCAGGCTTTAACATCATGGTCATAAATATTCCTGTTCCTGATGGTGAGTCCCAGTTTCTGCCCCTTCTGCCTCTGCCTGCCACCTGCTTATCTGCCACGACAAGGGTGCCGCTTGGATAGCCCTGCTCCGCAAGCTCTTTTGCCTTTATGTTAGTTGAATCTATCTGGTCAAAATACATGATTTCCTGACCAGCCCACCTGGTTCTGCGACAGCTTTGCAGCTCTTCCTCTGTCATCACGTCTGGAGCCTTTGTTATGTGATAGCCCTTATTCTGAACTGAATCTATCTCATAGCCCTGCTCCTTCAGCTGGTTTATAGCCTTCCATACTGCTGTCCTGCTCACGCCAAATTTGTTACACAGCTCCTGACCTGACACATAGCCGTCGGTCTCACGGAGCATTCTTAATATCTGTGTTTTCATATGTTATATCTTTTTTATATCTTTCTTTTATATTATAGCCCAGGCTTCCCACAGATAATCTTCACTAATCCGAAAAGATAACACATATCTCTTGTGTGGGAAATCTTAGTTATTTATTATTCAGCCAGTGTGGCTCTCATAATAGCCTTGATTGAGTGCATTCTGTTCTCTGCCTCATCAAATACAACCGAGCGCTCTCCCTCAAATACTTCATCTGTCACCTCAAGCTCTGAGAGACCAAACTTCTCATATACCTGCTTGCCGATTGTTGTCTTTAAGTCATGGAAAGCTGGCAGGCAGTGCATGAAGATTGCGCTGTCCTTGGCATTTTCAAATGCCTTTGCATTTACCTGATATGGCTTTAAGTCATTTATTCTCTCTGCCCATACTTCCTCTGGCTCACCCATTGATACCCACACGTCTGTGTAGATTACGTCTGCGTCCTTAGTTGCCTCTGCCACATCCTCTGTAAGCGTAATGCCTGCTCCTGTCTGGGCAGCTACGTCCTTACAGTATTTTACAAGCTCATCATTTGGAAAATATTTCTTATTTGTACATGCCACAAAATCCATGCCAAGCTTTGCACATGTCACCATAAGGGAATTTCCCATATTGTAGCGGGCATCTCCCATGTATACAAACTTGACTCCCTTGAGCTTTCCAAGATGCTCCCTGATTGTGAGCATGTCTGCTATCATCTGTGTCGGGTGGAACTCATTTGTCAGTCCGTTCCATACTGGTACTCCTGCATACTGGGCAAGCTCCTCTACTATATCCTGTCCGAAGCCTCTGTATTCGATTCCGTCAAACATTCTGCCCAGGACTCTTGCTGTGTCAGCTATGCTCTCCTTCTTGCCTATCTGAGAGCCGCTTGGGTCAAGGTATGTAACATGCATTCCCAAATCGTGTGCTGCTACCTCAAAAGAGCATCTTGTCCGGGTACTTGTCTTTTCAAAAATCAGTGCAATATTTTTGCCAGCCAAGTCGTCATGTCTGATTCCTTTTTTCTTCTTTTCCTTCAGCTCTGCTGATAAATCAATCAGGTATGTAATTTCTTCTGGTGTGTAATCCATTAATTTTAAAAAGTTTCTTCCCTTTAAGTTCATTGCTCTTTCCTCCCTTTAAGTTTAAGTAATTTTACCCCTTTTGCCTGTTATACGCAAGTTTTTTTATGTATAGAAAAAGGCTCCGCCATCTGGCGAAGCCTGAGTATGATTGATTTTATTTTAATAGAAGACCATGGCTCCTATTACGATTCCTGCATGTCCTGATGATGCTCCACGGCATCCAGTACATCCACCTGTATTGTCTGCACCGTTTATCGCATCTGTGGCTGCCTGATAAGCTGTTCCACTGATACTTCCTGATGCAAGTACTCTTGCGAGCTTTCCTGAGCTTGCTGGTCCAAACTGTCCTCTCTGGTAGATTACCTCTGAGATTGAATTAGGATAAGCTCCACTCTTTACTCTGTTTATTACCACTGCTCCCACTGCAAGCTGGGACTCATATATGTCACCACCAGCCTCACACTGGATGATTGCTGCAAGCAGTGTCACATCATCTACTGCTGCTGGAACGCCAGCTCCCTGACTTGTCTCTACAGCCTGTGTGCTCTGGGCTGCCTGTGCTTCTGCAAGTCTTGCAGCTTCCTCCGCTGCCCTTGCCTGCTCTGCCTCAATGGCTGCCTGCTCCTCTGCAAGTGTAATTCCCACACCTGTATTGAGCTTTACTGTCACATAATCAGAGCTTACATATGCTGTCTGTGAGCCGCTCTTCACTGCTACCCAGCCATCTGTGACTTCCGCCTCTGTATCAACTGTAAGCTCTGCTCCTGTTGACACAGTGTTTAGTATTTTGCTGTCAACGCTCTGCTCTGAACGGATACGGAGGTTATTTGTGTTTACCTCTGCAACTGTTTCACAATTGCTCTGTGCATAAGCATATGCCTCTGTGCCTGTCAGGCAGTATTCGTTTTTAACATATCCTGTTAAATTTCCTGATGTAACCAGTGTCCATTCGTCTCCAGCTTCAACGATTGTGGCTACATCTCCCTTGTATAATTTTCCTGCTATGGCTGATTCACCGTCGGCTGCCTCTCTGACATTTAGGAAATCATCTACATTTGCCATGAGATTTGTCTGCCATGCCTGCTCCTCTGGTGAAAGCTCCTCCACTGCTGTCTCTTCTGTCTCATCCTGTGTTGCTGCAACCAGCACCACATCATCCTTCTGTACAGAAACTGCAATATCGTATTCATCTGCCGCTGCCTGCTGGTAACCAGCAAGTGCTGCTGTAACACCGGCTATTCCATCATACTCTACTCTGGTGTTTGCTATCACAGCCTTATCGCTGTTAGTAACCGCCGTGATTGATAATACTGTTGCAAGTCCAAGCACAGCAGCGCTCTCAATCACTTTTTTGTTTAGCATCATTTTTAGTCCTCCATGGTGTAATAATATGCTATTATTATTACACTTATGTTTCGTTTTTAAACATTTTATTTCAAATGTTACAAACATGTTACAGTGGCATATTAGCAGAATATTTACATTTTGTCAAATTCTGGGTGTTTTCATCCAAATCAGTGTGATTTTCCATACAGTAGAGCTTACTGGAATACCTCGTCCAAAACAGCAGATATTATGCGGTTTGTATCCTCTCCATAGCCAGATTTCCCGACATTTTCCCCAGCTCCTGCAGAGCCGCCTTTATATGCTGTCCTGCCGGCTGCCAGGGCAGATATACCTGTCTTCTGTGATGACAGGTTTCTATCCAGCTCGCTGTCATCGCCTTCTAAAATCACATCCAGATACTGCTTTGCATGATTTATAGTTGTGTCTATTCTTTTCATTTGTTTTTTTAACCTGCTGCACAGGACAAGCATCACTATAAATTGTACAATTATGATTACGGCAATGACTATTACCGCAAGAGCCTGTCCCCAGAATAATGCTCCAGGATTTGTCTTTAGAAGCTGTATGTAGTGTTCTGTCATTTTACAAACATCCTCCCTTTGTCCTAAATTATACCCCAGGATTTTCCCTCTTTCACCCCTGTTTCGGTCGCAAGTTTCGACATTTATCAGGGCTTGACTTTTTATTTCGTCAGTATAAGATATATCAGAGAATGACATTATATATATTTACATATAATGAACGAACAAACTATTTACTAATTAATAATGAGGTAAGTCTATGAAAAAAATAATTATGACTGGTGGCGGCACTGCCGGACATGTAACCCCAAATATAGCTCTTATGCCAGCCTTAAAGGAGGCAGGCTTTGACATCGAGTACATCGGTTCCATAAACGGTATGGAAAAAGGGCTTATCGAAGCCACCGGAACACCTTACCACGGAATATCATCCGGTAAGCTCCGCCGTTACTTTGACTGGAAAAACTTTTCAGACCCATTCAGGGTTATAAAGGGTTATGGTCAGGCGGTTTCCCTTATGAAAAAGATAAAGCCGGATGTGGTATTTTCAAAGGGTGGATTTGTATCTGTTCCTGTAGTTTTGGCTGCAAAGCACTGTCATATTCCAGCCATCATACATGAGTCAGACATCACTCCGGGACTGGCAAACAAGATTGCCATAAAGGGTGCCAAAAAGGTCTGCTGCAACTTTCCTGAGACCATGAAGTATCTCCCAGCTGATAAGGCAGTCCTCACAGGTTCTCCTATCCGCCGTGAGCTTTTCTCAGGAAATGCGGAAAACGCCTTAAAACTCTGCAATTTTAAGGATCACAGCAAGCCAGTTCTTCTTATTATAGGTGGCAGTCTTGGTTCTAAGATTGTAAACGAGGCTGTGCGCAAGGTATTGCCTGAATTACTGGAAAAATTCTATATAATTCATCTGTGCGGTAAGGGAAATCTGGACAACTCACTGTCTGGAACAATCGGATATGCCCAGTTTGAATACGCAAGCTCAGAGCTTACAGATATGTTTGCTCTTGCTGATATGGCAATCTCACGAGCCGGCGCCAACTCCATATGTGAGCTTCTTGCATTACATAAGCCAAACATCCTCATTCCTCTTTCTGCTGCTGCAAGCAGGGGAGACCAGGTCTTAAATGCCAATTCATTTAAGAAGCAGGGATTTTCTTATGTACTGGAGGAGGAGCATCTGACAGCAGAGTCGCTTCTTAGAGCGGTGCAGGAAGTGTATGATAACAGTCAGAAATATATTGACGCTATGGCGCAGAGTGGGCAGATGGATTCTATTGGGACTATTGTTGATTTGATTAAATCTGAAGCTAAGTAGGTGAAACAGAAAAACTTCACACCTAGAGGTATTTAAAAACCGAAGAACATACAGTGTATTTCTCAGAAAAAATATGAAGTCAGCCATGGGATTTAATTGCGGATAGGGCTTACAAATTTGTAATGCAGTTTCCATTTCCATGATTCTGGAACCCCATGGCAGTTCATATTGTTTTCTGATAAACAACTGTATGCCCTTCGGTTTATTTTTACATTTTGAGTGTGAAGTTTTTCTATAACGCTTCACACTCATTAACATATCAAATCAGACTTAACATCAAATCAATTAGATATTTAACAAATCACTATAGACCTTTAATGCTCCATCTGTCTCATGTGCAAGCACCTTCTTAGCAAGCACCTTTCCAAGCTGTACACCTTCCTGGTCAAAGCTGTTTATATTCCATACAAATCCCTGAAACATAACCTTGTTCTCAAAGTGTGCAAGAAGAGCACCAAGTGTCTTTGGATTGAGCTGGTCTCCAATGATAATACTTGATGGACGTCCGCCCTTAAAGTTCTTATTCTTATTGTCATCAGACTTTCCACATGCAAATGCTACAATCTGGGCTGCTACGTTTGCGCAGAGCTTCTGCTGGCTTGTGCTGTCCTGGATTACTACGTCTGTTCCAATCTGGTTGTTTCTGAAGCCTACAAACTGTAATGGCACAATATCTGTTCCCTGATGCAGGAGCTGATAGAATGAGTGCTGTCCGTTTGTTCCAGGCTCTCCAAAGATAACTGGGCCTGTTGGATAATCTACAGGCTCTCCGAATCTGTTAACAGACTTTCCGTTTGACTCCATATCAAGCTGCTGAAGATGTGCAGGGAAACGGTTTAATGCCTGTGAATATGGCAATACTGTTGTTGCAGGATATCCAAGCACGTTTCTCTCGTATACACCGATAAGTGCATCTAGCATTGCTGGGTTTTCTAATACATTCTTGTTTGCAGAAACCTTATCCTCTGCTGCTGCTCCCTCAAGGAACTGGGCAAATACTTCTGGTCCAAAGGCGAGTGATAATACTGCTCCACCAACTGCTGATGTAGAAGAGTAACGTCCACCGATATAATCATCCATGAAGAAAGCTGCAAGGTAATCATCGCTCTTTGCAAGTGGTGATGTCTCACTTGTAACTGCAATCATATGCTTTGATGCGTCAAGTCCTGCGTTCTTCAATGCATCCTTGACAAATGACTCATTTGTAAGAGTCTCAAGTGTTGTACCTGATTTTGATACAAGTACGAAAAGTGAATGTGCTACATCTATAGAATTAAGAACTGCTGCTGCATCATCAGGGTCTACATTGCTGATGAACTTAGCCTCCATCTTAAAGAGATTGTTCTTCTTTGCCCAGTTCTCAAGTGCAAGGTACATTGCACGAGGACCAAGGTCACTTCCACCGATACCAATCTGAACTACAGTAGTGAATTTCTCTCCTGCTGCGTTTGTGATTTCTCCAGCATGAACCTTATTTGCAAAATCTGCAATTCTCTCCTGCTGCTCTACATAAAATGCACGTTTATCAACGCCATCTGCCTCTACTGCATTTCCAAGCTGACCACGTGTCATATGGTGAAGAACAAGACGATTCTCTCCTGTGTTGATTACTGCTCCGTTGTAAAGCTCCTCAAACTTCTCTGCAAGCTGTGCTTCCTCTGCCAGCTTCTCAAGTGCTGCAAGTACTTCATCATCAACAGCTTTAGCGGCATAGTTATATGTAAGTCCCTCTGCCATCTCAATGCTGTATTTCTTTACTCGCTCTGCTCCGTTCTCACCTGACATTACATCCTGAAGGTTTACTCTCTTTGCATCTGAGAGTTCCTTGAATGAAGCAAGAGTATCCAAATTGTTCCACTTAACCATAATTAAGAGTCCTCCTGATTTAAACTTTTCTTCAATTTATTCAATCGTGGAAATTATACTATTAAATAAACCTTAATTCAAGGGCGTAGATATAGAATATGGGGCTTATTAAGCCCCATACCACGCATATTACATCGACATTTTATTCTTAATTTCACTAAATTCATCATCTGTCAGTTCAAGATGTTTCCACTCGATAACTCCCTCATTATCATCCTCTGCATAACGAGGTATCAGGTGCATATGGAAATGAAATACAGTCTGTCCTGCAACCTCACCATTGTTCTGAACCAGATTGTAGCCATCACACTTTAAGGCATCCTTCTCTCTTATCATGATTTTCTTTGCAAGCTTTGCTGCCTTTGCAAGAACTTCATCATCAATCTCAAAAATATTTGCATAATGCTCTTTTGGCAAAATCAGGGCATGTCCCCTTGTAGCTGGGCTTGCGTCCAGAATAACCTTGAAATCCTCATCCTCATAGATTGAATTTGTCGGTATCTGTCCGTTTGCAAGCTTACAGAAAATACAATTATCATCTTTCATTTTATAGTCCACCTTTCTATTTTTGCTGTATATCCTTAGAATGGGAATATCTGATCCAGGGTTCTTAAGGTCTTAAAATTGCCCTTCGCAGTCATCTCACCTGTCATAAAAGCTCTCTGGAAGGTCATTCTGCCCTCTACGATGCTCTGCATAACCTCCATGCCAAGCTTTGCTACCACATCAATCTGCTCTTCGTTACCATACTGGATAAGCAAATCCCTGTCATTGACTCTTATGTATAATGGATTCCTGATTCCCTCTATAATGAGTGAATAGCTCGCCTCAAAGTCATCTAATGGTGTAAAATGTGATTCCAGCTCTTTGATAAACAGGTTCTGCTCCTTATCCTTGTCCTGACCAAGCAGGTCCTTGAACATAGAAGCAAGCTCCTCTATATCCTCTTTCTGCTGCTTTACATAAGTATCATCTGATACATATTTAGATAGCTGCTCACTTTCCTGTGGTGTAAGCTCAAGCTGCTGTGTCCTGAACACGCTGCGCTTAACCGCCTGGTTGCTTGTAGGGAGGCTTCTGATTTTCTGGGATATTGTCCTGTAAAGATTTTCTGCCTTTTTCTCTATAATAAGGTTGTACTCCTTATTTGTCTCAAATGTAGCCAAATCCTCTACATAGCCGCATAAGCCTGCACAAGGCAGACCTCCTAATACTTCCCACGCATTTGTGAGCGTGGTCTCAGCATCTCTTTCTCCGTATGTTGTGGACATGACAATCGGCTGCATATATGTGGTTGCTATTTTTTCCTTGTCTCCATACAGCCAGCATGCATCCAGAAACTGCTGCATAAATCCACCTATGCCAAGCCATTCTACTGTGGTTGCCAGAATGATTCCATCTGCATCCTTAAAGGTCTGTGGCAGAGTCGCTATCTCGTTTTTGTGCTCAAATATATTATAACGCTTAACCTGAACCCTGAGCTCTCTTAAGACGTCCTCCATTTTTCCTATAACATATAGTGTAGGATCATCTAAAAGACCTCTTCCTCCATAGTATATATTAATATTCATTGACTTACTCTCCTGTCGGCTTTTATCAGATTAATTATAATCGTTCTACCTCGGGAATTCAATCAAGAGCTTAAACAAATCGGTATTTTACATCTGCAAAACGGACTATATCATTTGTCTTTAGTTTACATCTTTCTCTATATGCCACAGGTTTATCATTGACGAATGTTCCATTACTTGAATTCATATCTGACAGATAAAATTCTCCATCTTCCTGAGCTATACAGGCATGAATCCTGCTGATAGTGGTTTTGTCTATCACAGCGTCCATCTCCTCTGACAAGCCTATTCTGGTCTCCTGCCCTGTTATCGTTATATTGCCAAGCCCCTCATATCCCTCATACAAGAGGAGTCCCTGGGGATGCTCCCTGTAATCCGTCAGGCACACGGTAGGATGTATCTGCTTTACGGGCTCTGACTTCTGCTCTTTAAGTCTCTGGCTGCAAGAGTCTGCTGCCTCCCGTTCAGGCTCAACCACAAGCTCTGACTTGCGCCTTGAGTTTCTGGTCCTACGCTTCTTTTTTCTTTCTGTATCTGGACTTTTATCACCGTATGTCTTTTCCTTATATGGCTTATTTTCCCTGGACTTACTTTCTTTGAGCTTACTTTCTCTGGGCTTAAAAAGCTCTATGAGATTTATCCCCAGATACTCCTCTATAAGGTCTGACAGCTTCTTTAAAATTTTATTTTCTGAGCCAGAAGCCTCGTCACTTATTGGCTCTGGCTTATCCTCTATGACCTCCGGCAGCTGCACATCTGCTATAGTCTCATAGCTTACCTGTTCCTTTACCGCCTCCTGTCTCCTCTTAAGTATCATGTCCTTAATATCCATAATGCTGTAATCAGAGTCCAGCGTCTTCTCATATATGTCATATACTGTCTGCACCTCTGCCTTATTGCTGTGATCCAGCTTGGTGAGCATATATTCCATCACATCCCTCACATACACTGACAGGCTTTCAAAGCCTTCCGGATATATGACATACCTTATGCTCTCGTCCATGTTTGATATAAAGATTGTGTCCGCATCCAGGAGCAGACAGTTTATATCCACAAGATTTCTCTCCATAGTCTCAATCTGGTCACAAAGCGTTAAAATAAACTTTTCTATAAAATTAATATCCAGCTTCTTAAATTGGCATATTACTGCAAGAGACTGATAGCCGGAAATATCATACCAGTACATCCCCTCCCCGTTTACATGGCTCTTTTCCACCTTCAGAAAGCCTGGCATCTTATTTTTCAACATTATCTTTTCATCAAATCCATCATTGCAGGCTGCTGCTATTTTCATATAGCTGCCCGTCAGTGTTCTCTCATACTCAATCTCCATCTATTACCTCACCCATACATTTATATCTGTAAAAATCATCCACAGCCCACATTCCATTCACAATTTCCTGCTCCTCTTCCTGACTTATCTCCTCATACAGAATCAGTCCAGCCCTCATGCCAATAGCCAGAATAAATATAAAAACTGGAATTATAATAGCAGCTTCAACTGTATAACTGCCCTTTAATTTTGCATGTACCATCATAGCTAATCCTTTCTTATCCTGCCGGCACTCACAGCTTGCTCATACAGAAAACCTGCCACTGGCAGCTTTTCTGCATACTAAGGCATGTATATGACCTGTTCCGCCACACAGCCCACAAGCAGAAATGGGATAAAGGGTATTTCATAATTCATCTTCTTTTTACAGAAGGCTATTAATATCAGTGCTGCTATACCTGATATGCTTATCGCAATCATTCCTGCTGCCATCAGCTTGTTTACATCCATGTATATTCCCATGATTAAAACAACCCATGCGTCACCATATCCGATTTTTTCACCCGTCACCCTCGCCAGTATAAACAAAAGTATTCCTGGAATAATCGCAATAAGTCTTGTCTGGCATAAGAGATTACCTTCATACACCTGTATAAATACTGCCAGTGCGCCCCACAAACCTATTACCGGAAGCGGCAGTCTTTTAGTGATAAAATCTACTGCCCCCAATATTATAAGACCCATTATTAATGCCAAATTATTTATCATCTATGTCCCTCCACACTTACTACATGCCGGCATATCACTCACCTCCGATATTTCCACCATATATATTGTCCTCTTTAATGCACTGCAGGAAATATCACTATGATACAGTGTGCCATAATCTGTTATATAGACACTTCCAACGTCAGATTTTTTTGCCACGCATTTAGAACATGCGCTGTATTTTGCCCCATTTTTGTTTCTTATGACAGGAATCTGGGCAATATCCGTGCTGCTTATGCTCAAATCGAGATAGCTGCAGCTCTTGCTCCTGTGATACACACTTCCATAATCTGTAATATATACATAGCAGTGGTCTGAGCTGTCAAATGTCCGTCCTATCCACTTCCTGCTTATACTTTTCTGGGATATGTCAAAACCGCTTATTGTGAAAAAACTAATCGGAAGCTTCACCCTGTAATCAGCCTTAAGCTCGACATTTTCTCCTGAGAGATTCGATGAAAGCAGCGATATTCCTGCCATTCCGCCACTTACATACTCATCTATTGTTTCATCCTCCCTAAGCTTACTAAGCATAAAGCCCTCTGCCGACAACAGGAGCGCAGGCTCTGAGTCCACAGTACATGCCTCCACAGCTGTCATTCTTGCGGCATACACCAGTGCTGCCTCTACACTTGTCTGCACCTGTAAAATTCTGAAAAACATAAGCAGATACACTATAAACCCCGCAACTACAGGAAATATAACTGCCGCCTCCAAGGTATAAGAGGCTTTTTTGCAGGTGCATGAGGGTGTCTCCTTGTGCTCGGTTTGGGAAATGTATTCGGTACTAATCTTTGGGAGAGATTTTGAACTTACTTGATATATTAATGTGAAACAACGAGACACCCTCATGCACCTGCCTTTCTATTTTTGCTGCCTATTTACTTATGTAGGAATAATCTGCGCTCCTGCTTATCTGCCCGACAGGCTTATAATCGTAGAACACATGATTATAGCTATAATTAAACGTGATATTAATTCTTGATATAACATTATCCATACAGAAATTTTCGTATCCATCTGCCATTTTTACTGTCGCCTCCTGTATATCCATTGCCCTGTATGCCATACTTTTTACCCCTTTAAGCAAAAGCAGGGTTCCAATGAAGTCCTTATATGACATTCCATCTGTCACAGCCTTGGCTTTAGCTTCACCCGACAGTAATGCCGCTATATTAGATAGCTTCGATGTCCAGCTTGCCTTTGTCTTTACAAAAGGAACCCTCTCGCCTGCTAACAGGGTTCTCACATCCAGAACACTCTCACAATATGCCCAGCTCGCCAGCAGTCCTTGCTTCACAGCCTCAATAACTACTGGATTGGCAGAGGCTCCAGCAATAGCAGTTGCCAGTGCAAGAGCCTCCTCCTTTTTGCTGGCATCCCCCTGCAGATACAGGAAATTTGCTGCTTCTCTGGTCAGGATAAGCTCATTTATCACTGTTTTTAAATTATCGCTGTCGCTTGATTTACCTGCGATTATATATTCAGCCTCATAGCTTAGGGCATGGCCATCTGCAGGACTTGTATAATTCCCCATATTCTGGATTATGTATTGTTCCATGCATACATAATCCAGCCAGTCAGTGTCGGGAATCTGTTCGTTTACACCACTGTTCCTGCTCCTCTTAGACAGGCTCTGGGATGTGTCCATGGCACTTCCAGATATGCTGGTATCACTTCCCAATATAAGCGCCAGTACCCCAGATGCCTTTGTTTCCTTTACGACATCAAAGGTGTCATCCTCCACCCTCTCATCAGCCATTTCCGCAGAATCCGTGTCTGTATCATCACTTTTTTCCAGTTCTTCAAGCTGTGCAATAGCATCATCCACATTCTTATCCACATCCCCACTCTCAGCCTCCATGCCTGCCGCATCCATGTACGTGTCATAAATTAATCGGGCAGTGCCATATGCCACAGTATCCTTCATATACTCTGCTACGCACGCCTCATATACAGCACCATCCCCATCCGTGATAAGGGTATAGGCAGTGACATCTGCTGAGTCCATGTTTAGCCGCAGCAGATTAAGCTTTTCCCTGCCCAGAATATCCCTGGAAACACTGAAATTATCATCCGACAGCTCCTTTAGAAAGCCCTCTGTATCAGCTCCCCTGCAGTCATAACCCAACAGTCCATACTCCTCATACAAAGGAATATTGTATTGGGAAAAGAGGGATTCGATATCAGAATCAGCCCTCATATCTGCCAGCTTGTTTAATTCCACATATCGTGAAGCCTCAAGCATGGCAAATATAAAGCTTGTTATAAGCATTATGACCAATGCAGCAAAGACAGTGAGGCTGCCTTTTATCCTCATACCTTTCCAGCTTCACTTGTAATGGTATCAAAAATGTCATTTACAAGATCCGTCAGCTGCTTTTTAAAAATCAGGACAATTCCTATCAAAACAACAATAATCAATATCAATTCCACCACTCCGGCGGCCTTTTCTTCTTTTAAAAAATTATTAAATCCTAACATAATTTTCTCCTTTCTTACCTAAAACTCAACAATGCAGGTACTATAACTATTGCTATAACAATCATCATCATTATCATCATTGGCGCAAGCATCCTGGTGCTTGCCTCTTCACCCATCTTCTTTGCCACCGCCTTTCTTTCCTCGAAAGCTTCCTCCGATTCCTGCTGTAAGCTGTCACAAATCTGTCTGCTTCCACGCTCCAGACTGGAAATTAGCAGCCTCATAAGGCGGTTGTAGCACATAATATTCACTCTTTCGGCAAAATTTTGGTATGCTGCTCTCTCACTATTGCCATCATCTATCTCCCTTTCAGTCACCAGCATTTCTTCATATACAGGCATGTTAAGCCCTTGATTTTTCTCCCTCTTTATGAGGTATCTGGCGGATATTTTGCTCCAAGCTTGTTTTATAGACATGCCAGAACCCAGTAAAATAGCCATTTTGCTGACAATTTCAGAATATTCCAGCTCCATGCTCTTTTTTCTCTGTCTGAGAGCCTCTCTCTGTCTCTCACGTCTTGCCGCACAGTATAGAACAGCTATTGCCAGCTCAAATATTATGGTTTTTAACACCAGATGCTCTTTTGCCTCCTGCCAGACTATAGTTTTGTCTCCAAGCTTTTCCGGCAGCACTACAGCCTGCTCTCCTGCCTTTTCCATCTGGTCTGCCAGGTTCTCATCAATCTGCTTAAGCAGTGCTTCCTCCTCTGTCAGGGTCTTGGGAAATACAATAAAGGAAAACTGATATTCCTCCTCATAGTCCTGACAGGACAGGCTGACAGTTGCTGTAGTCAGGATGCCATCCTGCCTGTCATCATATTCCTCAAGTCTATCCTCATCGATTGTCCCATCATCCATAATCAGATTTTCAGAGAACATCCAGTCTGCCTTAACCATATTTTGTGCATAGGCTTCCTGAATAGACACCCTTTCGCTGACATGGTTTAACCCGCCCTCTCCCTGATAAAATGACTCCCCTATCTCCTGTTCGGCTTCCTCAAAACAGCTTTTCGCCTGACTGGCTGTAAGCTTTTCCTCAGAAATCTCAAGCTGGTAGGGATAATCCTTGAACCCTGCGCCATTTAAAATCAGGGAAACCTCTTTGCTGCTCTCTCCTGGTTCATTCCTCTGTATCTGGTTTTCATCTGAAAGCTCTTTATTAGCAGACTCCATAACCGCTGCAAGCACTATAAATGCAATGCCTATTATGATTACCTTTACAATTTGCTTCTTCTCTACCTGATCCATATTCTCATACCCTTATCTGCAATATTTTTTCCGCCAGATATATAGCCCCCACATAGGCAGCCAGACAGACTGCCATAAACAGGACTCCTGCCACATTTCCATACAGCACGCTCATATACTCCGCTGATGTAATCCGCATATAGCCTAAGAGAGCAATAGGTATAAAGCTCATTACCTTCTGTTCAAGCTTTTTAGCAGATATTGCCACCTCTATTTCCCTTGAAGTCTCATACTTTGCCCACATCCTGCTGACCGCCTGGTCTATAATATCCACAAAATTGCCACCAGTTCTCTTTGCAAAAGACAAAATATCAATAAAGTTGTATATATCCTCTATGCCAGCCCTCTCTGCCAAGTCCTCCAAAGGCTCTTCTATAGGTATATTCATGCCAACCCTTTTATTTATGTTTTGCAGCTCCATGCCCATATATGATTTGGCCCCATACATCTTCTTAAGCTCCTTCTGTGCTTCCACAAAGGAATTTTCCAATGAATATCCGGCTAACAGCAGTCCACTTATATTTTTAAGCATGGTCTGGAATTCCATGGCAAGCCTGTCCCTGCGCTCTTTTATTTTTGCTGCAACCGTTTTCTTCCACACAATTACAAGAACAGCCGGGCTTAAAACCATCCCCCACAGGGAATCAAAGAATAATTTAGAAACAGCTATTGATATAGCTGCCGCTTCCATAACCACTACAGCTATTTCCACTGCAGAAAGCCTGTATCTCCTATAGTCCATTTACATCCCTCATGCCGGCAGCCTCAAGCTTTGTCCGGGATTTTAACTTACCCTTTTGTACAAGCTCTCCTATAACTCTGCCATCCTTCTCCGATATCTCTTCAAATTTGTATAGCGTGTTTAGTACAATCTCGCCATCTACAATTCCATCCAGTTCCGCTATCTCAAGCACCCTGCGGGATTTATCCCTCAGTCTGCCCAGCTGAATGATAATATTTATTCCAGATGCAATCTGACTTCTTATAGCACTGAGAGGCAGCTCCTGTCCCATCAGTACCATGGTTTCCATTCTGGACAGCATATCCCTGCACGAATTTGCATGACCTGTTGACAGTGAACCATCATGTCCTGTCCGAACATCTTAACGATTGATAATATAAGATATGATTTCTGAACTCATATATATCTGTAATGAACTTTAAATTTAAAAATGGTATATCTTCATCACCCTTTCCGTCATAAGTGAAGAGCATTTTATTCTGCATTATGGCATCAAAGGTAGTTCCAAATTTTAATACAATGGTTACCTTGCCATCTGCGGCTATTATTATTCTTTCTATAAAATTATCTACCACAGATTTATCAAATTCCTTTATCTGTTTTATCTCTTCAATCTTATTTTTCAGTACCTGTAATTCTTTCTCCATATCTTCAAGTGATGACTGCTGTTGTTTAATCTCATCCAGATACTGTTCAATACTATTCTTTTCAGCCTTATTAGCCTTATACATCTGTAAGAAATCCTCTTTCATATCAGAATCAGTAGCATCTCGCCAAGCCTCTAAATTCTTTTTCAGCTCTATATCAAGCTTTTTCAACTTTCTCTGATAAGCTTTTATCTGCGTATTGTCATTCATAGCTTCCTTGCCAGCCTCACGAAGAACATCAACAATATTATCAATACAGCTTTCATGATTTTTCAGAAATACATTTATTGAGTACTTACATAATTCAATCAATGTTTCCTCTCTAATGCGATTGTATTTTTTATTATTGCAAACCGCATCTAATGATGTCTTTTTCTTGCTGAAATAATCCTTATACTCTCCAATCGTCTTAGCTCTATCAGCATATCTAAAATGAAACTGCGTACCACAATCACCACAAAATACTTTTCCTGAAAATAAATGCGTACCTCTGAAACGTGCCTGTGATGATTGCTTACTAGGCTTATCATAAATATGGCAGCGTTCTTCTCTAACCCTTTGTGCTAAATCAAAAAGTTCTTCTGATATAATTGCTGGTCCAGGTACTGCTATCCACTCTTCTTTCGGACGATCAAAACGGATTTTCTTAGCACCAACACCAATATTTAATTTGCTGCCTTTCTTATTTATATAGAAAGTTCCTTTATAAGAGGCATCACTTAATCTGCTTGATATAGTATTTGCAGTTAAAATCTTACCGCTCTTTTGACCATATACTCCCAGTTCTGCTAATTTACGTGCTATCTCTGTTACCCCAAGACCTCCGAATACATACCAATCAAACATTTTTCTAACATACTGTGCCTCACTCTCTTTCACTACAATACGCTTATTTTCCTTATCCCATTCATAACCATATCTTACATCTGTAGCATCCAGTATTTTCTTCTCACACTTCTGTCTATGGGCGATAGTACCATTCTTTGACTGCGTATAAATATACTGCTGGTCAAATATCATTTGAATAGAGTGCATAGTAACCGCATCTCCATCAAACGGATTAAATATATAATTTGAATCAACAAAAATAATCATCACATCATATTCTCTACAAATCTTTTGTAACTGACCATCAACCTCTGTAGAACGACATAGACGATTTGTACTCTTGGCTATAATGTAGCGAATGTCTCCCTGCTGTATTCTATTAAGCAACTTCTGATATTCTGGGCGAATATCATTACCGCCAGTTAAAGCATCATCAACATATGTACCTACAACCTGTAATTCTGGATGCTTCTTAACATATTCATTACACAATGTTATCTGGTTCTCGCAGCTTTCTTTCTGACCTTCATTAGCTGTAGAAACACGAGCGTATTCAACGCATAAATAAATTTCATTAATCTCTTTATTCTTCATAGTTTCCTCCTTGTTAATACTTCAAATACATTTCTTCATGCATACTGTAGATATCTCTTTGTATCTGGTGTCTTACTTTACAAAATTTTGCTGTTCTCCAATGGATATCATTAAACGACTGCACAAGAATCAAATCATACTTATCATGGTTTTTAATAAGCTCTTGTAACTGTTTTTGGTTTCCATCTTTCTTGTTGCCAGATGTATCAGCATATTCATCAATTATTTTCCAGTTAGTGCAGGTTCTCACAAAATAATTCATAATCTCAAACTGTAACTCTATTGAACGTCCGACAATTTCCAAACCACAGTAATACAAAGCAATTCTTAATGGTTGCTCAAATGGTGCAGTACTTAACTGAAAACTGCCATCTTCTATGGTATAGATATTTACCCCTCTATTACTAAGAGTAATAAGGTCATCCATAAATGCTCCTGTATTCTTTCTTAGATGATAGAAGTCTTTCATAATCAAGGCATTGTAATTGCTTATATCCTGTAATAAATTCTGTAACTGTACTTGTTCTTTCTTTTTAAGAGATTTATCCAGATATACCTCTGCATCTGAATATCCGATATCTGCCGCAAACTGTTTTATTCGATCAAGTTCTTTCTGGTAAACAATAGGTCTGATATTTCCCCCATCCGTAAAATGATAGATTGCAGCTTTGTGTTCTTTCATCTAACCACTCCTTTTGTAATTTTGTTTAATGCAATAGAATGAACATTATCTGGTATCAGTCCTTTGCTATGAAGCATATTCAAATACGCAGCCTGAATGTCCATCTCAAGTCCATCAAATGTATGTATTCCGTCCATATTAACTTTATCCTCAACAATCTTGTATACTATGTTACTATTATCCATTCTTACATCCTCCACTTAATAAATTAGGGTGCTCCTAAGAACACCCTGAAATATAGAAATACCCTTATCATAAATCTAATGCTATTGACATTTTTCTGCATAATTCGCCAAATGCAGTTTTTCCTAAGATCATGGCTACTTTGTCATATCCGCATAATATCCATTCATAGATTTCCTGCATCTGTTGTTCTGACATATCAATATTGTATTGAACCTTGTCTTTATTTTTCTCCGATAATGAACATACTGTAGGAGCAGCAACATTAAGTACCCACTCATTAAATATTATGAGTTCATCATCCGATAAGTTCTGCATATTCAAATTATCATCTTTCATCACACTTTTTTTCTCCTTCTGAATATAGTTAAAATTTGCAGTCATTCTTAATAGACCTTAAAATGGTACAGGAACATCAAACATGTCATAATCAACATAAATATCTTCCAATTCATGAGTTGCCCATTCTGGTACTCTCTGATATTCTGTAACAATTTTTGTTCCAGGCTTATTAAGATATACTATTCTTCCATCAATAAGCTTAACCTTATTTTCGTACTGCAAGCCCTTTTCAATAGCCATTCCTGTACGATTCCATTTCCCAGATGCATCCTGTTCAAACGTTTGCATCTGAATTTCTATAAATCTACATACACCAGTCTGATCTGGCTTAACTATTCTGCATTTCTGCATTAATTTATGTTTTTTTTCTAATTCTGTCATAGATGACCTCCTATTAAATAATAATTTGTGGTGTCGGACAAATTGGTGCCGATGCTTTAAATTGTGGGTCTGGTGTAAATAAGTCAAACTGTGGATAATATAAAAAGCCACAATTATATGAAGCAATACCATATCTGTTCTTTAAGCAGACCAGCTCTACCTTTCTAGGTGATGCAGCTTTAGCCATTGCAATCATTCTTCTTTTCTGAGACACACCCTTAGCCTGTGTAAATGCTTGGTCATTTATAATTTGAAGCTGTAGCCCCCAAACCACGTCCGCTGAATATTCAATTGAGCCTGATTCCTTAAAGGATTCAAAGTCAATCGGCAACATATAATTCGCTCTATTTATTGAAGAAATGACCATCACAACTGCATTATGCTTACGCTGAAGAATTTTCAAACGCTTTGTAATAGAATCAATCTTCGCCTTATCAGTCATCTGGCTATCCTCTTGTACGATCTGAAGATAATCAACCATAACAATAGGTACTTTTCCTGTTACCTTTACATAATCATCTACAATTCTTTCCACTTCTGTCATATCTGTAGAAAAATCTCCCTGAACAATCGTAAAAATATCTGCATCAGCAACATAATCCTGAAATGCATCCTTTACTTCCTGAGTAACATCACCTCTGCGAATCTGGATAGCAGTCTTAGCCATTTTAGGATTTGTTTTACATTTAAGTGCAGCTCTTCTACTTAATGTCTTTGTTACAAGCTCTAACTGTGACTGTTCCATTGTGAAATAAAGAACAGGTTCACAATCTGCTATAAGCTGGTCAGCCATTTGCAATAAAAAGGTCGTCTTCCCAAGTGAACTTCCTGCTCCAAGAACATACAATCCAGGATATAACTTTCCAATAACTGCATCCAGATTTGAATATCCTGTCTTTGCCTGACCACTTGCTATAAATGAACTAATCTCATGTTGAAGATTTTTCTTTAAATAGAAGCTTACGTTATTCTTATAGATTGCACCACTCGCATTAGGAATAGTTACTGCTCCTGTTTGTTGAGGTGGAGCATTTGATTGAGTAATCATAGATTCATCAACTCCTTTCTGTTTTTGTATCAGCTGATGGTATAATTTAATACCCAAATGCGATTTTCTGGTATTGCCAGAAATCGCTCGGTATTAATCTATAAGTCTATAGAAAAAGAAAAAGCCCCGAACCGCCCTATTTTCAACGGTTTCGAGACTTTATCAATGCTATTCCTTACACCTTTAATGCTGTATCTAACAACATAAAAGCTATTCCTTACACTTTTAATAAACTAAGCTAGGCGATTTCTTCCAGTTAATTTCTATGAAATATGAATATATAATCTTCTCTCATGTTTCTACCTAACTCACACTTCTTAAAAAATATTCCTTTGTTTTCCATTGCATTACAGATTTTTTCTGTATTATTTAAAACATATCGCTTCTTTGATGCTGCATCCTTGAATTTTCCTAAACCTTCTGGATATACAGCACTGATAATACTTTCAAGCGATACACTATTCGTATAATTTGGCTTCGGAGTCATATGTTTACTGTCCATCTTGTATGAACCAAATATTTCTCTTAATCTCCCTAGTAAAAATCTATATATGGCAACAGTTTCTGTAGAATATGATGCATTTATTTTTTTCAGATCAAGTTTAAGTTCATCTATTTTTATGCTCTCCAAATGATTTCTACCATTACTTTCTGTATATTTAAAAAGAACAGGTTTAGATTTTACTATTAAGCATAATTTATTAGATACAAATGCTAATTCTCCATCTATCAAATCTCCAGCATGATTTCCTGCCGGATCAACTATCTCCACATGATTTCCCATTAATTTTACTAAACTTCTTACAATATCCGATGTCAGGATATTCTTTTTGGTTTCTTGCGACATTCTTATTAAAACATCACGTTTTAGTATCTTATCAATACTCTGAATATCTATAGCCACAGCACCATTGTCTAACTTACTATTTTCTTCCGCATACGCATATAGTGTCGCTACCGCTTCCATGACCGCCCAATCATATATTGAAAAATCACTTTCAATTAAAACCTTATTATTCGGGTCAGCAGTAACGCTTTGAGATAACAGTAACGATGCATTATCAGATGCATTTCCTTTATATATAGTAAATGATGACCACTGATTCCTTTCAGCTTTATTTGTAAAAACTGTTCTTACCGCCTCATCTGTCATAAGCTTTACGATTTCTGGATATCTATTCAAAACTTTTTGAGCATTGATTATACCAGATGTAGATACATTGAATTGTGGTGCATTATAAACTGCCTTTAATGTAACAGCCTCGATAGCTGGAACTACTGCATGCACAACTCTCTCAGTAACACAATTATCTATTCCTGCATTTCTTATTTCCGAATGTGTATTTTTAACCATAATAGCCAATGAAACAACAGGATAGCTATTTAATACATCTCCTCCATCTCCATGTTGCTTCATATAATCATATACTGCATCTATATAATCCATTTCCCCTATTATATCCTCTGGTAAAATTTCTGGATATTCCTTTGGGGACTCTTGTGCCAATTCAATATATTTTTTAGAAACAAATTGAGCACTTAATAATAATGCCTTTTTATCTTCAACTTCTTTATCTGTGAGAGTGGCTTTATTTCCCAACTCTCTTTTTAACTTTTTTACATTGTCATAGAACTCATTAACAGAGCACAATTTATTATCATCAAAGTAATCCATATCAGTATCTCACTTTCAGTAGGTATTATAAGTAGCAAGCATATAAATGCTTATAGTATATATCGGTATGTATGTCTCTCTACATAAATTATAGCATGTGTAGCAATCATCCAAATTTACAGGTATATTATTTACACTCTGATCTTCTTGCCTTTTTCTCTACATAATTACATAAAAATCAGAGTTTTTGTCCCCTGGAAATAAGAAAGAATTATTCTTCTGTCACACCATATTACAATTCAACAACAAAAATAAGGAAATCATCATTAAAAAGTAGGTGCTCTCATCCAGTACATTCTACATGCTATATATTATAATGCAATTATTAACTAAACAATACCTGAATGTACTATTTAAAGATTCATCAGGTCTTTTTCCTGAAAGCTGACGAAATCATCACAGCCTATCACTATAAAATCAGACAATGGGATTCCAAGCAGCTCCCCTGCTTCTCTGATTCTACGGCACACACGAAAGTCATCCCTTGATGGAAGCGGAATACCTGATGGATGATTATGTATTACCACTATATTGCTCGCTCCTATCTGTAATGCTCTCATATACACGCCTCTTGCATCTATAAGGCTTGAATCTCCCAAACCATGACTTATCTCAAACATTCCAAGAAGCTTCATCCTGTTATTAAATGCCCCCATATAGACATATTCATCTGCTTTTTTATCCATATGGAATCCATCTGTCATTAAGTCATATATCGCCTTAGGCTCTGTAAAATTATCAACAGCATAGGCAAAGCTGTCCTTTACCTGTAATGCTGTATGCTTGGTCTTGGTATCAATAATCAAATCATATGTTTTTATATCCATTGTCGTTTGCTCCTTTCAAAAAAGGGGGACACAGATATCCTGCATCCCCAGTATGATTTCATTCCTCAAAATAGAGGAGCGAATGTGAAATAAAACTACTTTTCCGATACGAAATTATTTAGGACAGCTCAATTTTGAGTTCTCCTATATTTCGCTGCACAAAATTATGCCATCAGATTATTCAACAGCTTTAAATTTCTCTATCAGCGTAGATGCCTGAACACCTGTAATCTTCTTATAATCATCTACACCAAAGTTTGATTTACAGTATTTGTTCATGGCTTCCGCAGATGTATTATGCTGGCTCATAAGTGTTTCCAGATATTTTATCTGCTTCTGTGTGACAGACTTTTCCGCTTTTGGCTTACTTCCCTGCTTTAATTCATCAGGATTCTTACCACCTGTACTGTCAGGCTCAATATTCATATCCTCTACATCCTGCGTAAACCTTGCTGACAGATTACCGACATTTAATGCTGCATCCACCAACGCACGCTTCTTTGCCATTTTAAGGACTGTATTCTGAACCGCATAACCATTACTCTTTGCATATTTACCTTCTCTGGTATTCGTGATGCCGATACCCTCACCTTTGACAACGCCGTTGTAATCAATCAGGTAGACCTTTGCCTCATAAGAAAAGAACCCGACATTGTAATCCTCAACCCGATTACTGATTTCCGTTCTTGCAATCAGTCCAAGATAATTAAGGATTTTTTCTGCTCCTGATTTTAATAAGGTAGGTTTGTTACAATGCGGTATCACACCATAATCGACACCAGCAATAAGGACAGTATCAATGAATCGGTTCATTTCATCATCAAATGTCTTTGCCTCTTCTACTGTTAATCCTCTTGCTCCTGATGCTGTCACTGGCTTTGTTTCTGGCTTAAATTCTGTGCTTTCTGCATCAAACATAAGATTGTGGGGTACATTCATTTCCGCACGTTCTATCGCCATTTTAGAGGTTTCTGTCGGCTCTATATTCTCCATTCTGCTCTCTAGTAGTGCTTTTAAATCTATCTGTTTACTCATAATGTTTATCCTGCCTTTCTGTGCTTATCTCAATGTGAATCTTCTGCTTGTACTGCTCTTAACATATTTCTGGTAAAGCTCTGGTTCATTCTCTTTTAATGCCTTTGTATCAAGCCTTTCACTGGTTACTCTTTTCCATGAAATAGAATGGTCATAACACTTTGCCTTGTCATAATCCCCCATGAACTCCTTGATATGGTTAGCTGCTTCCTGCTTCTTTGCCTTTGCATTATCCTCTTCTACAGATGCTTCAAAGTATGCATCCACCCATTCAACAGCATCATCAGGCAGTATAATTTCATCCTCAACCCCGCCATGATAAATGTTATCTAACAGATTCTTAGCAGCATCAGATCCATCCATTTCAGGTCTAATCATGTTCTTAACCTTATTCCAGAACTCTTTTTCTACAGCAATAAGCATCTGCTGTATCTCTTCATCCGCATCCACTTCATAGATACGGAACGCATTGCCACCAATAAGGACAGCAACATATGCTTTTTTAACTCCTGTGACTGTAAGATAATGCTGTACCTGTGTCTGATAATAAGTCGGAACACCTTCTTCCCATTCAGAACGCTTATATTCGCTGGCTGTCTTTATTTCAAGAATAGCAGGATTTCCGTCCTCATCTTCTGTAAGACCATCAACATCAGCAAGCATAAATGGATATTCTGGATGCTGTAACATGGCATGTACTTCAACCACTGTCTTACCAGTAACCTTAGCAAAATGATTACGGATGACCGGTTCCATGATGGTTCCCCATTCCATAGCTTCATTTTCCTGTGTATCATCCTCTGTCTGGTTTGTTTTATTGAGCCATAAGGAAATAGCACTGTTCCATTTGCTGATACCAAGGATGGCGGCAACATCACTTCCACCAATCCCCTGTTTGCGGTATCTAAGCCACTCTTCCCTTGATAATCCGTCTGTCTCTACTAAAATATTTGCATTCATGCTCTATTCCTCACTTTCTCTTAAATCAGAAAAAGCAGAGCCTTCCGACTCTGCCAATGTAGTAATAATCTTGTATGATACTTTCTGTACAGTATCAGCTATAATCTTTAGTTCCTCTTTATCCTTGAGCCATGACTGTATGTAACCCATGGAATAACTGCTAGTATCAAGTCCCAGTCTCATGCTGACAACAAAAGCTACCGATTCTGCAATAAGTTCCCTTCGGTTTCTTGGGATATCATCATCAGGATTCATTGCAAAATCATACGCATGAGCTGTTTCATGCAGTAATGTCTTGATTCTCTGCAAGTATTCAAGGTCAGAACGCACGCTGATAACCTTTGTTTCCAGATTGTAACTGCCTTTGCTGGCTGTTCCTGTTACATCCTGTATCACAAATTTTTTTGATAATACACGATAGAGATTATCGTATATGTTCTTTTCCTCTTCGGAATTACCTGCAAGACCTTTTACCAGCACTGGGATATATTCATCTGAACCATCCGTATCTGCAATATCAAATACATAGGTCACCTTAAAACCGCTGATAACACGCTTGACCTCTTTCTCTCCCTGCTCATCATGGTACTCATTTTTATTGTCTGGTTCTTTGAACTGCTCAACCTTACGGAAGCAAGGGGCAAGTATTGCCAGCCCCTTAGCTCCTTTCTTCACATAGCGTCCAAGCTTGTTCCAAGACTTATAGCCTTTTACATAGGTAGCCTGTCCACCGCTCTGTGCATAAATTAAGATTGCATTTCCAAATGAGTAGTTGTAGAATAAGGATTGAAATTTAAGGTATTTCATCCAGTCCTCGTTGGTATTGATAGTCGCCAAACTATCATCAATACTTTTGAGGGCTGTTTTTACTTTATCCTGATTTCTACTCATTCTCCTGTACCTCCCGATCATGCGTAACCTCGTTATAAAGTATGTCTGCAAGCTCTGGAATAAGAGAAGTATCACAATCCATCCATAATGAATACAGATAATCGAGTACATCATCCTTTTTATCCAGCCAGTCACATAAAACATCTGACAATCGGTTATCATCTGCCATTTGCTCTATCGCTTCTACAATAAACTGACGTAATGCAATTCCATATGCTTCTTCAAAAAGCTGTTCCGTTGTCATACTTCCTGAAATAAGATATTTACGATATGCATACAGTTCATCATTTAAGCGTTTTATTATTTTTTCTTTCATAGAATCTCCTTTCTACTTCCCACACTCTTCAAAGTATGGGCACTCATCACAATATGAATCTCCTGAGCACTCACAGCCATCTAATAGACCATCTGTTACAATCGGAACACATACCGACATGTACAGACTGCAATTCTCTGTACAATGCCCTGGCAGTTCTGGTCTTAATGACTGTCCTTCTAAGTAGCACATTAGGCATCACCTCCCTTCTTAGTGTGGCTTACGCTGAAATCCCACTTACCGATATGGATATCCTTGGTAAATGTACCGATACCAGTAAATTTTTTCTTGTATATGGCATAGCTGCCACCTTTCAGGTTATGGAATAAAATCTTTTTCCAGTCGGTATCCTCATTAATTTCAACAAGGCTTCCGTCCAGATTGACCATATAGACCTGTACTCCATTCATCAGATATTTCTTGGCTTTCTCAAAGTTAATGAGCTTCATTTCTTTCTTATCAAACATATTAAAATCCTCCGTTTTTTAAAAATAGGCAAAAAAAAATAAGACCTACATCATTTCAATGCGGTCTGTATCAATATCGTATCTGTATACATTGTCGGATAATACTTCATCAGGAGCAACTTCCGTTCCGTTTACTTCCTTAACCATTGCTTTCATATAACGGATATCCATATCCAGTGTATCAGGAATCAGGATAACTTCATGGATGGAACTTGGAATAATATAGAAGCCCTTGCCTACCTTTCTGGCGAAATCACGAAGTAGTCCATCATAAAGCATCACACAAGCTCCGTTTAACTTTTTGCTGTTCGTTGCTACATACATAGGGCAGATATCATCCTCATATACTGATTCCATCTCATAGAAGCAGTTTCTTACTTCGCTATCAAGCTCTGCATATCTTCCCATCATGGATTCAATTATGCTCATCATGTTATAGACATGACCTGTAAATCTCCTCTGGGTATTACGCATTGCAAGCTTTAACAACTCTTTCTTATCAGTTCCCCATGCTTCCATCAGGCTGTTATGTATCGTAATAGAGCCTGTACCCATTTCATCTTCTGATACAAGCACATAGAAGATGACCGCTAAATCAAGGAACTCTATATAAGGCATATCGGAAAGCATCTCGGCATTCCTGTCCTTATTAATGAGCTTGAAGCACACCCTGTCTTTTACGTTCTCAAAGTCCATAATTCCTGCAATATCAAAATCACTGCCGACACGATTTGCCTTGTAGCACTCATCAATAGTCCTGATAATATCCGTCATGGCTCTTCCGTCCTTATACTGTGCAAAATATGCATCAAGGTAGATAGTTGGTGCAATATTGATATTACGCTCACAGATAGTAAGACCTGTAAGAACCAGACCATTGTTCTTCTTTACCTCACGAACAAAGACCTTGTTATCTGGATAGACAGATGTAAATGCCTCTTTGATAATGCCTGTGAATACCTGTAATGAATTGATTGTGTTGTTTGCCATGATAAAATTACCTCCGTTGTTTGAATTATTGTTGCTGTTGTTATTAGTTCCGTTGTTGTTTAAATTGTTGTTCATCATAGTGTGAATCTCCTTTTCGTAAAAAATTATTTGTTTTCTTTAAGCCATCTGTACAAGAATACAAGTACAATGACTGCTTGGATAAATAGTGCATCCATTTTGTGATACCTCCATATTCAGTTGTAATTATTGATGTTGTTATGCCACAGTCATTTTCACGATCAGTACCAATACAATCGCAATAATTTCTGCAATGATTACATCAACCATATTCGGCTTACGCATAACATCAGCCTCCTTTCCTCATATTTGACAGTTTTATGACTTGTCAGGGTCATCCGGTAACTGCATTGCTTCCACAAACATAGTGAGAGCTGTGCGGATTCCCAGATGAAATCCATTCTTTTCTGCGGTATAAGCTGTCGAATATACGATTTCCTTAATACGCTCCATCTCTTCTGCTGTCATAGATTCTTTCAATGGCTCTATGGCTTTCTTAACTTCTACATCGAATTTACTCCCCAGCTTTATACTGTCAGCCTCGTAGTTGATCACATAGTCATAGATTTTTGATAACAAATCCTTCATGGTAACGTGCCTCCTTTCCTGCCACATCAGGGCATAATAATAGAGCAGTTTAACGACAACATGCTCAGGTCAAATAAAAAAGACACCAAGATTTCTCCTGATGTCTTTGATACCCATATACAGAGGGGTGGGGTTCCGAACTAAGAATTGCTTTTAAGGTTTGATACGTGCTTAGTTCCAAAAATATATATAATTTTTTTGCCTATACTGGCGAAAATGTAATACTATGCTACTGATTTGATAATCCTTTAAAATAAACAATTCCT
Source organism: Senegalimassilia sp. (assembly GCA_963659315.1). Taxonomy (GTDB): domain Bacteria; phylum Bacillota; class Clostridia; order Lachnospirales; family Lachnospiraceae; genus Roseburia. Next base: position 35,338 of record CAVKUD010000001.1, on the reverse strand, counting down.
ACAATTATCCCAAGAATTGGATTTATAGCAAAACAAACCGCCGTAATAAATATACCAAACAATATCTGCAACCCTCCAGTCGCCATTGTTGTTCCTAACTTTCCGTCAAACAGAACTCCCAAAATAACTATAATGACTATAAATCCTATTAATCCCATGTACTATTACCTGCCTTTTCTTATGTTATTTAATTAAATACGAAATCCAAACAATCTAGCAATAAGCCTTATTACACCAGATGTATTCTTAGAAAGATTTTCATTTTTCTTTATCTCATCGTATTTCTCACCCTCTGTCACTCGGCTATATGATACTTTTTTATCTGACACCTCTTGACGAGTATCTTCGATAATCAACTTATTAATGACTTTAATTACAGCTAATGCAACAAAAGCGGCTACAATCACTTCAATTGCTACAATTCCCCAAAGGATAATGCCACTAAGCTTGATATTACTAGCATCACTTACAAAAGTAAGAAACATGTCCAAAATGGCAAAGGTAACTCCAAATGCTATTGTTCCCAATACTATAGAAGCAACTACTCTAATTATCATAGTTAACGCTGATTCCATTGGTTTTGTGATTTTTTCTGCTTTATTTTGCTTGTTTTCCCTTGCTACAAGCCTAGCGTAGTCTACATCATCCATATATTTATCACATGCTTCTTTATAGGCTGCAACATATACAGCACCTAATTTTTCTTCTAATTTTTGCAATATCTGTTCTTTATTATTTTTATCGGCTAAAGCTACAAATGCTATTTCAACATCATTTCCAGCCTCCATTACTTTTAATAAGTCTCTATCATTAGTTAGTTTTCCAAGAGTTCTTAAATTTATATAAGTTTTTCTATTGCCATTCATTCTAAAAGTATCTAAATCATTACGACATGTAGATGCTCCACCTGCTGATTTCATATAATATCTAACTTTCAGATATGCGTAATTTTTCAATTCTCTACAAGCTATATTCAAATAGTTCTGACAGTCTTCTTTTGTATAATGCCTTTGTGTTCTTCTTTTTATTTCTGCGTTGTACTCAGCCCTCTCTCGTTCTGCCTGTACTCTTGCCTTGTCATCATCGTCTAGCGCTTTTCTAAGTGGTGCCATCTTCGCATATGTTTGGCGCTTCTTATATTCTTTATCAATCTCTGCTAAGAGCTTAGCATTCTTAGGATCTTTATAATCAAATTTTGTCAGCAACCTTTTATATTGATTTCTCAAATCATCTAATGAATCTGTTTGTGTAAAATACGCCATGTTCATTATTCCTTTCTTCTATTTGCTCATTATACTTATCGGCATTTTTCATCATAATATTAATCTATACCTATATAGATTATAGCATTGGATTATTACTCTGTAACTATAATTTCTTTATAATTTTCACAACACTTTAAGGAGGAATGGTGCAATGGATAATTTGGATTTTGCCCTTATCGGAAAACGAATTAAAGAAGTCCGTACAGACCGACAACTGACACAGGAATATCTTGCTAAAGTAACCGATGTTAATGTCAGCCACATCAGCAATATCGAGACGAACAAAGTCAAGGTATCTTTAACACTTCTGGTTTCTATCTGCAATGCTATGAATGTTACCGTTGATTATATTCTCGGCAATGAATATAAAGCTCCTACTACTGCTTTTGAAACAGAACTGCTCAACACTGTTGATAAACTGGATGATTCCAAAAAAGAACAATTACTGCGAATTGCTAAGGTTCTCTGATTACTTGTCATCACATAGGTACATTCTTCCATGTATTTCCTTTAACTGCATTTCTTATAGTAGTTCTTGGCAGCTTATATTCTCTGACTAATTCTGGTACTGAAACTCCAGCTTTATATTTACGTCTTAAATCTACAACCATATCCTCGGTTAATTTTCTCTTTTTATTGATATCTCCTCGTCTCTCATATATTCTTCGTATATTTTCAGCTCTGGTTACCCATTCTAGGTTATCAGCTCTAGGATTCATTCTATCTGAATCTTTATGATCCACTTCATCATAATGATTCGGATTATCAACAAATAGTACAGCAACCAATCTGTGAACCTCTTTTCTCGTACGTTTTCCTTTTCTTCCCGCTGTAAAAGAAGCATATCCAGATGTATTAGGTCTTACAGAAATTTCCTTACCTTCTTTTCCGTATACCTTTCCATCGCTAGTAATTGTATATTCAGCTCCATTAATCGTTACCATTTTTTTCAGAATTGTCTCAGCCATAGCACAATCCCCTTTCATATTATTAGATGGTTTCCGCCATCTAAAGTAATATATACGGGTCAATTTTGCTTATCTGCCACGCTTCACCAAAATTCAATAACATAAATAAAAGCCCGAACAGCAGATAATCCCACCATTCGGACTCATATGAATATCGAATTATATAATTTACAAACTTTTCAAATGTACTCTTTAACACTTGTTCCTTGACATTATGACCGTAAATCAGCACCCCTTTAATCTAATCATTATCATCATCTAAATAAATTATGTATCTCGAAAAATTTCAAATTACAATACTCTTTCCTCTTAAAAAATACTTGGTTTTCCCTAAAATCATAGCACCTTAGACTTTTTCAATCTAAAGTGTTTTGAAACTATAAATATTTATTACCTTACCATCTCATTTTTAAAATCAACGGCTTCTGCCACAACCTCTTTTTCTATGGCAACAATATAATTTCTCATATAATCCCAATCTGGTACATATCCTTTTTTATGAAAACTCTTTGAAGAATCAATTATCGGAGTTCCATCTGCTTCAACTTTGATTGGAAGTATAATTTTATCATTCTCAACTTTATTATCCCACGTTGCTTTATTTCCTCTAGAATACTTCTTCTTCTTGAGATTGTGAATAGATTTATTAACCGCTGTTGTTAAATATAGACCTAGTTCTCTATCCAAAGGAACATCATTTATCAATCCAACGATATATGCATCTGTATATACACCAATCTCTTCTTGATAATATGTCTGTCCTTCTGTAGGTGGTCCATTGTATATAATGGATAATACATTATTATGGACAGTAAAATCTTCTCTTCTTCCATAATACATGACACCATTGTTTCCATCTTTACAGTTGATTAATGGCAATGAAAATTCCATGTTTTTTTCTTTGCTTACATTGTCTTGTTTTCTCCCTTTGCCCTTATATGGAGCTTTTAACTTTTCAAACAAATCATGCATAATAAATTCTTTATCTACTGTTTTCTGAGCCAGAATTTTTTTGTCCTTTTTGTTTAGCTTCACATCATTGATTTTCAGCTCTGTCAAATATTTTTCAAGATCAAGGAATTGCTTTTTTTGAATATCCTCTATGTACTTATGCATATACTCGAAATCTGGCATAAAACCTTTTTCATGATAATAACGTGTATCATCTATTATTGCAGTATTACCTTCACTTTTGATAGGCAAGGTAATTTTCATTGTCTTGATAATTTCCTCATTAAATGAATCTGTCCCCCATGAAAACAATGCAAATGCTTTTCTTATTGCTATTAATATAAACAATGCCATTTCATTAGTTAATTTATGGGTGGGTGTTAATACTTTTATTTTATCACCAGTAAAATATGGATTAGGCTGCCAAAAAACTGTTGCTGTATCTTGTCCAAATGAATACGTATTACCAGCATTCAAGTAGTTTTCATCCTCTTTTATGTATCCTCTAATACCGTTATTCAATGCGGTTCGAACAACATAAGGATATCCATCTTTAGGATGAGAGTTTATTGTCAATGTATTAGCATTGAATCTTTTCTTCGGTGAAGAAACTGTAGTAATTTTTTGAAGTTCAAAATTTTCCCACATCATTAAACACTTCCTTTCATGAATTGAGAAATCTTCCAACTAAAATACTCAGCAACTGTATTCTTAAAATCGCTTTCTATCGGTTTTGAATCAACCTTTTGATGCTGAGTAAATAACCAATCGTCACCATTTAATGAAATACTATCTCTCACAACAAGTCCATTTTCTGTTGTGTAATAATTTGTTTGAGGCTTCTTTCCTAAAACAATCGCTTCAACTTCCGCATATCGTTCAATCGCATGATCAGTATTTCTTAGATTAACTTCTTGTGATGATTTTTTTCTATTCTGCCTACTGTAACCATCCTCCGAAAAATCTATGAATGTAACCATATCATCTTCTTCATGAGCTCTATGTACCTTAAAGACAAATATATAAACATTTACTGTTGCCTTGTTTCCAAATAAACCTGAAGGCATTCTAATACTCGCTTCAAGAGTGTTATTTTCCAGAATACGTTTGGTATATGGCAATCCTTGTCCGTTTCCAGCAGAATCTTGAATTAGAATAGCTGCATACCCTCTAGTCATCTGTGATAAAGCTTCTTCGACAAAATTAAATCCCTTACCATCAGCTGAATATGGTGGATTCAATAAAAATACACTCGCAGGGAATACATCCTCAAAATCTTTTGATAAATTATCAAGTGTAAACTCTTTATCATGACTATTTCCATTCAAAATATTTGAGGAGCCATCACCCATAAGTATCATATTAAGCACAGCTAAAATATAAATATTTCCTAATATCTCAATACCCAATAATTGTTGTTCCTTAATATGCTTAATTTTATCTGCTAACTCTTTTGCATCAGTTATATTATCCTTTGCATCTTTAATCATAATATCCATTGCAGATATTAAGAATCCCGCAGACCCCATAGCTTTATCCCATACAAAAGAATCACGACCAGTTCGTGCAAGCTTTGCCATGAGCTTTGTAACATATCTAGGCGTTAATACAACATCATTCTCTGCATCATTGTCTATACTCACCCAATCATTTAGTGAGTTTAATATTTTCCCCGTAAAGTCTAGGTGAAGATTTCCCTCAAAGCAAGGAATAATTTCATCATGTACCTCTCTAAACAATTTTTTTAATATGCTTTCGCCATTTGTTGGCATCCACAATTTTTTTTTGGTAAATACGGAATTTAATAATCCGCAAATCATATCCACTTTATCAGCAGAACACTTTTTTTCGCTTAAAAATACTTTAATCTGATCTGTAATAACTGTTCCATCATTTTTATCTTCTTTCTTGTTGCCCTTAAAATCACTTTCTTCTAATGGTGCCACATCTTTAGTTTTCAATCCCGCCATTATAAGTCCACAGAATAAATACAGTTTTTCATTTGTAGTAAGCAATGTTTTAAGCACTTCATCATCATAAATGCATTGATGCATTTTTTTTATTTTTACTTCAAGATTTTCTTCTGCTTTCCTAACAATAGCTTCTCTTTCTTCATCTGAAAGTTTTGCATTTTCTACCATCTGAAAAAGCTTTGTCCAATTCTGTGTATAGAGCAACTTCATATCTTTGCTTATAAAAATTGGTGCATTCAAATTATCCTCAGATACATAATAGATTGCCTCTTCAAAATGTCTTCCAATCGCATCATCATATCCGTTTATTCCCACCGCAAGACAATCTTTCCAAGTCTTTGTGTAGTTAATAATTGCTTTAGCATAATGAACAGCACCATTTACAGCATATCCATTAACAGTATTGAAAGATAATGTTCCATCTTTTTTCTCATTTACTTGCTCAATAGTTCCATCAGCACCCACTTTTAGCAATTTACCTTTAGTACCCTTAGCTTCTATCATAACTGGTAAACGTTTATAACCTATCTCTGCTAAAAACTGAATATCTGGCTTGTTTCCTCCTTTACCACCTTGTTTGGATATCGCTGTAGCCAATGCATTTTCTATATCATTATTTATGCTCTTGTTCTTATCGGTGCATTTTACCCCATTTTCTGCTAACAAACGATTGGCTCTACTTTCCACCTCTGGTTCGATACTTGAATTTTTCTTTGCCATTGTCCAATTATTCCTCCTAAATATCCGCACCTTTTTCCTTAAGACGACAATATCTTTCATAAGAGATAATGATATTCTGCGGTTTACTATTTTTATTTACCAAAACAACCTCGTCATTTTTTGCCACTTCATCAAATATTCTTGATGCTTGACCTCTTAAGAACTCTGTCATTTGATGGTGGTTAGGTATTACTTCTTTTCTTTTCATAAAATTACCAACCTTTCCGAATATCATTATCTCAAAAATAATTACTTTTTTCAATATTATTGTAATTACTAATTTGTATTGAGCATTCTCACTCGCAATCTGACTTTTTAGTACTATCAACAATTTTTGCCTTTAATCAATATATTTTTTTACATACCTATAAAATGTGCTCTTGCTCATACCAAGTTGCTTCATTAACTCAAAGGGGCGAAGCTCTCCCGACAATACTTTCTTATACTGGTCTGCGAACTCATCTTGTGACATAATCGCAGGACGACCATAATCATCCCACTCACCACGATTCTTCTTAGCATCAATACCCTCACGCTGTCGTTTCTCTTTCTTCTCAATCTCTGCCTGTGCCATAGCTGCATATAACTCAATCAACATATTATTGATGGTTTCCATCAACATCCTAGCCATAGCATTATCAAGCTTTGATAAATCCATAAGTGTAGTAGGAAGCTCCAGTATTTTTACACGAATACCATTATCCCTATAATACTGTAACTCTTTTAAGGTCTCCTGCTTATTTCTACCTAGTCTATCGACCTCAGTAATAATTAACTCATCACCAGTTCTTAATACATCCTCTTTCAATACCTGGTACCTCGGACGATTAAAGTTCTTGCCTGTCTGCTGGTCTGTAAAAATCTTTTCCATCTCCAAACCATTCTGCTCACAGTATGCTGTAATCTCCTTGATACCTCTATCTAAATGCTGCTCTCTTGTACTTGTTCTGTGATAACCATATCTCTTCATGATTAACGCTCCTTTCCTTGGTCTTAAAATGCTTACATAAAAAATGAGACCTCCCATAATGGAAAGTCTCTACTTTTTGGCACTGATTTTATGCCCTTATTATTCAGTTTCTAAATGTATACTTTTCGGCACCACCTCCTTAAAAAGGGGTATAAAAAAGAAGGTGTATTTCAACCCTCTTCTCTATCGTATATTTTATATGATAATCTCCAAATGATTATTTAAGACTATTAATCATAGCATTGATATCGGCAGCCTTGAACCTCTGTTCTTCTGTTGTCCATGCAACTGTCATATTTGCTTTCTTAAGATTCTTAATAAATTCTGTAATCACTGTTTCACTTTCTTCTGTATACATGTATAATTTACGCAAAGTTCTGTCCTGTGGTTTACCTTTTGATAACACTTTAGTGCCAATCAATACTGTTTTTTCAATCTCATCTATCCCCACTGTTCTAATAATGTTTCTATTATCTCTAAGCGTTTTAACTTTTTGAGACATAGTTATTTCCTGTGGGATAGCATTATTTACTTCATTTAAAAATCGTTCAAAATCAAATGTTGCATTTCCCTCCTGTAACTGAAGCTCTGCTTTCATTCGCATCTGTACTTCATCAGAAATATATACTTTAAAATCACCATTCCTATGACTACCATACATCTTCAATTTTCGCATTACCATTGTGTTTCTCATATATACAAACAAGCTATCCCTTTCGTCAGCTTCTGATAAAAACATAAGAATTAGAAATCTTCCTCTTCCTATTTTAACATCAAAAGCAACTGATTTATCATAGGAACGAAGAGCTTCCTCGTATATATTTTTTAATCTTATAAAATTATATTCTATTGTACTCATCATTACCTCCTGAAACATTCAAAATTAAAGAAGGGCTACCTTTCCGAGTAGCCCCTTATATTAATTCGGTGTAGAACGTCTATGATCTTTTACTTTTACACCATTTGATTTTGTATAACCATGTACAGTTACTATCTTTTTCTGTTGTTTACCATGGTTACTACTTCTCGTCTTAGCCATATTTACTCCCTTCCGATAAGGAAGTACAAAGCCAGTAATGTACTTTTATCTGTATAATATAAATTGTCAATTTAAATATATTTACTTTGATACCCAGAAACGGAAAGCTTTCTTGCCATAATCCTTGGCATAAATTCTTTGACCGTTCTTTGTAATCCATGTTCTAAAAATATACATTGAACATCACTCCTTTCTCAAAAAATCAGTTGCATAAGAATAATGTCAATGTTATAATTGAGTTGTCTAGAAACAATTATAAACTGGCTTAATTGACATTGTTCTTTTAAGCACTGACCAAGTACATTGTGTACTTGGTTTTTTCTATGTTAAGAGACGAATAATCTCCAAACATCTTATATATATTTCATCTGAATACTGGCACATGAATAAGAGACTCCGCACTTTTCAACAATCTCTTCCACACTCATCCCATCTACAAGATAATACGGAACCATTAATTCAGCTGCAAATGTATTTGCTTGCCACTCTGGATCACAATACTTTGGTATACTACCTCTTGCAAAACTCACACTTTCTGGCTGATGAAGAAACCAATGTCCAAATTCATGGCATAATGTAAATCTATCACGTGGATTACCTTGTATAGCACCTTCATATACGTTCTCACGAATTTTCATGATATTGCTATATGTATTAGTAGTTCCGTAAGTATCAATCATTTCGCCAGGACTTACAATTTCATAGTCAAATTCTTCTTCATCATCAGCTGCAAGTAACTCTATTACCTCGACAATAGGAAACTCCAATCTATCTTTCATATGTAATTGTTCTCGCACCCATTTAGCCATTTCTCGAATTCTTTCTCTTGAACGTGGACTAGCCGATACATTCATGCATTATTCCTCCTCTTTATCCAACATTCTTCTGATCATTGCCTTATCTAGAGCATCAAACTTACGTGCAAATGATAACATCAATTCCTTATCTGATTCCTCATATGCACTTATATCAATACTATCAGCATTAATTGCATCAAAGAAACATTCTTCAAATTCTTCCAGCCTACTACCAGATAATTGATATTCTGAAATAATTATCTGTTTCCATTGTACTGGAGGTTTCTTTTTACCATTTTCAACTTTTGATAGAAATGCGGATGATACACCTAGTTTCTGTGCCATATCATAAAGAAGCTCTCCTCTTTCTAATCTAAGCTTTCGACAAAAAATACCCAATTTATTTGCCATAGCTCATTCCTCCTTTTTCCGATTTCTGAAATAATTTTAACCCCAAAAGGGAAACTTGTCAATATTTTTTTCAATTTTACAACATATAGTTTTTCACCACGATTTTTCTACCAAATACATCATTGTAAATTAGCTTTGGAAAAACTAAAATATCCATCTTGCCCAATAATAATATGATCACAGAAATTTAATCCTATCAGCTTAGATGCATCTTTTATCTTCTTAGTCACCTTAACATCTTCTAATGAAGGTCGTACACTTCCACTAGGATGATTATGCACAATAACAATATTAACAGCACCGCATAATAATGCTCTAATCATAATTTCTCTGCATCCAACTAATGAAGAATTACAAGTTCCATGTGATACCTCGAAAATGCTTATAGGTTTACACCTCGTTGTCATACATATTAAATAGAGGTATTCTTCGGCGAGATTTGCCACATTAAAAACATCATTCATTACCTTTACTATATTCTCTGGCTGATGCAAGCTATCCACGCCTGAGTAATTTCTAGCAAAATCCTTTACAAGTATATTTTGATGATTGCTGTCCATAATTAGACTTGATTTCTGTATTCTCATAGCTATCGCTCCTTTTCTATTAAATTTTTGCGTATTGGAAAATTTAGACTGTACCTTTTGATTCATTACCTATATACTTGAATTAGATTTTTTTAAGCAGTTAAGAACACTCGCTTCGATATATTTATTATTTATAAACGCACATTCTCCGCGTATTCCTTGATGTTTATTGGCTTTCCTATAGTCATAGCTGAATATAGGTAAGACCTCTGGTAAGATGCTCGAACTAGATGCCCGGTATTCATGGCAGAAAGCATATCCAGGGTCTCTGCGCCCCTGCATTCCCCGACAATTATTCTGTCAGGTCTCATCCTTAAGGCAGTCCTGATTAAATCCCTGATTGTAATAGGCACAACTCCCTCCACATTTGCATTCCTCGTCTCCATCCGCACAATATTTTTTGCGCCTAGAAGCTGAAGCTCCGCAGAATCCTCAATTGTAATTATTCGCTCATCCTCTGGGATATACTGTGATAAGGCATTTAGAAATGTCGTTTTACCAGAACCTGTTCCCCCTGAAATAAATATACTGTATCTCGCTTTCACAAGCAGCTTTAAGACATTGGAAACCTCCTCCGTGACAGACCCAAGCTCTATGAGCTTTTTCATGTCAAATGGCTCTTTGGGAAACTTTCTGATTGAAATTGCAGAACCTCCCAGGGATATAGGAAAAAGCACTATATTCACCCTGGAACCATCCACAAGTCTGGTATCCACAATTGGCGATGACTGGTTTACAACCCTGTTGTGCTTACCCACAATCTGCTGTATTATGTCCTGCATCTTCTCTTCCGATGAAAATCTGCCTGCATATTGGTGTATGGAACCATTTTTTTCATAAAATATAGTATCAGGACCATTAACCATTATCTCTGTGACCTCAGTATCATCAATCAGATCCTGCAGCACATCCAGACGCTTCAAGCTGTCAAACACCCTTTTTTCCAGCTCTATCCTGTCCTTTAGATTGATATTTTTCTTTTTGACCTCCTCAGAGGCTGTCCTGCTTATAATGTCCCATATCTCTTCATCATCAATGTCTCTTGACACGTCAATATCAGAAAGCACCTGTTTTCTTATCTTTTCACTTATTTCATCCAAGCTGTACCGCCCCCACAGACAAACCCCTTATCATGTCACCAAACTCAGTCCATTTCCACTGCTCAACAATTTTTTCACAGCTTTCCACTGGCATAGCAACTACTGGCGGCTCGATTTTAATAACCTTCTCCAGCATATTTTTGTAGCCCCTGTCATTGATATCCTCAATAAATTCGTACTCTCTCCACTGCCCCAGGCCTCCCTGCTTCTGAATCAGAAATATCTGGCTGCAAATATTGAGTACCTCATAAAACCCCTGGAACCTGCTGCCAAAATTTATCACTATGCAGTCATAGCCCATCTCCTGGCTTATAAGCTGAAGCATCCTTATATATGCGGCAGAGCTGATTTCACACAGGCTCTCTGTATTCATGACTGGATATATATAATCCAGCTTTCCCTCATGTACTATGCACTCAGAAAACAGATTCCTTGAAAACCTGTCGTTTTCAATCATCACAATCAGCTCCTCCAGCCCCTTCTGGCTTTGGATATTTAAGGATTTCCTTAATCCACTGTTTTCCTGTACATCAATCACAATGGCTTTCCTGCTCTCACTTACAATGTTCCCCAGCATTGCTGTAAATGGTAATTGATAGTCATTTTCCGACAGTGAATATACTCCAAATATCCGTGTCTCTGCTACAAGCTGTCCTGCAGCTCTCACCTGCCTGACCTCTGCTGAAATATGCCCCAGCACCTCCTCTATTATCTTATTTACCTCCTGGTATTTCTCCACAATGTAAATCCCCTCCTCCTGCTGCCCCTCATACGCAGTCTCCAAATCCACAAGTACCGCCACAGGTCTTATGGGAATATGGCTCACATCATCATATTCCCCACAATATAGCAATGCATCCAGTCCCTCCTTACCTGTCAGCAGAGACCTGTCTGTGTATTCGTACACATCAATCTGACTGCTGTAATGGTTCATAATAAATCTTACCAGACGAGCCTCATACACCTTGTCGTCTGAGATTATTCCTAATCGTGTCTTTTTCAAAATAATGTCCCCCCTTTGCTTATACAGCCAAGTAATATTGTTGACACATATCCCAGCAAAATCTCCAGTGAAAAATGAATTTTAAGACTGTTTTCGGCATATGGATATGTGGTGCAGTGTCCTCTTGCAATTTCAAGCAGATAACCTCCTCCCCTGAATAATTGTCGTCTTACATCTCCTGTATGAACCAGCTTTAGCAGGCTCGCAAGCGCTCCCCAGACAAATGCTATAACCATACATGCAGCCAATTCTTTAAAATCTGTAAAACATCCTACCAGTGAAAATAATTTGATATCTCCGGCACCCAGGGCACCTGCAAGATATAGTAGATAAAGAACTGCAATCGGAAAAATGATGTTTGGAATCATAAGTAAAACACTTTCCAAACCATTAGAAAATAGTCGATAAAAAATTGCAACTATCATCCCTGTAAGTATCAGCCGATTACTGACCTTAAGGCTTCTAAAATCCTGTATTACTGCAATAACTAAAAAGGCCAACAGGATTATCATATTTGCATCACCTCTTTTGTTGTGAGTTGAATTATAGCAAGGCAGATATGGGCTGTCTACAGTAGTTGTGCAATTTTTTAAGATTCCACTTTATCAACAAGATTTCCGTATTTTCTCATGTCCAAAACTCTATATATGCTGATTTTTCAATACTTTTTCCTTGTACATCTCATTTTGAAGTCCTGCGCAATAGTAGAAACAAAAATTTATTGTATAGATTTTCCATTTCTGCTTATACTTGTAAAAAGGGATTTGTCTGGAAATGGAGGTAATATGAGTATATTTAGAACATCTACCGAAACTAATGATGGATATGAGCTGCTGCTTCGTGATTTAGAGCAGACCACCGATGATTTAAAGGATGCCTATAATAACCTTGGAAATGTTGTGGAGCCGGATTTGATTGACTATTACATCTATCAGGTAAAAGCTGTCTCCATGCGATATAAATTTTTACTGGACTGCGTAAAAAAAATAGAGGATCCTTATGCCAAGAATCCTCTCTGAGTATCACTTATACAGTTTTCAACCAAATCATTTTTACCATATGTAATTCCCGCATATACCTGCTGTGTATTCGCCATAAGCGGCTCTGATGTGTCCTGTCTGGCAGCCTCCACAAAGCTGTCATACAGGCGCTTCATAATCCTGTCAGCCTCGTCTAACCTCTCTGATTTGTTCTCGTAGAGAGCCTTTGACAGCTGCACCTTGCAGTACTTATACAGTGGCAGAAGCTGCTTTGCTATAGCATAGCTCATATTCAGGGCATTGATTAACTCATCAATCGTCTGCCCTGCTTTTCTGATGCCTGATTTAAACAACTCATCATCTTTTTTTTCAAAGCCTGCCCTGGCATCTGCCATATATGCAAAATAAATATCATAAATAATGACTATCATTCCACCCTGATTGCACTGGCTGAGCCTTCTGGTGAAATCCTGTCTCAATTCATCTGTCATACACTACCTCTATCTTGATAACAGTGAGAGCACCTGCTGTGGCAGGTCATTTGCCTGCGAAAGTACAGATATTCCTGCCTGATTTAATATATTCTGGGCTGCATAATCTGTCATCTCTGTTGCCATGTCTGCATCTGTGAGATTTGAATATGCTGAAGTCATATTCTCAGAAGTCTCATCAAGACTGGCATTTGCATACTCAAGTCTGTTCTGGAAGGCTCCGATTCTTGATCTTACAGAATTTACCTGTGCAAGAGCATCATCCAGTGTACCCAGAGCCTTTGTTGCGCCACCTGAAACAGCCACATTTATTCCATCCAGATATAAGGACTGGGCAGAAACCTCTGGTATTCTCAAATCCATCTCCTGATACTGGTTTGCACCAATCTGGATAGTCATTGTTCCAATATCTGTTACATCTATGTCATATTCAGCCAGGTCTGCTGATGCATCTACCAGAAAATCCATCTTAAATCCATTGTCATCTGATATGTATACCCTGTTGCCCTCAGATGTAACAATTGGATGTGTAAATCCATCTCCTGCTGTAACCTTGGCATCTGTACCATACTGGGTCTCAGAATATCCATCTCCCTGGGTTGTATATCCCAGTGCATTTGCCAGATCATCAGATATGCTTATTTCAAGCTTTGTTGATGAGCCATATGCTGTTGTGGTCAAATCAAGAGAGTTGCCATTCACTTCCATATTTGCACCTGCCTGCTGGGCAAGCTCCTGTATCTGCGCCAGATAGTCCGCTTCGCTTGTTCCAGCCTTAATCTCTGCTGAAACACCATTTATAGAGATTGTACCATCTACAGTTATTCCGCCTGCAGGATAGCCATTCACAGAGCCTTGCGCCTGCTTTGCGGTTTCTGTAACCTCAACCTTATAATTTTTGCTTGCAACCTCATCTGATATATTGATTCTGGTAATATCGGAATGTGTTATCTCCTGGCTTGTTGTGCCATCTGCCGCTGTCACTGTCTTTCTTGTATAGACCCTTGTATCTGATGAGCCGTCGAGCAGAGACTTTGTGTTGAACTCTGTATTTGCAGATACTCGGTCAACCTCATCCTTTAACTGGTCTATCTCCGCCTGTATACTCTGCTTGTCATCATATGTATATATGCCTGATGCCGCCTGTACAGACAGCTCTCTCATTCTCTGGATAATGCTTGTCACCTCGTTTAAGGCTCCATCTGCTATCTCCATAACAGATATTGCATCTGTTGAATTGTCACTTGCCTTATCAAGTGCATCAATCTGTGCCTTCATTTTATTTGAGATTGCCATTCCAGCAGGATTATCCTCTGCTGAATTAAGCTTAATTCCAGTCGATAATCTCTCCATAGTAACCGACAGCTTATTCTCTGTTCTGTGTAGCTGGTTGCTGGCTATTACAGCCGACATATTTCTGTTAATCTTCATAGTCTTTTCCTTCCCATTTATCCGGTCAAGCATCCATGCTGTTTTTCGACTATCCTTGTCTGTCATCTGCATAGTATATCGTCCAAAAAAGAATTTTTCTTAACATTCTGGGCACTATAAAGTTTGCAATTATGTAAAAAGCGTATTATAATAGACAAGCTAAAAACTTTATAGGAGGATACTAGAATGGCAAAAGTAACTAAAGATACCATGATCGGTGAACTTCTTCAGATTGATGAGAACGTAGCTCCATTGCTTTTAAATATCGGCATGCATTGCCTTGGTTGCCCATCTTCACAGATGGAGACTATTGCAGAGGCAGCTATGGTTCACGGAATTGATCCAGAAGGACTTGTGAATGATATTAATGACTTTTTAGAGCATGATCTTGCTTAGTCATACTAAAGCAAAAAAGGTGGTCAATCGACCACCTTTTTTCTATAGCTCTGCAAGCTCCTGCACTGCATCCTTTTGTACGATAAGCTTACCATGCTCTCCAAAGTAAGCTCCCACTGCTGCGGTATATACCCTCTGATATGCATACTCTGAAACTGCATTACAGATTTTGTTAAACTCCACCGGAGTGTGCTTGCTCTTGTGAAGCATCAGGTAATACCTGTTCTTCTGACTATCCTTGTACAAGTCATTCCTGCCATGATAAAATCCGCTTATAACCTTTGACACACGGCACACCTCATCAAGATTTCTAAACTCAAACATTTTTACCAGATCACCCAGCTGCTCAGCCTTTATCTGCTTCTTGTCAGGTATCGGTGTATCATTTGATGGAATGTCGCTTTCCGCTGTATTTGCGTGCTTTTCGTATTCCTTCTTTATGTTCTCAAATAAGTCTAAGATGTCATCCGCACCCTGCATACTTTCCTGGAAAAGTGGCTCATCAGACGAATCGTACTCTTCACCTGCTTCTGAAAATTTGGAAAATCTGGTATCCAGTTCCTCCGGATATTCAACCTTTGTGATGAGAAGTATAATCGATTCCCCTGAAACGGGTATTGCCTCAACCATTAATGGAATGTCATTTGTCTCAAAGCCGAACTCATAGTTAGCCTGCTCTATCATATCCTTAAAAAGACTTCTCGCCTTCTCTGATCCATATGCCAGCTCGCTTAATTTAATCTGCCTGTCCGCTAAATCCTGTCTGGTTAACGTACAGCGGATTTGATTGTCATTTACTTTTTCAATTTTCATTTAATCACTTCCTTTTCCTGAAAATTTCCTGTAAATCGTACACTTATTATAATCAAACACTTATTTGATGTAAAGCAGTTGCATATATTAAAAATTTATAAAAAACATAAAAATTAGTTCTTGCATTTGTATATTTTTTGTGTTATAAAACATTCTAAGAGATGCGCAACTGGTTCTAAAGGAGCGTATGACTAATAATTTTCAAATACCGTTTGACAGGTACGAGGTTCTTAAGCCCATTGGCGAGGGTTCCTTCAGCAGGGTTTTTCTTGTCAGACACATTTCTTTAAATCAACTGAGAGCAGTCAAAGTTATCCCCAGAAACACAGACAACATCAGTAATGATTTTACAGAAGCTCAGATTTTGAAGGAGCTTAACCATCCAGGCATTCCTCGGATATTTGATATTGAGCAGGATGACTCATATATTTATCTGGTAGAGGAATATGTCGATGGATTAAGTCTTGACGAATTTCTGCTTCAACAACAGTTTATTTCTAATGAGAGGTTTTATTCTCTTTGTTTGGACTTATGTGATATATTTTCCTATCTGCACAGCAGAATTCCAAGTCCAATCATATACAGGGATTTAAAACCGGAGCATATTATAGTATGCAGAGACCAGATTAAATTAATCGATTTTGGCATATCTGTTTATGTTTCCATTTCAGGAAATAACTTCAATCACCTTGGTAACGTAGATTTTTCAGCACCAGAGGTATTTAGCAGCGACCAGATTACACAGGCTGCTGACGTATTTAGTATTGGGAAACTTATGGGGTATATTTACACTTACTTATCTACACCAGACCCAAAAGTTCTTAGGATTATCCACAAAGCAACCAATACAGAGCCGGCTCTTCGATTTGAAACGGTAGAAGAACTTGCATCTGAAATAAAAAATATATTTGAAAAAACCAATTATCCGCATCTCTATAACAAAATATCAGTAGTCAGCAGTTTTCCTGGCTGCGGATGTACACATATAGCATTTTCCATTACTTCCGCCTTGAGATTCCGTAAATCCGAAAGCTACTATTTCGAGAAAAATGAGTCAGAAGCTTTGCACAATTATGTCGGATTGAGAGATTCCTTCAGGGAAAGGGATGGAATATATTATCACAGACATTTTGCTGGTATTCCCAAATACGGTACAGGCATAACCATTCCAGCTCCCACATCGGGCAATGCAATCTACGATTTCGGCAGCATACCTGTCGATGACTTGGAGCATGATAGCGACTT
The DNA here is from genome assembly GCA_963659315.1 of Senegalimassilia sp. Taxonomy (GTDB): domain Bacteria; phylum Bacillota; class Clostridia; order Lachnospirales; family Lachnospiraceae; genus Roseburia. Next base: position 18,198 of record CAVKUD010000001.1, on the reverse strand, counting down.
CATAAACTCAGACTTTGTGGTTATTGTATGCTCTGGCTCGTGCTGGACCTGGAAGGATGCAAAATCAAGATATAAACATCTTCAAAAAACGGGTATTCCAGTCAGGGTCGTCTGTAATCTGTGCAATCGCAGACAGGCAGGACAGCTGGCATCATATCTTGGCACAAGGGTTATAATGTTTCCTTTTGCTCCTGACCCCTTAAGGGTTGGCAAAGCAAATGAGAGATTTTTAGACTCCATACTGCCAGGCAAAGGAGGAATCTTAAAATATTTGGATTTAATAAAAGGATTGATAAAGCACCGTGCATAATCGGCGTCTGCGGTATGCACCGCGGGATAGGCGTCACAACATTGTGCCTCGCTGTTTCTAATTTTTTAGCCAACAAACAATTCTCATCTGTAGCTTATCTTGAAGTTAATTCTACTAATGAAATTCATAACCTGAACACCAGAAATGGCAATAATCATTTTAAGTATCTGGGGATTGACTTCTATTCTGCTGTCACACTGGATGACCTTCCAGCTCTGTTGCAGAAAAATTATGATTATTTTGTATTGGATTTTGGTGTTACAAATCATTATACGAATTTAGAATTTATGCGTTGCAGCTTAAAATTAGCAATCTGCGATTTATCATCCTGGCATCACAGTGACCTTATTAGTTTTACTCATAACTACTTAAATAACATTCGGGAAAATGTTATTTTACTGGGAAATCCAGGCAAGATTAATCAAAACAGCTTACATTTTGAGTACAATAAGGCTGCTGGATGCCGGATATTAAGGATTCCCTTCTTTGAAAATCCGTTTCAACTTACCTCTCAGTATTTCGGGTTTTTGAAAAAAATTACAGAAAGGAAATAATATATCACATATGCATACTATTTTTTTCAAGCAGCTGTTTATTGAGTTCTTACCATCAGATTACATAGGACTTGTCCTCTGGTTCTGAAAAATCAGCAAAGCTTCTGGCTCTCAATTAAAAAAATTTGAGAAAAATGCAAGGAGACTTGATGTTTATTTTCTGCTTGTATCAGCATGAACAACATAATTTCTAAAAGAAAAAAGAGAGAAGAAGGAGGAGGCTGCTTTATTGTGCAGTCTCCTTATTAAGTGTTTGAATATGCCCTTGTAATGATATATAATTAGCGTAGCAAAGCGACGTACATGCGTCCTTACAATATACTATGAAAGGATTCTTACACATGAAAAAGAAAATAATACCAGTACTGATTGTTACAGGCTTAATTGTGATTGTTATCGCAATCGCAGGTATATCGGCACTGATTAAAAAATACACTCCCAGCAAGGATGTCTTAAGCCTGAACGAATACTACAATATTACTGCTGATGACCAGGCTGCCATAATCCTGAACAGGGAACTGAACGAGTCTCAGGCAAAGGTCATAAATGGCTATGTATACCTTGATTATTCCTTTGTCCACGATACAATCAATTCACGATTTTATTGGGATGCAAACGAAAACATTTTATTCTATGCCACTGACTCAGAGCTTATATCAGCAAGTGCAGACAGCAACAGCTATCAGGTCACAAAATCCTCTGTTGACTATGGTCATCCTGTTGTCAAGGCAAACTCTGACTCCTGCTATATTGACATTGATTTTGTACGCCAGTACTCAGATTTTACTTATGAATATGTAGCTGAGCCTAACAGACTGCTGATTAACAACTCATGGGGTTCAGTTGACACAGCAACAGTAAAGAAAAACACCCAGATTCGTCAAAAGGGCGGCATCAAGAGTCCTATTTTAAAGGAAGCTGCAAAGGGTGACACAATAACTGTAATCGAGGAAGACGATAAATGGACAAAGGTAATGAGCGCAGATGGAGTTATCGGCTACATCAAATCAAAGCTGGTATCAAACAAGCAGTCTGTGGAGCTTAAAAATGACTCATATGTGGCAGAAACCTTCAGCCATATCGTAAAGGACGGAAAAATCTGCATGGCATGGCATCAGGTGACTACAACATCAGCCAATGACAATATCGCAAATGTCCTGGCAAAGACAAAGGGCATAAATGTTATCTCGCCTACATGGTTCTACTTAAATGACAACAATGGTAATCTGCATGATATCGCAAGCTCAAGCTATGTATCATACTGCCATTCCCAGGGAGTTGAAGTATGGGCACTTGTCAGCAACCTTGAAAATTCAGATGTTGACAGCACTTATGTACTCACCCATTCATCTACCAGACAGAATCTTGTAAACCAGATAATTGCTTCTGCCATAAAGTATGAGCTTGATGGAATCAATGTGGATTTTGAAGCTCTGGATGGCAATGCTGTGGGAGATGCCTATATCGAGTTTATCAGAGAGCTCTCTATAAAGTGTGGCAACAACGGCATCACTCTTTCAGTTGATAACTATGTGCCTTCTGCTTACACAGAATTTTATAACAGAAGTGAGCAGGCAAACTTCGCAGACTATGTTGTTGTTATGGGATATGACGAACATTATGCTGGTTCAAGCTCAGGCTCTGTGGCTTCCCTTGGCTGGGTTACACAGGCTGTCAGCGATACCTTGGCTCAGGTACCTGCAAATCAGGTGGTCTTAGGCATGCCATTCTACACAAGACTTTGGGAGCTTACCCCACTATCTGATGAGGATTCGACAGATGTGACAGACACAGATGATGAATTGTCCCAGTACAGCGTAACCTCCACAGCCTACGGCATGGATTCAGCCTTAAGCATAGTCAACGCAAACGGTGCTGTCATCAGCTGGGATGAGGAATCAGGACAAAACTATGCTGAGTGGAATTCTGATGGAAAAACCTACAAAATCTGGCTTGAGGATACATCATCCCTTGAGAAAAGACTTGAGCTTATGAATTCATCAGACCTTGCAGGCGCATCCTTCTGGAAGCTTGGATTTGAAAATGATGCTACATGGGACACCATTATCAAGTATATAAACTAAAAAGCTGAATAATATATAATAACTAATACCCGATGCATATTCGCATCGGGTATTTTGATTTCATGAGGTGAACCATGTCGCATAAATATATCAAAAACTTTTTAGTCGTATTACTTCTCTGTACATCTTTTATATTCGGTCGTGGGCTTGCCGTCTATGGCAATGATTCCACCTCCGCCAAGCCCTGCACTATTGTCCTTGATGCAGGACACGGTGGAGATGACCCAGGCAAAATCGGGATAAACGGTGCTCTTGAAAAGGATATAAATCTGTCTATCACCCTAAAGCTCAAGCAGCTTCTGGAAAACAAGGGCTATAATGTGGTATTAACCCGTGAGGACAGCAACGACCTGTCCTCCGAAGACGCCTCCAACCATAAACGTGAGGATATGAAAAAGAGGGTTCAAATCATGTCAGATTCTGATGCCGCAATCACAGTCAGCATCCACCAGAACAGCTTTACAGATGAGTCTGTACATGGTCCCCAGGTATTCTACTATGCATCAAGCTCTGACAGTATGGAGCTTGCCACTGTAGTCTTATCCTCTCTGGATAAGACCCTGTCCATGACTGAGTCACGAGGCATAAAGGCAAACGACAGCTACTATCTCCTAAAAAAATCACCCACACCTACTATAATAGTAGAGTGTGGGTTCCTAAGCAATTATAATGAGGCAGACGCCCTTACCACGGATTCTTATCAGAACAAGATAGCCCGTGGTATATATCTGGGCATATGTGAATATTTATCGAACATATAATGTAGGAAATTGAGTTAATTATATATTGAACAACTCCGAAACAGTCTGGATAAATCCCTCTGCCACATGATAAAGCCTGCTGGTCTGCACAGTATTTTCCTTGTTTGATGTCTCATCCTTTTCAATGCTTAATTCCTTTTGAAGAGATGAGGCTTCAAACTTTTCAGACGATAAATCAGGAATAAGTGCAACTCTTAAATCAACAGACTCTTTTCCATCATTGTTAAGGCTGCCTGCAAAGAGTCCCAGATTATCTGACAGAAGCTGTCTTGTCTCCTCGTCGCTTGTTGCAATCACACCTGATATTCCATCCTCCTTGGCTTCAAAGGCTGCTGCCACCTTGCCCATCATCTCTCCTCTGAAGAAGATGTCTACCAGTCCCTTGTCTTCCTTTCCTCTTATGACCTTAAGGGATACTCCTGTCACATCATCACCAGTCTGCACAGGAATCATATAGCTCTCCTCTTTGGCTTTCTGGGTAAAGAGGCTGAACTGATTATTCATGAGGCGAAGCTCCTTTAAGTCTCTGGCTGTAATTTTGTCATTCTCATTTATCATGGTTTTCATGACATTGGTAGCTACATCTGCCAGAGCTTCCTGGGCATCAGCCATCTCCTCAGGAGTCTTTACTGCCTCCCCGAATCTCTCCAACAGCTCTTCCTTCATCCATCTGATTTTATCAAGAGAATCCGCAGAAAGTCCTTCCTCGCTCCACAGCTCCTCCATCAGCTTATTAGGCCGGCGGATATATTTCGACTCAGACATAATGTTTATCAGCGAATTCTTGATGTCGTATCTGTCCAGATAAGCATATATATCGCCTGCTGAGGCAATCTCCTCTCTGTAATCTGCAAGCTGCTGCTTTACATAAGTGTCCTCCTGAGTGTCCTCCAGCTCACTTAAAGCCTCCTTAAACTCCTCAGGGGTCATATCCTCCCATTTATCTTCCAGATTATTGAGGGCTTCCGGATTTATGACATCCATTATATCAGAGACAACATTTGCCTGATATGAGACATTTGTCTGATATGCAGTATTTATCTGCTCATCAATTTTACTGCCACTGGTCTTTGCACTTACACCTTCAAAATTATCGTCTATGGTGTAGTCCATTCCCGCCTTCTTCTGATTGCGGACGGCTGTCAGGAGATTTTTCATGGTAACATCTGCTCCCTGATTAATCAGTGAGCCAATCACTGCTCCATCTGTTTTCTCCACCTGGGCTATGAGCCTGTATATTCCTATATAAGATGAGCGCTCCTCCTCTGTAATCTCCTTGTTTTGCTCCAGCTTCCAGAGGTATTTGCTGAATCTCTCATTGTCGTCTTCATCTGTGGTCTGCTTTATCTCTGTAGCCGCATCATTAAGCTCTGATATTGTCATATCTAAAGGCTGTATTCCCTGCCTTATCATCTCAAGCGTGGTCTTTGGTGTCAGATTTGAAAAAGCCCTCTGTACTTCCTCATCCACAGCCTTGATTTTCTCAATGTTTTCTGCATTTATATCCAGCTCATTGTAGGCAAGGATTCTTACCGCCCTCTGGTTTGATTTGTTTACATCAAGCCCCAGATCCCTTAGTATGTCATCCACATTTGAAAATGCCTTTGCCATGCTGTCACCCAAATCGCTTCTAGGTGTGGTCATCATGGTCTCATAGCTCTGGTTGGCTTTTTTTAGCTTATCCTCAACATTTCCTGCCCTGTCAGCTATTTCTCCTAAGCTTTCATCTGCACTTGAGAGATTTAAGGCATATGCTGGAGCATGCTTTAACGCATCTACATACTCTGTTGTGGCCCTAAATGTACTTACATTCTCCTCTGTTGCAGGGACGTCATTACTGTTTAACAAATTCTCATAGTAGGCATTTTCCTGCTCCTTTAAGCTCTGAACCAGCTCCTCCAAAGGCTTTGTATCAATAGATATTCCTTTTTTGAGAAGGGCAAGGTTTGCCTCTGTTGTCATGGCAAGACGAGTCTCCTCAAGCTGTCTTCTTGCCTTTATCTGAGCCTGATTCTGGTCATCTACCGGTGCTGTGAGATTATTCTTCTCTGCAAGCTCCAGATTTTTTATATTTATTTCCTGATTATTCTCCACAAGGTAGGCTATATTTTCAGAGGTTGCGTCATCTATTACAGCTTTTGCATTTTCTGCCTTATCTGTCATGGAATAGCCGTCTATCAGCATGGCATCACCCGGACGCTTTCCCTCTGATATAGCATCAGCTATTGCACCAAGCACAGCCTGGTCATCTGGCAGCTCTCCATTCATAAGCATTTGCAGCTTCTCAAGATACCTGAGATTGTCCCCTGTCACTGCTATATTGTTTTCTATAAGCCATCTGCAATTATCATAGGTCTTGTCATTTTCCTCTAAGCCAGCATCCGCTATTATATCTGACAGCTGGTTTTTGAGCTGGTTAAACTCATCATCTGTCAGCTGGTCTGGCTCTCCTGCTCCACTGTAATTAGCCTTGTAGAGATTATCTATGGTCGGCTCCTCACCATTTTTTAAAACATAGGCTGCCGCATCCTCACTGATGCTTCCCATGTTTACAGCCTGATTGTAGGCAGTCTCGGTCTGGCTTACATTCTCCTCTGTCAGAGGAATGTCATTCTGTTTAAGAGTCTGCATTATCATAGAAGCAAGGGCGTCACTGCCAGTGATTTCCTTTAAGGTTTCCTCATCCAGGTCATCCCCATATGCTGACACATCCACACCAGCCTTAGCCAGTACAGCCTTTATCTTATCAGTTTCTGTAATTATGGTCTGGCTGTCTGTATCTGTCAGGGAAAATCCATCCTCCTGCAGCTTTTTATAGTCCTCTTCTGATGTGGTATTTGACAGGACTATCATCTGATCCTGCCTTGTCTGTGCATCCAGCTCATTTCCCTGCATCAACTGGTCTGCAACTGTTTCACCGTTGTTTATGCCATTAGGTCTTGTATACAGAGAATCTGACATGTCTACATTTACAGAATCCTTGTTTTTCACATAGGATTCCTTCTTTGTAGTATCAGTTATGACCCTGACTGATGAATCAGAGCTGCTCTTGTAGTAATTTTCTATTGATTTACTCTCTATTGATTTTCCGACCTTTTCTCTTATATCTATCAAAATTTTTCCTCACCTATTATTTATGCTTCATACTTTATAACTTAGCATGCAGGATAAACTGCCTGTGGCTGATTATCTACAGCAACGCTTCTATATCTATATCGGTTTATTGCACAAAAAAATACACCCCAAATTCATGGGATGTATTTCTAAATACAGATGATATATTCAATTTAATACTTGAACACCGCAACTCCATAAGCTGGAAGAGGATATGCAAAAGAGTACTCTCTTCCATCACACTCCTGCTTTACTGCCTTGTAGCTTACCTGTCTGTCTGTGTCTTTTCCGCCAAATTTAGGATCCTCGCTGTTTAAGACCAGCTTGTAGGTCTTATTTTTTGGAACACCTACCCTGTAGTCGTCTCTTGCCACTGGTGTAAAGTTGATTACAAAAAGCATATTGTTTTTGCCATCAATGCTCTTTCTCACAAAGCTGAAAATGCTTCGGTCTGCGTCATTTGCATTAATCCACTCAAAGCCATCCCAGCTATGGTCAAGCTCATAGAGACATGGATTCTTGCGGTATAAGTGAAGCAGCTCCTTCACCCAGTCCTGTATCTTCTGATGGTTTGGATTCTCAAGCAGGTACCAGTCAAGCTCTCTCGCCTCGCTCCACTCCTTCTCCTGGGCAAAATCCTGTCCCATAAAGAGGAGCTTCTTACCGCTGTGTCCCATCATAAAGGCATAGCCTGCCATGAGATTTTTGTACTTGTCCTCCTCAAGTCCAGGCATCTTGTTGAGCATTGAGCATTTCAGGTGAACCACTTCGTCATGCGACAATACCAGTATGTATTTTTCACTCTCATTGTAGCTCATGGCAAAAGTCATCTTGTTGTGATTATTTTTCCTGAAATATGGGTCGAGCTTCATATAATCAAGGAAGTCATTCATCCAGCCCATATTCCATTTGAAGCTGAAGTTAAGTCCGTCATCCTCGACCCTGCCTGTAACCTTTGGCCAGGCTGTTGATTCCTCTGCAATCATCATTGTTCCCGGGTTTCTGCCAAGAATCAGTGTATTGATGTGCTTGAAGAATTCTATCGCCTCAAGATTTTTATTTCCACCATACTTATTAGGAATCCACTGTCCGTTTTCCTTGCCATAATCCAGATAGAGCATAGATGCAACCGCATCCACCCTGAGTCCATCAATATGATAGTTCTCTATCCACATAAGAGCACTTCCTATAAGGAAGTTTTTCACTTCATTTTTCTCATAATTGAATATCTTTGTGCCCCAGTCAGGATGCTCTCCCTTTCTTGGGTCTGGATATTCGTATAATCTGGTGCCATCAAATTCTGCCAGTCCGTGTGCATCCTTTGGAAAATGCGCTGGTACCCAGTCAAGAATCACGCCGATTTTGTTCTTATGGCACTGGTTTACCAGATAGGCAAAATCCTCCGGTGTGCCATAACGGGATGTAGGTGCATAGTAGCCTGTTACCTGATAGCCCCATGAGCCATCATATGGATATTCTGATATACCCATCAGCTCAATATGTGTATAGCCCATTTTCTTGACATAATCAATCAGGCTCTTTGCCAGCTCCCTGTAAGTGTAAAATCCATCATCCTCCCGTCCCGGATGTCTCATCCATGAGCCTGGATGTACCTCGTATATAGCGATTGGACTTGAATACACTCCATCCTTACCCATCTCTGCACGTTTCTCCATCCATGCAGCATCAGACCACTTAAACTTTGATATGTCGGTGACAATAGACGCTGTCTCTGGTCTCTTCTGGGCATAGTTGGCATATGGGTCTGCCTTGTAATGCTTCTCCCCATTTTGGTCTATAATGAGAAACTTATACATATTTCCCAGCTTGACCTTTGGTATGAATAATTCGTATACTCCCATTGTGACAGGCTCAACTCTCACCATCTGGTGTGATGTCTCGTTCCAGTCGTTGAAATCTCCGATGACATACACCCTGTCTGCATTCGGTGCCCATACATCAAAGCATACTCCGTCTACACCCTTCTGTTTCATTGGGTGTGCTCCCATTTTTTTGTAGATGTCGTAATGGGTTGCCTGTCCGAACAGGTAGCAATCCATATCTGTAAAATTACTCATAGTTCCCCTCCACATTTTTATTTCAAATCGAAATTAGCCTCTGTTAATACGATTCTGTCATCCTCTGTATAACGCTTTGCAGTCAGAATACTAATAGCCTTCCTCAGTCCTCCATGAGCCTCTCTCTCAATCGCCTCATCAACTATGTCCTTGACCTCTGTAAGGGTAGTTGCCTGGTCATACTTCTGAATATTGCTTATCCTGTTGTAAAGCGCAAGTACTGCCATATCATCTATTTTATAGCCAAGCTCTGCAGAATATGACTTGGCAAAGGATACTAATTCATCATTTGTGAAAATCGGCACTGTAACAGTCTCTGTAAACTTAGACACAAGTCCCGGCTCCTGAGACAATGCCTTCTTTATTCCCTTTGATGTATCCTCAAATATATACAGGGTTCCTGTTATATCATGCTCCATCAAAAATGAAAGGGATGCTGCTGTCTTTCTGTCAATATCTCCTGCCTTCTCCACTATCAGACAGCCACCTGATACCTTTCTGACAAGCTGCTGTACATCCTTTGCATTAAGGGATGCTGCATCAATCTTTCCTACCTTGCCATTTGGCATGCCAGTTTCCTTCTGTAATACTTTGATTAAGCTGGTCGCAAGCATTGTCTTGCCACAGCCCTGGTCTCCCTGAATTATGATATTTCCAAGTCTTGCAGATTCCTTTTTGATAAGGTGTGATGATACCCCGTTTATAACCTTGCAAAGCTGATCCTCCATGCCCTTTACTGGTACAAAATATGAGAAAATGGCTTTCTGGTCGTCTGTCAGCTCATCAAAATGCTTTATCTCTGGTACTTCATCTGGTATATCCAAATCCTCTGGCAGTGTTATCTCCGGCATTCTCTGGGTGCGATGCTTTACGTCAGGAATTCTCTTTGTGGCTCCTAAATCCTCCTTGCGCTCCTCCCGTGCTGCCTTTATTTCATCAAGGCTTGGGAGAACCATGGTTGCACCCTGATTGTCCTGTTTGATTTCTTCTGCTTCTGCCTGTGCTGATGGCTCAAGCTCCTCTGCCATGTCTTCTGGCAGGCCTATCTCTGGAAGCACTTCTGTCTCTGGCATTGTTCCTGTCTGGGACATTACATCTACCTCTGATGTTGGCTCAAGCTCCTCTGCTATATCTTCTGGCAGACCTACCTCTGGAAGCACCTCTGTCTCTGGCAGTCTTCCTGTCTGGGACATTATTTCTGCCTCTGATGTTGGCTCCACTTCCTCTGCTATATCTTCTGGCAGGCTTATCTCTGGTAGCACTTCTGCCTCTGGTATTGTTCCTGTCTGGGACATCACATCTGTCTCTGGTAACACTTCGTTCTGTGGCACTGCATCAAGCTCTGACGCTTCCCCATCGGCTAGTCCCATATCCTGAAGTCCTGCCTCTGGCAAGTCCCCAGTCCCAGACATTGCATCTATGCCTGGCAGCTCCATATCAGGCACCGCTCCGGCTTCTGGCACAAGTCCTGGTGCCACAGTAACTGGTCTTGGTATGCCATATGTCTCTGGTACATCTGGGATTAACTCATCAATCTTCAGCTCATCCCCGGCTTCCATATTATTATCAGGAGCTGTAAGCTCCTCCATATCAGAAATCATATGCTCTGGAGCACTTGTTAACTCCTCTTCTGGTAAATCCTCACCCTGCATATACTGCTCTGCCAAAAGCTCATGAGGCGATACTCCCTCATCCAGCTTTGGCATGGCACCAGTAAGTCTGTTCATGATGCTGTCAGCTTCCTGTAAGGCTCTTGCCTTTGCAGACTCAAGTCTCTTCTGCTCAGCCTCCTGCAGGGCTGTCTCAGCGGCACGCTTTGTCTTTTCCCACTCTTCAAGGACATCCTGTATGCTCATCTGACCGGTTATCTGTCTCTCAACCATGGCTTTATCATCCACCATAAAGCTCATCTGACCATCATAGTCCTCACCAATCATTTCCTGAAAATTTATCTTGAGCGAACCGTCAATCTCTTCCTCTGTCTTGAGGTGCTCCCTGTCAAGCTCAGCCTCCTCGTCCTTAGGGAGCTGGAGATAAGGGATATCCTCTACCATTTTCTTTATATTATCCATTGTATCAGACACGGTTTCCTTCTCTGTCGCATCCATAATCTGCTGCATGCCTTTTACAATTTCTTCCTGTAAGTTGACAGTGTTAAATTTCTCATTTACAGCGACCTGTGGGATAACAACCGGGTCATGGACAAACTCACCAGCCCGCTTCATCTCCTCCTCGCCAATTTCTGTCATTCCTTCTTTTTCCTGTCGGAATTTTCTGTATTTGCTCTCCTGAGTCTTGGTGAGAGGCTGATAGAGCATCTTAAGCTCAAGGGCTCTCTCCACATATGGGCCATCACCAAACCAGAGAATCAGCTCATCACAGGCGTCAATACACTTGTCGCTCATGCCAGCCTTGTGGTAGAGATAAGCCAGCTCGTATGCCCATTCCTCTGTGTACTCCTGATCCTTGAACTCCTCCAATATAGGTATCAGCTCATCATAGGAAGCTCCCTGTGCCTTTTTTATATTATACCTGAGCACATATTTCATATTGTCATGGGGAGCGATTTTTACAAATTCCTCGTAGTACTCGTTTGCGGCAGACAAGTCCTTCATCTTGATAGCCACCTCTGCCAGACGATATATAATCATCCTGCCTATAGGTGAGCGGTCATATGCCATCAGAAGCACATCCCTGCTGTCCTGATAGCGCTCCGCCTTGTCGTATACTTCTCCTGCCTTGACAAGAGCATTTACATTTTTTATTTTATTCCAATTGATCGTGTCAGCCAGTTCTGCCGCAGCCTCATAATTCTCCTCTGCAAACAGACTTTTCATTTGATCTATCTTTAGATTGTATTCATATTTATCCAACTGTGCCACCTCAATATATAGTCTAAAATTAGTTACAATAATCTAGTTTTAGTGTAACATAGGCAAATATAGATGTCAAAAAACTTAGAAAAAAAGCACTGAAAAAAATCAGTGCTTTTCTAACTATTGCTTATCCTTATATATCAGCTTATTACTCTTCTCATTTACAGCAATCACTTCCACATACTCTTTTGTACGCTCTGGAAGGTTTTTCTTTCTGAGAGAGTGGTTTACAAGTCTGCGGATTATATAATATATAACTGCAAAAACCGGCACTCCAAGTAACATTCCGATAAATCCAAAGCAGCCTCCACCCACAAGGATTGCAAACATTACCCAGAATGATGACAAACCTGTTGATGAGCCAAGAATCTTTGGTCCTATAATGTTACCATCTACCTGCTGAAGAATAATAATGAAAATCAGCAGATACAGTGCATGCAATGGGCTCTGTAAAACAACGATAATCAAGCTTGGAATCGCACCTATAAATGGTCCAAATACAGGAATCACATTTGTCACACCTACAATCACTGCTACCAGCACAGCAGATGGGATTCTCAGTATCAGACAGCCTATATATGCTATTATTCCAATTATTATCGAATCTATGATTTTTCCAGTGATAAATCCACCAAAAATCTCACTTGCCTTCTGGCAGGTCTCAATAATTATGTTTCCTGTCTTAGGCTTAAAAATAGAATAAATTATTTTCTTGCTCTGTCCGGTAAGCGTTTCCTGAATCGCCATAACGTATACCATTACAATGATACCGATTATGAAATTGAGGACACCCTTTACCAGTGAAATCACACCTGATGTCAGCTCTGCTATATAGGTCTGTGCCTCTGGAAGCAGCTTGTTCTGTGCGAAATCCTCCACATAGTCTGTCAGTGACTGGATAATCTCACTGGCTTTTGCCGCCACCTCGCTGTCTCCCAATACACCATTCTGGATGGCATCTATCAGGGTCTTGACATCTGACGGCAGACTGGTTATAAGGTTTGTCACACTAGATATAAGTGATGGTACAATCGCCGCAATCAACAAGCCTATAAATCCAAGAATGATAAATATACAGGCTGTCACAGCAAGTCCTCTCGACAGCTTCTCCGCAGTTTTTTGCTTTTTTATCTTTTGTGAGAAAAACGTATAATTTTTCTCCTGCAAAAACAACATAACAGGATTTAAGATATAGGCAAGCACCAGTCCGATGATAATCGGCTGTAAGGCACTGATTATCTTGTTCCAGCCATCTGCAAAGCCCTGATACCTATAAATCACAAAGAAGAAGAGGATACACAGCACAAAGGTCACAAAGACTGTTGTGCCGATTCTGACCATGTGCATCCATTCATTCCTGTTGTTCTGCTTGTCCTTTTTCTCGTCGTCCATGCATGAGCCTCCTACTTACGGTTATAATTTATCAGACATCCCTTTAAAATGATTTCTCTTTCATCTGGTGTAAGCTCGCCCATCTTAAGTGTAAATGGATTTAATCTGCCATCCTTTACTACATATGCCTCAAACTCAGTCTTGCTGTCAGCAATCGCCTGACGGATGCCTGGGAGGAAAATATAATCAAGATTCTTAAATGGCAGCTCTCCCTCATCAATGATAAATGGTAACATTCCCCAGTTGATAAGGTTTGAACGGTATCTCTTGGTCGCATATTCGTTTGCAATATTTGCCCATCCGCCAAGTACCTTCTGGCAGGATGCAGCCTGCTCTCGGGCTGAGCCATCACCTGGCTTTACAGCAAATATTGTGCTTCCAAATCCGATATTGTCATGACATACATCCGGGAACTGTGATTTTACAACTCCCATAATCTCCTTTAACTCTGGAACAGCCTCTCCTGCGCACTGACCAGCTTCGATAGCCTTCTGTGCCTTCTGGATTTCCTTGGCTCTTCCAACATACTCAGGATCCTTTCTTGAAAGTGCAAACTCTGCAAGTCCAAGTGGGTTTGAGCGGTATGATGATGTCTCTCCTGATGGAATAAGCTCATCTGTTGTTGTAACAGGATCATGAATCTCTGATACAACCTTTAATACCATATTCTCTGGAAGGGCACTCATTGCAGGCCAATCCTTGATGTTTGGTCCAAACTGAATCTCAACACTTGGGTCTGCCACACCATGACTGTCAAATACACGGTTCTCGTATATTGTCTTGTCAAAGAAATATTTTGGTTTTGTATATTCCACATCAATCTCTGTAGCTGATGTCAGATATCCTTTGTTTGCTGCTGTTGCAGCGATTGAACGTGCATCCATAAGTGCAACTGAGCTAATCTGTCCGTTCTGAACCTTAGAACCCTCTCTGTTAGGGAAGTTTCTGGTTGAATGACGGATAGAGAATGCGTTATTTGCAGGTGTGTCTCCTGCACCGAAGCATGGTCCGCAGAAGGCAGTCTTTACGATTGCTCCTGTTGCAAGGAGGTTAGCAACTGCTCCATTCTTTACAAGCTCCATATATATAGGTGTAGACGCTGGATATACACTTAAGGTGAACTCGTCTGCTCCAATTGATGTGCCCTTTAAGATGTCTGCTGCATCACAGATATTCTCAAATCCACCACCTGCACAGCCGGCGATAATTCCCTGGTCTACATATAATTTTCCATTTCTTACCTTGCTCTTTAAATCAAGCTTAACCTTGCCATCAAAGCTTACCTCTGCTCTCTTCTCGCAGTCATCGAGAATATCCATAAGGTTTGCATTAAGCTCATCTATTGTGTAGGTGTTGCTTGGATGGAATGGCATAGCTATCATTGGACGAATCTGGCTCAAATCAATCTCGATAAAGCTGTCATAGTAGGCAATCTCGCCTGGATTAAGCTCCTCATAGTCCTCTTCACGTCCATGAATCTCATAGAATTCCTTTACCTTGTCATCTGTTCTCCAGATTGATGAAAGACAGGTGGTCTCTGTAGTCATTACATCAACACCGATACGGAAATCTACGCTTAAGTTAGATACGCCTGGTCCTACGAATTCCATTACTTTATTTTTTACAAATCCGTTGCCGAATACTTCCCCAATGATTGCAAGGGCAATATCCTGTGGTCCTACGCCCTTTATTGGCTCTCCTGTGAGATAGATACCTACTACCTCTGGTCTGTCGATATCATAAGTCTGCTCAAGAAGCTGCTTTACAAGCTCTGGTCCACCCTCTCCAACTGCCATTGTTCCAAGTGCTCCATAACGGGTATGGGAATCAGAACCAAGTATCATTTTGCCGCCGCCTGCAAGCATCTCTCTTGCAAACTGATGGATTACTGCCTGATGAGGTGGTACATAGATTCCACCGTATTTCTTGGCACATGTAAGTCCAAACATGTGGTCATCTTCATTTATAGTTCCGCCTACAGCACAGAGACTGTTGTGGCAGTTTGTCAAAACATAAGGAATTGGGAATTTTTCAAGTCCAGAAGCTCTGGCTGTCTGGATAATTCCTACGAATGTAATATCATGTGAGGTCAGCTTGTCAAATTTGATCTGGAGCTTGTCCATATTTCCAGATGTATTGTGATCTCTTAAGATACCATACGCAATAGTGTTTTGCTTTGCTTCATCTACAGTTACTTCTTTTCCAGTTTTACTTTTTACTGCTTCCAATGCATCAGGTGCGTTGATTACTACGTCTTTGCCCTGAATCAGGAAAGCTCCCTCTTTATATAACTTCACTTCTGTTACCTCCATCTAAATTCTGACATATTTAGTATATCATTTTATATGATATGGTGGCAATAAATAAATCCCCATCTATCTCAATTTTGAATTCTCCACCCATTAGATTTGTTAAATTTTTGGCAATCGATAGTCCTAAACCGCTTCCCTCGGTGGTTCTGCTGGCTTCTCCCCTGACAAATCGCTCTGTCAGGTCATTTGCTTCGCTTCCATCCACATTAAGCTCTGTCTTTGATATATTTTTGATGGTAAATACTGCCCTTTTATCCTTTTCCTCAAGCTCCACATAGACTCTGGTATTTTCCAGGGCATATTTTGCTGCATTTACATACAGATTTTCTATAGTTCTGTACAGCTGCCTGCCGTCTGCCTTTACCATCATAGGTCTGTTGGGGATCTTGGTGATAATTGTCAGGTTTCTTGACTCAAACCGCTCGTTGAACTCTCCACCAGTCTGATACAAGAGTTCCACCATGTTTATCGTCTGTATGTCAAGCTTGATATTTCCTGTACTTATCTTTGATGCCTCCACCAAATCCTCTGTGAGCTGCTTAAGTCTCTGGGATTTTTCATCAAGAATCCGTATGTAGTTCTCAGCGTTTTCGTTGTCCAGATTCTCCCTCTTTAACAGCTCAACATAGTTTACTATGGATGTAAGAGGGGTCTTTATATCATGGGATACGTTTGTAATCAGGTCTGCCTTCATCCTCTCTGTCTTAACTCTATCCTCAACCGCATTGTAGAGACCATCCCTGATGTGGTTTACAGCCTCTGCCAGCTCCTTCTTGCTGCCGTGAAAATTCTCCACGTCAAGCCTTGTGTCCAGAGCACCTGTAGCTATCAGCTCTATGGCATTTTGTATCTGTTTATTCTCTCTTGCATCCCTGGTTGTGATGTGGAATTTGCTGTCCACCGACAGGCTTTTTAAGAAATCATAGACCATGTATACAATACTGTTGGTCACTAAGATATTTCCCTTGATTTTCCTTATTATACTGTGGTAAAAGGTCAGAAATGCAATATCAAAGATGTATGCCACCGTACCTACCGTTATCATAAGACCTGCAAAGTCAAAGTTTATCTGGCGCACCTTGCCTGCTATCATACATATGCACACGATTATAACTGTAAAAATCACAAGCAGGATATCTGAATATATCTTATCCACAAAGTTGTAATAGATTGTCGGGTCGTCAGATGATTTTCTTCCTGTTACATTCGTCAGATATGCAAGCACTACAAAGCTGCAGGTCAGCCCTATTATTGCCAGCACAGTATAATTTATACTCTGTGAATACAATTTTTCCTTTATACAATAATCCGCTGCATATATACCTGTGACCATCATTATGACAAATAACTGATGTATTAGTATTGCAGCGGCTTTTTTGCCAATTGTGTATTCTTTCATCGGCTCTCCTCTATCTTATATCCAACGCCCCAGACTACCTTTAAATATCTTGGGTCTTTTGGATTAATCTCGATTTTTTCTCTGATATGACGTATATGGACTGCCACTGTGTTGTCTGCCCCGATGGCTTCTTCATTCCATATGCTCTCATATATCTGGTTGATGGAATATACCTTGCCCTTATTTTTCATCAGAAGTAAAAGTATATTGTATTCAATCGGTGTGAGCCTGACCTCCTCGCCGTCAACCATTACCTTTTTCAAATCATCATTTATCACAAGTCCGCCTGTCTCATAGATTGTGTCCTTACTTTCATCTACATTTGACAGGGTGGTGTAGCGTCTGAGCTGGGATTTGACACGGGCTACCAGCTCAAGGGGATTAAAGGGCTTGGTCACATAGTCGTCTGCCCCTACATTCAGTCCCAGTATCTTGTCTGCATCCTCAGTTTTTGCAGACAGGATTATAATAGGTATACTGCTTGCCTTACGAATCTGAAGAGTTGCCCTTATTCCGTCAAGCTTTGGCATCATCACATCTATGATGAGCAGGTCGATTTTCTTGCTCTGCATGATGGCGAGGGCTTCCTCTCCGTCATAGGCTTTCTCGACCTCGTAGCCCTCCTGTATCAGGTATATCTCTATGGCTTCCACTATTTCCTTATCGTCATCACATACAAGTATTGTCATCAGTATCCTCCTAATCCACTATTTAGTCTTATAATAGCAGACTTATCAACGTTTGTTTCTTAAAAATTGTTTAAAAATGGGATTGTTTACGGACATCATGCAGGTATAGGCAAAATTTGTGACGGGTTACGGATATAAGATTTTCTAAATGCTCTGATTTTATTGGTTTATGCTTGACACAACCGCTCGACATTCGCCATCCATGGCTCAGGTCTCACTCTCGGCAACGTCCTGTTGCCGAGTTGTTGGGAAGCGTACAGAGCATCAAGAAAATCTAATATCCTGCACAAGTCACAAATTCTGCCTATCCCCGCATGATGTCCTTCTGCTTACAAGTTTTCTGTTTGAATACCAATTGAAGCTGCCTCTGGCAGCTTCTCTGGTATTCTGGGATTCTTATTTTTTATATAAATAATAATTTTCCTTATAATAATAAAAATGACATACAGTTGTTTTGCAGGGTAAAATGTTTATTGTCATTTTTCTGCAATATATACTGTATGCCATTCTTCATATGAATTTAATACATGAGTTTTTATATTAGTCCTTATTCACAAGGCTCCTCCACATCTTGTGGATTCCCTCTGTGATTTCCTTAGTCTCCTTGGATGCCTTGGCTTCTTTCTCTG